>CAZQMY010000096.1:0-16491 GCA_964594405.1 uncultured Spirochaetaceae bacterium | reverse complement strand
CCGGATCTGCACGACCTCGTCACCTTCATCGAAGAGGAGTTCGAGGCGCTGCACAAGGAGGCTCAGCGCGTCCTGGAGGCGGGCCCGTAAGAGCAACGAATCCCCGGCGCCCGCCCGAATCAGTCCTCTCGATTCAGATGGACGGTCTGTGTCGGGTAGGCAAATTCGATGCTGCGCTCGGCGAAGCGCTCGAAGATCTGGAGATTGATCGCCTGCTGGATGTCCATGTACTTGTTGTAGTCGGGCGAGAGTACGTAGTAGACGATCTCGAAGATCAAGGCGAAATCGCCGTACTTCTGGAAGTGCGCCCGGTCGAAGCGCACGCCCTCCCGCGCCTGGACGGCTTCGCGAAGGATGACCGGGATCTCGCGCAGCTGGTCGGATGTCGTCTGGTAGGTGACGCCCACCGAGAAGACGACCCGGCGCTCGAACATGCGTCCGTAGTTGCGGATACGACTGTTCAAGAGGTCGTTGTTCGAGAAGATCAGCTGCTCGCCCGACAGGCTGCGGACGCGCGTGGTCTTGATTCCGACCTTCTCTACGGCGCCCAGGTAGTCCCCGATGATCAGGAAGTCACCGACGACGAAGGGCTTGTCGAGCACGATCGAGAGCGACGCGAAGAGGTCGCCGAGGATGTTCTGCGCGGCGAGGGCGACGGCGATGCCACCGACACCGAGGCCGGCGATCAGCGTGGTCACGTTGACGCCGTAGTTGTCGAGCATGATGAGCAGGATGACGGACCAGACGCCTACACGGACGGCCAGGGAGAGCAGGTCCATGGCCGCCACAGCGCCCGGATTGTCCTCCAGCTCATCCTCGCGCCGGATCTCGATGAGCTTGGTTGCGATGGCCGAAGCCCAGAGCCCGGCCTGGACGAGCAACACGAGGGTTGCGATCTGACCGAGGTGCCCCTCGATGTCGTCGGGCAGGTTGAGGACCAGCGAGCCCACCAGGAGCGAGAGGAGGATGACGAACCACGATCGCGTATCGCTGACGGCGTCCGCGGCCACGTGCAGGGTCGCGAGGTCCCTGCCCTCTGCCAGGCGGTGGAGCCGCTCTCGCAGCACTCGGCGGAGTGTGCCGAGCACGATCCATGCCACGAGAAAGATGCTCACCGACGCCGCCCAGAGCAGGAGGGAGTTGCCGAGGACTTCGCGATCGATCCATTCGATGGGGTTCATGCGCTCTCCTTCGGTCGAGCATCCAGATTCGCAAGGAGGAAGATTGCCTTCTCGGCCCGTCGTCGACGGACCGGCCGCGGGCGCTCGGCCTTCATCCGAGCAGCACGCGGTCGATGAACTTCGTCACGAGCCGGTTGGACTCCGGCGTCTCGCGTGCACGGTCGAGGACGTCCTGGAGATGACCGTCGTCGCGAGTGAAGTGTGCCCTGTATACGGTCAGCCGCTGGACCAGCGTGGCCCGGTCCACTTCGGGATGAAACTGGAACGCCCAGAAGGGGCGCCCCTTCACGCGGAACGAGTGGGAGCATGCATCGGTCTCCGCCAGCGGGGTGCAGCCGGGTGGCGGTGCCATCGCGCGCTCGCGATGCACGGAGACCGCCAGGAAGCCGTCGGGCGTATCGTGCAGGAGCGGATCACTGTGCGCGGCCTCACATAGACGGATCGGCAGCGTCCCCATCTCGAAGTCGCGGTCATCACGAACGATCTCGCCCCCGAACGCGACCACCGCGAGCTGGAACCCGAAGCAGGAGGCGAAGACCGGCTGACCGGCGGCTCTCGCCTGCTCGAGGAGCGCGCACGCGTGCGGGACGAAGGGATACGTCTCCGGCTCGAGCACGCTGGCCTCGCTCGCTCCACCGATGAAGAGGGCGTCGTAGCCCTGGGCGACCGTCGGCGGGAAGGCGGGCGTATCGAAGACGTTGAGCACGTCGACCTGCTCCGGCCGCAGGCCCGCTTGCGCGGTGAAGCTCGCATGTTCCTCGACACGGGTACTCCCCATCTCGCGGATCTGAAGCAGGAGGATGCGGAGGTCGGAACGTCGGCGGGCCACGGGGGTATGATGCCGCAAGTCGGCCAGCCGACACACGAGGAGCGGGGCGCTTCGCCGTCGGGTCTGCGCAGACGCCGGTGCAGGTCGGGATGACCCATGTGTAGCAAGTCGCCCCACCTCGCAAAGCTGATTGCTTTCCGGCTCTCGGTGTTCGTATCATGATCGGCAATGACGATCGCATCTTCGACGAGACCGATCGGCGTCCTCCTCCTCACGCTCGCTCTCATCGCTGCACCTGCTCATGCAGACTTCCGGTCGGACCTCGACCGTGTCGACGCCATCCTCAAAGACCCCGGGCCGGGTCACATCGCGGCCGCTCTGCGGGCCTGCGCGAATCGGCGCAGATTCGCGGTGCAGCTCTTCGATGCCGGCTTCGAGGTGCGCGCGAACCGCGCCCTTCGGGCCTGCTTCCGCCAGCTCGAGATCCCCGACGAGGCGCCGGTCGAGCAGGTGGAGGTGCCCAGCGCAGACGAGCTCGCACAGAAGGCCCGACGAGAGGTCGAGCGGGCGCTCACACTCGAGCCGGATCTTGCACGAGGCCTGGCGCTGTTCCGCGAGTGTGCCAGCTGCCACACACCCGAGGGCTCGGGCCTGCCCGGCGGAACCGTTCCGCAGATCGCTGGCCAGCACCGGAGCGTCGTGATCAAGCAGCTCGCGGACATCCGGGCGGGCAATCGGCAGGCAGTCCTGATGGTTCCCTATTCGGCCCCGGAGATCATCGGCGGAGCCCAGGGGATCGCGGACGTCGCGGGCTACATCGACTCCCTCGAGATCCACGTCGATACCGACAAGGGGGAGGGCAAGGACCTCGTCCACGGCCAGGCGCTCTACGAGAAGCACTGCGTGAGCTGCCACGGGCCCGAGGGCGAGGGGGACGCCGGGAGATACATTCCGCGCATCCAGTCGCAGCACTACAACTACATGGTGCGGCAGTTCGAGTCGATTCGAGACGGCCGGCGAAAGAACGCGAACCCCGAGATGGTGGCGCAGATCCAGGGCTTCTCGGAGCGCGATGTGAGTGCCGTACTCGATTACGTGTCCCGACTCGAGCCGCCGGAGCTGATGCAGGCGCCGGCCGGCTGGAAGAACCCGGACTTCGTGCACCGCCCGTTCGAGTGAGTGCGGTGCACGGCGACGACTGGGGCCGTTCAACCAGCGGCCAGGCCGCCAGCGCGTCGCAGGCCTCGGCGCATTCGTTGCAAGCCTCCTGGCAGGCCTTGCACTGAGGGTGCCTCTCGACCCGTGGCTCGCACTCCTCGGCCCTTCGCCCAGAGCAGTACGACGCCGTGACGACCACGGTCGCCGGCTGCCTCGAGACAGGTCTGCGTCGGCTCCGCGTTCAGAGGCCGCCTTCGATCCGATGGAGCACAGGGAGCCCGATGGCGCCCAGATCGATCACGAAGTGGCAGATGATGGCCGGAATCACGCTCCCACTCCTCAGCGCCAGCGCGCCCAGGATCAGGCCGTACACGATCGCGAGAGCACCCAGGGTCGGCGTGACGAAGAGGTGGACCAGCCCGTACAGCAAGGCCTGCAGCAGCACGGCGAGCCACACGGGGCATTGTGCCTGCAGCAGCAGGGACAGAGCCGCGACGCGATGCATCACCTCCTCCGACGTCGCATTGATCGCGCTCAAGAGGATCACAGGTGGCCAGAAGGCGCCGCCGCGCAGCTCGTTCCCACGGAGGAAGAGCAGGTCGACCGCGTAGAATGCGCTGACGGCGAGCGCGACGAGAAAGAGCCTGGAGAAGCGGGGGCGCCCGAAGTAGTCGCCCAATGAGAGCCCCGCTCTTCGCATCCAGTAGATCGAGAGCAGGCCGGGCAGTGCCAACAGCAAGCCGTAGAGCACCCGGGTATAGGCATCACCCAGAGAGATCGTCGGGTAGAAGGGGGGTGGCATCAGGTGTACCCGGAGCATCAGATGATGGAACACGAAGACCAGGGTCAGGTAGGTCAGCACGACGCCGAGCAGTGGCAGGAGCTTCTGCAGCTCGACCTGCGCACCCGAACAAGGGGCCACCGGGCCTGGATCCGTCGCCGCGGCGAGTGGCCGGGCAGCACGCCGACCGACCGACCAGCAGACGATCGCGCCGATCGCAATGAAGGCGAGCATCACGAGCTGTGCCTGCGTGAGCTCGAGCCAGACCGGTCGCTGCGGCCGGAAGACCTCGATGATGAGGCGTGCCACGCCGTAGAGAACGAGGTAGCCGCCGAAGACGAGCCCCTCGTAGCGACGCCCGGTCTCCTCTTCATGCTGCGTTGCCACGAAGACGCGCCGGAGCACGGCGAAGATCAGGAGGTTCACTCCGATCGAGTAGAGTGGCATCGGGTTCTGGAATCGGAGCTGCCATCCGAAGAGGTCGATGAAGACGATCCTCCCCCAGCAGCATCCGACGGCGAAGCATCCGATGCGACCCAGGGCATGGACCAGGGGGAGATGGAGGAAGATGATGTCCATCACCTGGAAGAACCTGAATCGCCAGATTCGGATCAGCACGGTCAGCACCAGGAAGGGCAGGATGATGCTGGCGTGGTAGGTGTGCGTGCCCTCCTGACTGAACGCCTCCAGCACGACGTCGAAGCTCCACTCGCTCAGCGGAATGCCGACCAAGCCCGCGAAGCGCGAGCCCAGATAGGTCGCCGGTGCCAGTGCAAGGGCGAAGGCCGAGATGAATCGCGTGACCGACTTCGCATCGTACCCGGCCCGGACGAGCCATCGATGGAGCTGGATCACGGCGAGCAGGGCGCCCGCCGCGATGAAGCCGTAGTAGATGACCTCGCCCAGGTAGAAGAAGAGGGGGTCTCGCTCTGTCAAGCCGAGGT
The DNA here is from genome assembly GCA_964594405.1 of uncultured Spirochaetaceae bacterium. Classification (GTDB taxonomy): domain Bacteria; phylum Myxococcota_A; class UBA9160; order UBA9160; family UBA4427; genus CAZQMY01. The sequence continues at coordinate 11,658 of CAZQMY010000096.1, read as the reverse complement.
ACCTGAACATCGCGCGAAGTCCTCCTGGGTCGCCGCCCACGCGGTGTGTCGAGCGGGCCCGGAACGCTGAGACCAGCTCCGCATTCCGGGCCACGACTCGATCTGCCTGATCGGGAGGGGAGGGGACCTCGCCGCGGTCGCGCCGGGTGCATCGGGTGCGCCCCGCCCATCCGGCAGCGCAGCCGCACCCCCTGGACCATGCTGGACTCGAGTGGACCAGCTCGCTGGCTCTCGATCAGGTCGGGTGCACGGAGCTACGGGTGCTCAGTTGCAGCCGCCGCCTCCGCCGCCCCCGCCACCACCACCGCCGCTCTCGACGGACTCGTACTCGGCCCAGTTGCCGATCTGGCAGCTCGGGCACTCGACGTAGTCACAGGCGTCGGCGTTGTTCCGGAGGTGGCAGCGCATGAACGACGTGGCGAGCTCGCCGACGTCCTCACTCGAGCTGAGATCCAGATGACCCTCTCCCTCAGCGTTGGCGAAGACGGCTGGGCCGGTGGATCCGTTGTACCCATTGACGACGCTACTGCTGAGGTAGTCGCGGGTGCCCGTTGCAAACAGCCCGGGATCCGAGACCCCTGCCCCGGATCCCGCGATCATCACGGCTGCGACCGCCTCTTGCGAGGACTGCACGGCATCCGCCGATGCGATCCCGCCCTTGGACTTTCCGGCGACGCCGAACTGCGACTCGAGCGCCTGATAGAGCGGGCTGCTGGGGTTGACGCTCTGATCCAGCGCATCCTGGACCGACGCCAGGATCGTGCTCCCGGTGGCGTTGCCTGAGTGGGACGCGGCGACCACGAAGCCATGGCTCGCCCAGAGCGTGAAGTAGAGCGGATACCCCGTTCCCCCGGACGTCCCGAGCCCATTGCCCCAACCGATCACGCTGAACGTGCAGGCGCTCGTTGGGAGGATGGTCGGGTAGTAGACGGTCGTTCCGGGGAGTTCCAGCGTGCTCACCGAGAGGGGGCCATTGCCATCGGAGGCATCGTCCCCTTCGATCTGGCAGGTGGATTCGTTCCAGATGCCCCCAGCGAAGGCAGGCCCTGCGTACACGAGCACGAAGCACAGGAAGAAGCCGAGTACGAGTGTCGTTCTTGTCGGTCTCGTTGCATTCTCCTTCTTTCTCGAAGAAGAGTACGTAGAGCCATGTCGGGCGCGAATCATGTCTCAGTCTCCTGGTTCGAACATCCTGTTCGAACGTTTGCCGTCCGTCGACCCCCACCGTGGGCTGGAGGCATCCTTGATCAGGGCTGCGAGCGCTCTTCGCGCGACCGCGTGGCCGGGCGAACCGCTCCCGCCGATGGAGCCCGTGTGGTTCGCAAACTAAAGGGACGAAGCTGAGAATTCGCTGAGAGTCGCTGAGAGACCTCTCAGCATTCCTCAGGCGACGCTCAGCTTCGGTCCCATAGCCTGCCGCGGCCGCACGCGGCGTCTCCGAGCCGCATGTAGATCCGCTGCTGCTCCACCCGGCGAGACGGTTCTTCGGTGGCGAGCCGCTGGGCTCGAATCGCTATGCTCGGAGGGCACTCGGATGGCAGATGGAAACACGATGATCGATCACCAGGGAGCCCTCGATGCTGCAGGATGACCCTCGAACCAGCCGCGCGAAGTTCCGCGCGATGACGGAAGGCACGGCCGAGGATTGGCAGAAGATCGCGATCGGGGCGATCCAGCTGCGCGCCGGGCTGGCGGATCGTGTGCTCGACCACCTCCGGGTGCTCGACGGCGACTACGGTGGCTTCCCCGTCGACCGACTCACACACAGCCTCCAGACCGCCACGCTCGCCGAGCGTGACGGGCGCGATGCCGAGTACGTGGTGTGTGCCCTTCTCCACGACATCGGAGACACGCTGGGCTGCTACAACCACCCGGATGTCGCGGCTGCGATCCTGCGTCCCTTCGTCTCCGAACAGATCCTGTGGATGGTGGAGAAGCACTTCATCTTCCAGGGCTACTACTATTTCCACTGGATCGGACAGGATCGGAACCTGCGTGACCGCTACCGCGAGCATCCCTGGTTCGACTACACGGCCGAGTTCTGCGAGCTCTACGATCAGCGAGCCTTCGACGCGGACTACGACACGCTGCCCCTCGAGCACTTCGAGCCGGCCGTGCGCGCCGTCTTCCAGCAGCCGCGCGAGGGCTTCGGCTTCGGCTGAGGCTCGGGCCCTGTCCAGCCGACGCGGCTGGCCCCCTCCCTCCACGATGGATCAGGGCTGGCGGTCGTAGGCGATGCGGTGCGCTGTCGGGCTCTGCCCACGAAGCCCCGCGCGATCCGCCACGCTCTGGCAGGCGCGCACGAGCGTCGGCACGAAGTCTGCCGACGCGACACAGGCAGCATGGGTGCCGGCGACCTCGAAGACCTCGGCGCCTCGAATCGAGGCGGCCAGCTTGCGCTGACGCGGCTCCGGGACGAGCTCGTCGCGCGTCGTGACGACGACCGCCGTCGGGACGTCGACCTCGCCGATCCAGTCTCGCGATGAGAACGTCGTGACGGCCTGCGCGGCCTGGACGATGGTCGCCGGATCGTGGCCGAGCAGCTCGTCGCGGACGCGCTCACGCAGCTCCGGGTGCTCGATGCTCTGCAGCATGCGGTGCGTTGCCTGCTGGTGGACCAGGCTCGGCACCAGGCGGGTGGCCGCGGCCGCGAACGGAAGCGACGCGCGCGCCAGTCGGGACAGGCTACGCGGCGCGAAGTGCCGCGCCGTCGCGCAGAGCACGAGGCCTGCGACGCGGTCCGGGTGGCGACGCCAGGCGAGCGAGGCGATGGGGCCGCCCATCGAGTAGCCCACTGCGATGACGCGGTCGATTCCAAGGCGCTCGGTGACGGCGATCGCGTCATCGGCACACTGTGCGAGGCGGAACCGCCGGGTGCGCAGCCCGCGGCCGTGGCCGCGATGGTCCAGGCTCAGCACCCGGAAGTGACGGGAGAGCGGGCGGTAGCATCGCCCCCAGTTCAACGTGCCCGTCGCGCCGAGGCCGTGCAGGAGGAGAAGGACCGGCGCGCCCTCCGGCCCCGGATGGTCCCGCACCCGGACCACTCCATGTCCTGCGATCTCGACGCTGTGGTCCCGCCGATCCGTCATGGTCACGACTCCTCCACCTGGCAGAGCATCGTGCTGGAAGGGGCGGAGTCAAGCCAGCTTCGACGGATCGGCCGGTCCAACCACGACTGGTGCGCCGGCAGGGGCCAGGGGCACCGCCAGTCACCGGCGGCGAGATGTCGAGCGGGACGTCGACGCCGAGGTCGGGGGCGTCGTTCGCCCATGGGCTCGGGGCCACGACATGGCCGCCGTCGCTCCGGGAATCGGGCAAGCGCGGCGCAGATCAGCGGCAGGGAGCACAGCGCCGTCCTCTGCTCGCCGCGGCTCGCATCCATCCGCTAGACGGCCTGCGATAGCCGCTCGAGGGCATCCCAGAATCGGGCTGCCTCGGCTGGATCGGCCGCCGGATCATCGTCGCGAAGATCCATGCGGCCCATCGTGTTGTGGTAGTAGGTGCCTGAGGCCAGCCCGGGCTGCGTCGCACAGAAGAGCGACGTCTGCGCACCCGCCGAGACGGAGAGCATCATGGCCCGCTTGAAGAGACCGGAGATGCCGGTCGTTCCGCCCTGGAGCTCCGAGCCCACGACGCCCGGGTGCACGGCGTGGAAGCGAAACGCCGGATAGCGCCGCGCGAACTCGCGCATCTGCCAGAGGTTGCCGAGCTTGCTGCGGCAGTAGGCCATGAGGCCGCCGACCGGACTTCGAAAGACGTAGTCGGGCGTGCAGCCCTTCGTCAGGACATAGATGTCACCGGTGACGAAGACGACGCGGGCTCCGTCTGCGAGCAGGTCGGCCTGCATCAGACCGCGAATCAGGGCGTGGTGGCCGAGCACGTTGGTCGCGAACGCCAGCTCGTGTCCTTGCGCCGATGCGGAGTAGCCGAGCGGCGCCACCCCGGCGTTGGCCACGACGACGTCGAGCCGACGCCCAGCCGCGCGTTTGGCGACGTCGCGACAGGCCTCGCGAACCGACGCCAGATCGGAGAGATCGAGGCGGACGAACTCGTGGGGACCGCGCGGCTCGGCGCCGTCCGCCGCCGGAGCGGCAGCGCGCGAGGCGCTCATGACCTCGGCGCCGCGCCCGGCGAGCCCGCGACTCGTCTCGAGCCCGATGCCCCGGTGGCCTCCCGTCACCAATGCGAGGCGTCCATCCAGGCGCGGTGCCGGGGGACACACGGGCGTGACCCGGCCTTGTCCGAACATCGAACGGCGAATGCGCCAGAGGGCGCCGATCGAAGGCTTCGACGTGATGCGACTCTCGTACGTGTCCTGCATGGTGTCGCTCTCCTGGATGGGCGCGAGTGGATCAGCTCGTCGGGGCTGCGAGGCGGCGGCAGCTCATCGTTCGACCGAAGAGCGGAACACCCACGTAGCCGCGCATCTCGAGGACCTCGCCTTCGAGCCACATGCGCCCCTTGAAGGTCGAGCCCGAATCGGGCGCGTGGAGTGTTCCGCCCACCGAGTCGTCCTCGCCGTCGAACGCGAAGCCCTGGATGAACTCGATTCCGACGAGGTTCCGGCTGCGCAGACCCGGGTCCTGGTTGTCGACGTCGCGTCCCTCGACGGCGCGCCAGAGGATGCGCCCGTAGAAGAGCCCTGCGCGCTCGAAGATCACGAACCGGCCCCGGCCCTCTTCGATCTCGTAGAGGCCGAGGATGGCTCGGGCGGCGTCCCGGGCGGCGAGGGCTGGACCGGGGCACTCGCGAGCAATGCCGCAGCCACTGAGAGGGTGATCGACGCTCGCATCATGCGGGTGTCTCCTCGCTCTTCGGCCCGCCGATGGGGGCGGCCATCGGGGCGTTCGGATCGACGAGGGCGCCCGTCAGTGAACGCACCAGCTCGTCGATGCAGGTCTGCTCGTCTTCGGGGTGGCCGAGCAGCACGCAATGGCGGACCACGGCGTCGACCTGGGCGAACACCAGCTCGGCCGTGATCCGCGGATTCATGGCGCGCAGCAGCCCGCGGGCGCTCCAGCGCGTCAGGGCGTCCGCGGTGGCCGCCACGATCCGGTCCTCGCCCTGCATCAGGGCCCAGCCCGCATCGCGGGGCTCGCTGCCGCGCCCCATCCTGAAGACCCGGTACAGGTCCTCATGGGCGCGCGCGAAGGCGATCAGCCGCCGCGCGATCGCCTCGATGTCCGGCGGGTCGCGGTCGGGATCGAGGCCGTCGAAGCCCGCGGCCAGGATCGCGTCGGCGCCGCGCTCGGAGATGGCGGCGAGCAGTGCCCGCTTGTTGGCGAAGTGATGGAAGAGGGTGCCCTCGGAGACGCCGGCGGCCCGCGCGATTCGGCTCGTCGCCGTCGCCTCGAAGCCCGCCGAAGCGAACAGCCGGGTCGCCTCGTCGAGGATGCGCGCACGCGGGTCTGCGGAGTCCGTACTCGCCCGCCGGCCTGCGCCCGGGCGGGCGCCGCCCCGGCGCTGAGCGCGGCGGGCGGCGGACTTGGCGCGCTGGATCGACATTCTGGCTCCGGACTGGTGGTATTCGAGTAATACTTGAATAATATCGATGTCGGCTCGATCAGCAAGAGCCAATGCGATCAACACGCGAGGCGTCGGCTCCCGCCGCCGGACTGTGGCGTGCCAGGGCCCGAGCGCTTCCTGAGCCATCTCTCAGGAACGCTCAGCCGACGATCAGCTCCGCCGTCGCATCCTGGGCGGTGTCGCTGGGGCGGCTCAGTCCCCTCCGGTCCAAGGCAGGAACCGGGCGGTCGAGAACGGCGTCTGAGGGATCGCATTGCGCCCATGCGAGCGGTCGCCCGATGATCTCTGTGATCGTAGATGGGAGAATCGAGATGAAGCCTCTGATCAAGACGGGCACCCTGCTCGCCGTCATGGCCGTACTCTCGCTGCAGGCCACGCCTTCGCCGGCCGCCAGCGACGACGACCGCGATCAGGTCCGTGAGAACTTCCGGGAGGCGGATGCCGACGGTGACGGCAAACTGACCGAGCGCGAGTTCACGACGCTGATCGACCTCAACGCACGACACGGCATCGGGCGCGCGAAGCTGATCGCGAGCCTCGGTCGATATGACATGGCCTTCAGCAGGGTCGATGCGGACGCGAACGGGATCGTGACGCCAGAGGAGCTGTCCGCCCTGGCTGCGGCGCGCTGATCGGCGGGCGAGGATCGACGTGCGGCGGTGTCCTCCGGCGACCCCTCCGGTCGGTAGCCCAGGCAGCGACGACCGCTTGCATCAGCATCCTGGTCGGCGACAATCACGCGGATGAAGTGGCTCCGACTCCTGTTCGGCGTGATCGCGCTCGTCCTGGGCGTCACCTCGCTCGCCTTCCTCGGGCGGCATCAACTGATGCGCGTCTACGGAGGTCTCCCCGCCTTCACTCACGGTGCGGGAGACGGCTTCGACCTCATGGTGGCCATGGACGATGGCGTGAGGCTCTACACCACGGTGAAGCTGCCGAGCGGCGAGGGGCCCTTTCCGACCGTTCTGGCCCGCAGCCCCTACGCCGCGATCAACTGGATCATGCGGGACACCCTTTGCGGCCGCTTCGTCCGCTACGGCTACGCCTGTGTGTATCAGGATACGCGGGGGCAGGGCCGTTCCGAGGGTGAGTGGACCCCGGCTGCGAACGAGATCGCCGACGGCCGCGATACGCTCGCCTGGCTGATCGAGCAGGACTTCCAGGATGGCAACATCGCGATGGTCGGGCCGTCCTACCTCGCCTCGGTGCAGTTCGCGGCGCTGGTCGGGGGCGCGCCCCCGGAGCTCAAGACAAAAGTGACCTCCATGTAAACGACGGACAACAGCGGTGTCATGATCGAGGACGCTCTCTTCAGGAAAGAGACCTATACCGCGTGGGCCAGCATGATGCGCGGGCCCGACGCCAGCATCGACGGCGCCGGTGAGGACTATCAGGAGGCCATCCGCCACCGCCCACACAACGAAGTCGATACCCGGATCTATGGCGTGGCCATGCCCTGGTATCAGGACATGATCGCCGCCACCTCACCGGCGAGTGACTACTGGCAGCAGGAAGATCGGGTCAGGCTCCGCGAGCTGCCACAGAACATGACGATCCCGATCCTGATGATCGGCGGCTGGTACGATGTCTTCTTCGGGCCGCAATTCGGAGACTGGCAGCGGCTCGCGACCCGATCGAAGAGCCGCTACATCATCGGCCCCTGGACCCATGCGGGGACGAGCGGTGAACTCGAGATGCCGAATTCCGGCGGCGGCCGCTTCCAATGGTCGGAGATGCTGCCCTGGCTGGAGCATCACCTGAAGGGCGAGCCGCTCGCATCACCGACCGGCCTCAGCCTCTACGTGATCGGTGACGGTGAGTGGCTTCAGCGCGAGCAATGGCCGACGACCGCCGAGTCACGCATCCTCCATCTTGCGAATCTCGAGGCCGCCAATTCCTGCGATGGCGGGACGCTGGCCTCGATGCCGGGCTCGGGCAAGGCGACCTATGTCTATGATCCGGACGCCCCGATGCCGACGCGTGGGGGGGCCGGCATGCTGGCCTTCAGGATGCCCGGCTTCGGCGGGGCGCCCCCTGCCAACGTCGATCAGGCCGGACTGTGCGAGCGTGATGACGTGCTGACGTTCCACAGCGAGCCGCTGGCAGAGCGCCTCTTCATCTCGGGGACCATCAGCGTGACGCTCGATGTCTCGTCGTCCGCGCCGGACACGGCGTTCACTGCGAAGCTGATCGAGGTCTTTCCGGACGGTCGCGCCTTCAACATCCGCGACACCATTACCTCCCTGGCCTATCGCAACGGCGCCGAAGTGCCGCTGGACTACACGCCTGGAGATCGCCTCTCGGTGACGCTCGATTTCTGGCCGATCGCCTGGCGGACCCAGCCCGGCTCACGACTGCGCCTGGATGTGTCGTCCTCGGACTTCCCCAAGTTTCACGCCCACACCAACCGCGCAGGACCCTGGGCCGAACAGACGGGGGCGGACGAGGCAGAGCAGGTGATCTACGGAGGACGGGTCGAGCTGCCGGTGGAGCTGTCGAACGCGCTCCCGTCGCCCAGCGGCCAGGGCTGATCCGCCCATCGTCCGTGGGAGACAGGCCAGGCCCTCGATGGCTCGCCCCCGCACTCCGCGAAACGGGCGGCGAAAACCTCGGGCGCGAGGGCCAGCGCGTTGACGAGATGGCTCACACAGGTGGACTGCCCCGCCGTGTAGAGCAGCTCGAGCACGTCTTCTTCACTGAAGTGTGCCCGCAGGGCGTGACACGCTTTTTCGGAGAGGGTGTGCGTGGCGTGGAGCTCGTCGCACATCCTCAGCAGCGCGCTCTGGCGTTCGTCGAATCGCGGGTCCGCGTCGGCGACATGCCGATCGGATCCTCTGGGAGCTCCGTCAGGGCCCGCTCAGCTTCCGGCAGCTGCAGGTACGCTGCGACGGCGTCTCGCCCAGCGGACTCAACGCCAGGCTCCGCGAGCTCCGTGAGGCCCGACTCGTCGAGCACGAGCAAGGTCGGGGATACGCGCCCACGCCGCTCGCCTCCGAGCTCGCTGCGCTGCTCCTGCCCCTCGACGCTTGGGCGAAGCGCTGGAGGCGTCGGCTCGATCGCGAGGCGTAGTCGGCAGTCGCTCGGCGAGATTCCCTCGTATGACTCAGGCGACCGCCATCCGGCTTCCCACACGCATCAGCGGTCGCCCGAAGGTGATGTCCAGGAGGGCGCCGCCTTCGCAGGCATCCAGCAGGCTTCTCCCCGCCCCGCGATGGTCTTCGCTCAAGGTGGCGAACCAATCGAGGCCGCGCTGAAGCACCCAGAGCTGATACGTGGACGCGGCCATTGGCACGGGAACGCCCCGCAGCTCGCCCTGGAATCGCCCGACCACGGCCTCGTCGTATCCCTCGGAGATCACGGATCGGGCCGGCAGGGCCTCGTGCTCGGCCGCCCAGGCGTTGTAGATCTCGGCGGAGCGAACGAGGGCCGGGGTCGTGTCCGCCGCGCACAGGCGGAGCAGCGAGCACACGCTCTCGGGGATCGCGTCATTCGCGAGATAGGTCATCTCGGTCTCCGCGAACTCGGGCGACTGGATCTCCGGCGCGTTCATGTGCTCCGTCCAGCGGAAGACGCGTGGCGCCCGCATCTTCATGATGCGCGAGGGCTCGGGGTCCCGCGCCAGATGCCCGAACATCGAGCCCATGAGCGTGTGATCCGCGATGCTCGGCAGTCCGCCGAAGAGGTAGGGCATCGTGGTGAAGTGCTCCTCGAGGATCTCGAGCGCCTCGAAGTAGATCTGCTCGAGCACGGGTCGGAGGGCGGCGCTGTCGCCGAGTCCGGCGCGCTTGCCCTCCATCCGTTCCGCGATGATGGAGCCGTAGTGGTCCAGCTCCTCGTTGCTGCCCTGCGGCTTGAAGGAGCGGCCGAACTCGCGGCCCACGAAGCCGTAGTTCTCCTCCATGAAGTTCCAGCGGTAGTGCCAGGCGACGCGCCCGAGCTCGGCCTCGAGCAGGACCTCGAAGAGTCGCGCGACGAGCTGCTGGCGAGGACCCGGCGGATATCCGGGCGGCTCCGGAAAGCGCTCCTCGAGGAAGTCGAAGATCGCCTTGGTGTCCTGGACGACGGTTCCGTCCGGGGCTTCGATCTGTGGGATCCGATGATTCTCGCTGGTGGGGCGGACGTACTCCCGAAACCGCTTCGACGCGGGGAGGCGCTCGATGAAGGGGATGGCCTTCTTGCGCAGGTAGCTGCGGGTCTCGGCCGTGGCGTAGGAGGCGTGCGAGCCATAGAGGACGTAGGGGGACGTCTGTGACATGGGTGACCTCTGATCAGGGAAACGACAGGGTAGTTCGAAGACGGCCAGCGCGTCATCGACGCGTCCGACCGAGACCTCGGTCGTGCTCATCCGGGCTCCGTCAATCGAAGCAGGATCCGCTCGAGCGCCGTGCGCATCGCTTCGTCGGGAAGGGGCTTCTCGGGCGTGGGCGGTGTGACGACGGTGGGCTTCTCGTCCTCGCGATCCGGCTCGGCCGGACTGCCGCCGAGCCGCTCCCAGATCCCATTGACGAATTGCAGCCGATCGCAGTAGCGAAGCACGTCTGCGGGAACCATGCGCAGCTTGCCGTCGGGCTGGAAGACGGGGAAGGCGGATTGCCGCGCCTCCCTGGAAAGCGCCAGATAGTCTTCGAGCCGCTTTGCGCCGCTCTTCCCGATGGGCCCTTGCAGCTCGACGAAGCGATCCCTTCGCGCGCCGGAGGCGAGCAGCTCCCAGGCGAAGTCCGCGGGGCTGAGCCCGGCGCGCTCGGGCGGCGGGCTCCACCTCACCATCGGCGCTGAGCCGCCCGCCTTCGCAGCGTCGGGGAGGTACGCCACGGTCGGCCACACGCCAGAGGCCTCGGCGAGCTCGACCTGCCGAGCAGAGTCGCAGGCCAGGATGTCGGCAAGCGCGGGCCCAGTCGAATGGCCCAGCGCCGCGAGCATCTCTGCGAGCAGGGGGGGGAGCGGGTCGGATGCCTCCTCCCAGGTGGTCTGGAGCCAGCTGCACTGGGGCGAGAAAGCCAGCGCGGCGTAGGGCAGCGGGAGCTCTGGTGAGGCGGCGCCGGTGATCGATCGGGTCCGGCATACGCGCACGACGATGAGCGGCAGCCGCGACGAGACGAGGCGTACGATCGACGCCAGGGCCGGGCCGGTCGCCGGGTCGACGGCGAGGAAGCCGAGCGGCGCCAGGTAGCGACGTTCGTCCTCGTCGAGCGAATCGAGCCCGAACGCTTCGAAGTAGGGCGCGTGCACGTTCTGGCGGTACAGCGCGTCGAGATGGAGCTGCGCCTCCCTCACCTTGCCCACGAGGTCGATGGCGGAAGCCTGGCGCGCCTCGTACTGCTCGAGGGCCTGCGTGACGGAGTCGTCGTCGAGGGTCTCGAGGGCAGGATCCAGCGTGTGGCCCCGGAAGCCAGCGAGCGCCTGCTCGAGCTCTCGCTCCAGCGCACGAAGCCGAGCGCCCCGCTTCGACGCCGGCGCCGCGGCGTTCGCGTCGTGCTGGAGCGCTGCGAAGACGTCGGTGCGCATCGCGCTGCGGCCGAGCGGTCCGAGCGCTCGGCCGACCGAAGGCTCCTGCTCGAGGCGCGCGTGCTCCGAGTCGTCTCGCTGGCGCAGCGCGCCGAGCTCTCCCAGGTTGCGCTCCGCGCAGGCCACCAGCTCTGAGCGGCTCCGGGAGCACGCCGTGCGAAGGGCGGCCTCGATGGCTTCGGTGAGCACCCGCATTCACTCGCGCCCGACCGTGAACCTGTCGAGCTCGGCCTGGAGTGCCCGCACCTTCTCCCCGGTCGGGATCCGACGCACGGAGCCGGCCACCAAATCGTTGTAGCAGGGCGCATCGGGATTGCGATAGATCAGGCCCATCGGGTCCAGGGATGGGCGCGGTTCCGCCGCCGCGCTGCCGAGGCTCGAGATCTCCACGGCGCCCGCGCGATCGCGTGGATCGTGAACGCGCCGCTCGCCGTGCTCCGATATGACGCGGTCGAGGCTGCCGGCGACGGGGATGCCCCGCTCGTGCTCCAAGAAGAGCAGGGTGGGCCTGCTCTCTCTGGCGGCCCCTTCCGGCGCGTCTTCCCGAGCCATCCCGGGTCGCGCGGAGACGAACGCATCCGGAGAGAAGACCGGACAGCGCTGCAGGATCCGGATGAAGCTCAGTCC
>CAZQMY010000095.1:0-16530 GCA_964594405.1 uncultured Spirochaetaceae bacterium | reverse complement strand
CGGCGCGGCGGCCGCGCCCCTGTCGGGCGGCACGCCGACGCGGCAAGCCGGGCGTCGCCGTCCGCCGCGGCCGACCGCCCCGACGGGCGAGCGCCTCATCCCGCCTCCGCCGGCGCACGTCCCGCCGCAGGGCGACGTCCGCGAGGCCGCGCTCGCCCGCCTCGCCATCGCGCCCGATCCCGAAGCGGCGAGGCGCCTGGCCGACCGATTGCTGGCCACGCTGCCGGATCCGCCCCAGCCGGGCAGCGCGGCCTTCGAGGCGCTGTGCCGCGTTCTCCACGCGATCTGCGGCGTGGCCCCCTTCTTCGCGCGGCTCTTCGAGCGCCACCCCGACTGGCTGCCTCGACTCCTCGACGAGGATCTCTCGTCTCCCTTGGAGGCCGAAGCGCTCCGTGCTCGCCTCGAAGCCCGGCTCCCCTCACCGCTGCCAGAGGCCGAGACGCTCGGTGCGATGCTGCAGCGGTTCAAGTACTACGAGCTCGCGCGAATCACGGTCCGCGACTGCAGCGACGAGCTCGTGCCCCTCGAACGCAGTGAGGAGACGCTGCTCGAGGTGTCGAACCTCGCCGATGTCATCCTGGCGGCGGCGCTCGAGGGGGCGATCGGCGAGTTCGAGGCGAGGCACGGCCCGGCGAGGTGGCGCACGTCGGATGGGAGGGAGGTCTCGCTGGCCTTCTGCGTGCTCGGCCTCGGAAAGCTCGGCTCCCAGGAGCTCAACTACTCGTCCGACGTGGACCTCGTCTACATCTACTCGGCCCCGCCCGGGCCGCTGTTCGCACCCGAGGACGGCGGAAGCCGCTTTGCCCGCCGCGATCCCGCCGACTACTTCAGCCGTCTCGCACAGCTCTACGGAAGGATCCTGCAGAACAAGAGCGGCGAGGGCTTCCTCTATCGCGTCGACCTCGACCTTCGCCCGGATGGTGCGCAAGGCGCCCTGGCGGTGAGCACCGAGACCCTCGGCACCTACTACGAGGCCTGGGCGGATACCTGGGAGCGCGCCGCCTTCATGAAGGCGAGACCCGTCGCCGGTGACCTGCCGATGGGATGGCGGACCATCCGCAACCTAGGACCCATGATCTACTACTCCAGCATGGACTTCGGGGGCGTCGAGGGGATCCGATCCCTGAAGAAGAAGGTCGAGGAGCGGCGAGGCGGACAGGAACGCGGCTGGAACATCAAGATCGACGCCGGCGGGATCCGCGACATCGAGTTCCTCGCGCAGGCCCTCCAGCTCCTGCACGGCGGTCTGATCAGCCAGGTCCGTGAGCGCGGGACGCGGCGCGCGCTCAAGCGGATCGGGGAGGTGGGCCTCCTGAGCCAGACCGAGACCGAACGCCTGATCGATGCCTACAGATTTCTGCGTCGTGTGGAGAACAGGCTGCAGATGGAGGGAGAGCGGCAGACGCACACGGTGCCCGCCGACGATTCCGCTTGCCTGCGGCTGGCACGCGCGGTGGGATTCCACGGTGACGACGCGCTGGCCCGCTTCCGTGCCGCGCTGGATTCTCAGCGGGAGATCGTGCTCGACCTGCACGACGAGGGCGTGGCGGAGTCCGGGCGCGACCGCATCCTCGAGCTCTTCACGCGCAGCGTCCCCCAGCTGCTCGAGCTGAAGAGCACCCGTGGCATGCTCGAGGGATTGGCGGACGCCTTCGCCCGAGAGATCGACGCATCCGGCGACTCGGAGCGCGCGCTGAACAACCTCGACCGATTCATCAAGGGGCTCGGCGGACGGCGCTTCTACTACGAGCTGCTCCTCGATCGCCCCGAGCTGGTCCCGCGCATGGTCGGCCTCATCTCGCGATCGAACTACTTCTCGGGCTATCTCGCCCGGCAGCCGCGCCTGATCGAGCCCGTCTTCGCGGACCCGACGGTCCTGCTGCCGGATCGCGCCTCTCTCGAGGCCGATCTGGAGGCGACCATCGCAGCCAGCGAGGCTGCGCAGGGCGGCGACGAGGCCTGGCTCGAAGCGGGGCTGGACGGGCTGCGGATCTTCCAGCACCGGCAGCTGATCAACGTCGGCCTGCTCGACATCGCCGGGCAGATCGAGCGGCGCGAGGTCGAGGGGGCCCTGACCGACATCGCCGAGGTCTGCCTCGCGCGCGGCCTGGCGCTGGCGGAGCGACAGTGCGCCGGGAGTCGCAAGGGCATCCCGGACGCGGCCAGGCGCGGAAGATTCCTCGTGGTGGGGATGGGCAAGCTCGGCAGTCGAGAGCTCTCCTATGGCAGCGATCTGGACGTGATCTTCCTCTATGCCCTCGACGAAGCAGATCGGAGCCAGGCGCCAGAGGCACAGGCCCACTACGTGCGCCTCACCCAGCGTCTGATCACGGGTCTGCAGACTGCGACGCGCGAGGGCGCGTGCTACGAGATCGATGCCCGGCTCCGACCCTCAGGAAATCAAGGCACGCTCGTCACGTCCATCGAGGCCTTCGAGCGCTACCACGAGGGCCCCGCGGAGCTCTGGGAGAGGCAGACCCTGCTGCGCGCGCGACCCGTGGCCGGCGATCCGGCACTCGCCGAGCGATTCGAGACGCTGCGCCGCCGAATCGTGCAGCGACCGCTGACGCAGGATGCCACCGCGGAGCTGCATCGCATCCGGCGGCGCATGGAGCAGGAGCTCGCCAACGAGACCGGTATGCGGCGCAATTTCAAGACGGGTCGGGGTGGGCTGCTCGACATCGAGAGCGTCGTCCAACGCCTGCAGCTCGGCGGGGCGCGGGCGCACCCGGAGCTGGTCGAGGTGATCCGAACCGAGGAGCAGCTGGATCGTCTGCATGCGCTCGGGCTCCTCGACGCAGAAGCGCACGACGTGCTCGTCCGGGGCTGGGAGTTCCTGCAGCGGCTCGCGCGAAGCCTGCGAATCGTCGAGAATCGCTCGATCTCGGATCTGGACAGCGAACGCGGAGACCTGGACGGCCTCGCCCTGCACCTGGGCTATCCCCCCACCGAGGGCCGCGAAGGCGGAGCGCGGCGCGGACTGCTCCGGGACTACAAGGAGCATACCGAAGCGGTCAGACGGATCTACGAGAGGACGCTGGGCGTCGACTCGCCCTGATGAGAATCAGGAGGGGGACGGGAAGCCGGGAGGAGCCAGGCTACACTCCGGTGGAATCGAGCCAGGGAGCATGCCCATGTCCGACCCCATCGAACGACGTGAGTTCCTCAAGCTCGGCGCGGCCGCCACGCTCGGCCTGAGCGGGCTGGGCATGCCCGAGCAGGCGTGGTCGGCGCCCGAAGGCGAGCCTCGCGTGCGTCGCTACTCGCGCCTGGGGCGAACCGGGCTCGAGATCGCGGACATCTCCTACGGATCATCGCGCACCACGGATCCCTCGGTGGTCCGACACGCCTTCGAACGCGGCGTCAACTACTTCGATACGGCGGAGTCCTACAAGGACGGCGCGAGCGAGGAGTCCATCGGCGAAGCCCTCGCAGGCAAGCGCGACGAGATCCTGCTGGCCTCCAAGGTGGCGGCTTCGGCGAGTGCCAGCGAGGCAGAGATGATGCGCGCGCTCGAAGGGTCGCTGAAGAGGCTGCGCACCGATCGCATCGACATCTACTTCAACCATGCGGTCAACGACGTCGACCGGATGAAGAACGAGGCCTGGTACTCCTTCACCGACAAGGCCAAGGCCCAGGGGAAGATCCGATTCACCGGCGTGTCGGGCCACGCGGGTCGATTGATCGAGGTCCTCGACTACGTGGTCGACAACGATCTCGTCGACGTGATCCTCTGCGCCTACAACTTCGGCGCCGATCCGGCCTTCTACGAGCGACTGCTCTCGCGCACGGACATGATCGCCGTGCAGCCCGAGCTGCCCCGCGTGCTCGAGAAGGCGAAGAAGAAGGACATCGGCATCGTCGCCATGAAGACCCTTCGCGGCGCACGACTCAACGACATGCGCCCCTTCGAGAAGGGGGGCGCCACCTTCGCCCAGGCGGCCTTTCGCTGGACGCTCTCGAGTCCCCATGTGGACGCGCTGGTGATCAGCATGAAGGACAAGGCGATGGTCGACGAGTACCTGGGCGCTTCGGGCGCACCGGCGCCCAGCGCCGCGGAGCTCGACCTGCTCGAGGACTACCTGCTCGGCAGCCGCGACGGCTACTGCGAGCACGGCTGCGATGCCTGCCACACGGCCTGCCCGAGCGGCGTGACGGTCAGCGAGGTGCTCCGCACGCGCATGTACGCCACGGACTATGGCGATCTCGCCTACGCACGCGAGGACTACGCGAAGCTCGGCAGGGGCGCCGCCGCCTGCGCGGGCTGTGCAGTCCAGAGCTGCGTCGGCGCGTGCCCGGGCGGCCTGCGCGTCTCCGAGCTGACACGGCAGGCCCATCGGCTGCTGGGTTGATCGCCGCTACGTCACCGGCTCCCTCATGGTGACGAACTCCTCGGCGGCCGTCGGGTGGATCCCGATGGTGTCGTCGAACTGCGCCTTGGTGAGCCCTGCCTTGATCGCCACCGCGAAGCCCTGTGTGATCTCGCCGGCTTCCGGGCCGACCATGTGAAGGCCCACCACGCGATCGCTGGCGCGATCGACGACGAGCTTCATCATGCTCTTCTGACTCGAGCTCGTGAGCGTCTGCTTGAGCGCGCGGAAGGTCGAGCGGTAGACGTCGACCTCGCCCAGACGCGCCCGCGCCTCGGCCTCCGTGAGACCGACGGTGCCGCAGGGAGGCTGGCTGAAGACGGCGGCCGGGACGTTCTCGTGGCTGGGCTTCATCGGACGATTGGCGAAGAGCGTATTGGCGAGGCAGATCCCCTCATGGAGGGCGACGGGCGTCAGGTTGATGCGATTGGTGACGTCGCCGATGGCGTAGATGTTGTCGATCGAGGTGCGCGAGTACTCATCCACCACGATGGTCCCGTCCTCCATCGTCTCGACGCCGACGGTCTCGAGCCCGAGGTTGGCGCTGTTGGGCGTTCGCCCGGTGGCGACCAGGGCCGCATCGGATTCGAGGACCGAGCCATCGCTCACCGTCAGACGCAAGCCGCCCTCGACCCGATCGCTCCGATCCACATGCGCGTCGAAGCGCAGGTCGATCCCCCGACCTCGCATCTGCTCGGCGAGATGGGTCCGGATGTCGTCGTCGAAGCCGCGCAGGAAGAGCGGGCCACGATAGAGCTGCACCACCTCCGAGCCGAGGCCGTGCATGATGCAGGCGAACTCGGTGGCGATATACCCACCCCCGAGGATGGCGATCCGTCGCGGCTGCGCGTCGAGGTGGAAGATCTCGTCCGAGGTGATGCCGTGCTCGATGCCGGGGATCTCGGGTGGGATGAAGGGGCGTGATCCGGTGGCGATCACGATGTAGCGCGCGGTCAAGCGTTCCCCGCCGATCTCCACGGTGTGGCGATCGACGAGCGTGGCGCGCCCGAGGCGGGTCTCGACACCCGCCCGGTCGAGGAGCCCGCTGTAGATCCCGTTCAGCCGCAGGATCTCCTCGTCCTTGTTGGCGATGAAGGTCGGCCAGTCGAAGCTGCGCTCCCCCACGCTCCAGCCGTAGCCGTCCACCGCCTCGTCGATCTCTTCCGAGAGATGGGAGGCGTAGACCATCAGCTTCTTCGGGATGCAGCCGACGTTCACGCAGGTCCCGCCCATGTCCCGGTCCTCCGCGACGGCCACGCGCGCGCCCATTTCGGCCGCGACCCGGCTGCAGCGGACGCCGCCCGATCCCGCGCCGATCACGAAGAGGTCGTAGTCATGATCCGACAAGGCCTGATACCTTTCTGCCTTCGACAAGCTGCCCTCGACAATCTGGCTTCGGCACACGAGCCGGTCGATCCCGGATCGGACGTCCGCCGCGCGATGCCGAGCGCGCAGGATGCGGGATCCTCCCGATGCCGTCGAGGGGAAAGAAAGGTGGAAGACGGGCCCGGCCGCGGCGCGAGGCCCATGGGACGACGGGATGAGCGAAGAGGTGCAGGCTGAAGAGATGAACGATCGGAAGGTGCCGGCCCTGGTGGTGTCCGGATTCCTGGGCTCGGGCAAGACGACGCTGGTGCGCCGACTTCTCGACCATGCCGCGAGGAGCGGCATTCGCGTGGCCCTCGTCTCGAACGAGCTCGGTGAGCTGGGGATCGACAGAGCGCTGCTCGGTCAGGGCGACGAGGCCTACGTGGAGCTCGAGGGGGGATGCGTCTGCTGCGAGCTCTCCGACGATCTCCTGGACACGCTGCAGATGCTCAAGGAGAAGGTCGACCCCGACCGGATCGTCGTCGAGACCTCCGGCGTCGCCCTCCCCTTCGACACGCAGCTGAACTTCTGGCGTGAGCCCATCAGCCGATGGGTGGGCGACGACATGGCGGTGGTGGTCGTCAATGCCGAGCAGGTCGCCGAGAGTCGCGATCTATCGGGCACCTTCGAGGACCAGGTGACCAGCGCCGACCTGCTGATCCTCAACAAGGTCGACCTCGTCTCCGAAGATGCCCTCGCCGGGATCGAGGCGCGTATCCGGGAGCTCGAAGACGAGGCCCCGATCCTCCATACCACCCATGGTGAGGTCGACCCCAACCTGCTCTTTCCACCCGACCCCCGCGAGCTCGATCGATCGGGCCCTGCACCCGAGGCGGCGCCGCATTCCCACGAGCACTTCGTCACGAGCGAGTGGCGGGCACCTTCGGGCATCACGCCGCAGGCCATCGAGGACGCGCTCTCGCAGTCGGGACTGCTCCGAGCCAAGGGCTTCGTGGTGACGAGCGAGGGCGTGCGACTGGTGCAGGTGGTCGGCAGGCGAATCGAGCTGAGCGAGCCCGATCCGGCGCCCCCCGCCCAGATCCTCGGACGCGTGGTCCTCATCCGCCGCGCGGACTCATGATTCATCGATCAGCGGCGGACCGGCGCGTGGCCCATCCTGGCCATCGAGGCGCGCCCCGGTCTGGGCGCTAGCGTGGGAGGACCGGCGCCCGGCCTGCGCCAGCCTTCTTCCTCGCGCCCTTCCGGTGCGGGCTCTTCTTCTTCGCGTTCGCGGCCGCCTTCCGCTTAGAGCGCGACTTCCCGGACGCGCCGCCGCTCCCCCGCGAGCGCGGACCGCCACCGCCGTCGCGCGCCTCTTCACGAATCCGCTTGCGCGTCGCGGCCCAGCTGCAGATCCGACACATCGACAGGTCGTGCCCGCGCGCCGGACAGTGTTCGCGCCCGAAGTAGATGATCGCGAGATGAACATGATTCCAGGTCGACTCGGGAAAGACCACCTTCAGGTCGAGCTCCGTCCGCTCGACACTCTTCCCGCTCGACAGGCCCCAGCGCGCTGCCAGGCGATGAATATGGGTATCCACAGGGAAGGCTGGTACGCCGAAGGCCTGGCTCATGACCACGCTCGCCGTCTTGTGCCCGACGCCCGGCAGCTCCTCGAGCGCTTCCAGGCTGCAGGGCACCTCCCCGCCGTACTCCTCGACCAGTCGCTGTGAGAGCGCCTTGATGTTCTTCGCTTTGCCGGGTGCGAGTCCGCATGAGCGGATCTTCTCGAGGATCTTCGCCTCGCTCTGGCGAGCCATGCTGGCGGCATCCGGCGCCATGGCGAAGAGTGCGGGCGTCACCTTGTTGACTCGCTCATCGGTGCACTGGGCGGAGAGCAGCACCGCGATCAGCAGGGTGTACGGATCCACGTGATCGAGGGGGATAGGAGGCTCGGGATAGAGATCTTCGAGAATGCGAAGAATCCGCTCTGCCTTCTCTGCCCGCGTCATGGGCGCGCATCATAGCCCGCTCCACGGATGTCGGCGGACATGCGCATCCCCCCATCGCCCTCCCTTTGACCTTCGCCGTCGAAACCCTACCATTTGTCCCCCGAAGGATCAGCTGCCTGGGGAGGCTTCGATCCGGGACCGATGCAGGGCGCGTCGGGCCGCCCACTTCCGATTGAGGACTCGGGTTCATCGATGAGCAGCCAGTCCGGAGCGGAGGTCAGGTTCGACCTCGGCGCCCTCCTCACCGCCAGCGCAACCGACGTCGGGCAGGTGCGCACGGTCAATCAGGACGCCTGCGGCGAAGCGCGCGACCTCGATCGCGGGATGCACCTGCTGATCGTGGCGGATGGAATGGGTGGCCATCGAGGCGGAGAGGTGGCGAGCCAGATCGCCGTGGAGGTCGTGGAAGAAGTCTTCCGCGATCTCGACGAGGCCCCCGGACTGCTCCTCAAGAGCGCCCTCGAAGCGGCCAATATCAAGATCTTCGAAGCCGCCAATCACGACCTCGACCTCGCGGGCATGGGAACGACGGGCGTGGGCGTGATCTTCACCGGCGAGGATCGCGCCTGGATCGCACACGTGGGAGACAGTCGCGCCTATCTGCTGCGCGGCAACGTCTTCACTCAGCTCACGGGCGATCACTCCGTCGTGGGCGAGCTGGTGCGACGGGGGCAGCTCACCTCCGAGGAGGCGCGCGTCCACCCGCAGAGCAACGAGATCCTCCGCGCATTGGGTACACAGCCCGACGTCGACGTCGAGATGACGCCCATCGACGTCCAGCTCGGCGACCGCCTCCTGCTCTGCTCCGATGGACTCTCCGGGATGCTCCCCGACGCCGAGATCGCGGGCGTGCTCGCCCGACACGACGCGGAGACGGCCGTCTCGAAGCTGATCGAAATGGCGAACGAGGCCGGAGGCAGCGACAACATCACGGTACAGATCGCGATCGTCCCCGAATCAGGCCCCAGTGATGACGCAGAGCACGAATCGAGTCGAGCCGGGAGTGCTGAAACCGACGATGACGGCCCCGGCGGATCCTGGCTGCCCTGGATCTTCGCCGCGATCTACGTCGGGGTGCTGATCTTCCTGCTCGCCAACGGCTCGAGCTGAGTCCGGCCCCGGCCGTGCCCCCGTCGCCGCCGAGAGATCGCGAAGCAGATCCCGCCCCCCGCGCGCATCCGCTCGGCCGCTGGGTGCCGGAGGGCGTGCTCTACGATGGCTCCGCCATCCTCGACCGCTTCCTCTCATGGGCGGCCGATTCCGGCATCGAGCCCTACCCCGCCCAGGAGGAGGCCCTCCTCGAGCTGATGGCCGGCCAGCACGTCATCCTGAGCACACCCACGGGCTCGGGCAAGAGCCTCGTGGCCCTCGGTCTCCACTACAAGGCGATGTGTGAGGGCAAGCGCTCCTTCTATACGGCCCCGATCAAGGCGCTGGTGAGCGAGAAGTTCTTCGATCTCTGCGAGCACTTCGGCGCCGAGAACGTCGGCATGCTGACAGGAGATGCGAGCATCAACTGGGCTGCGCCCATCGTCTGCTGCACGGCGGAGGTCCTGGCGAACATGGCGCTCGGGCAGGGCACGGCGGCCGCCGCGCCCTACGTCGTGATGGACGAGTTCCACTACTACTCGGACCGCGACCGCGGCAGCGCCTGGCACATCCCGCTGGTGCTGCTGCGCAGGACGCGCTTCCTCCTCATGAGCGCCACGCTCGGCGACACCCGCGCCATCGAGCGCGCGATCGAGGAGCGCACCCAAGTGCCGGTCTCGCGCGTGCATACCGACGAGCGGCCCGTGCCCCTCGACTACTCGTACGCGCTGACCTCACTCCACGAGACCGTCGAGAAGCTCATGCGCGCGGGCAAGGCCCCCATCTACATCGTGCACTTCACGCAGCGCGAAGCCGCCGAGAAGGCCCAGGCGCTCACCAGCGCCGCCCTCACCGACAAGGAGGAGAAGCGGGCGATCACGGCGGCGCTCGGCGGCTTTCGCTTCGATTCACCCTATGGCAAGGACATCCAGCGCTTCCTTCGCCACGGAATCGGCCTGCATCACGCGGGGCTGCTGCCGAAGTACCGGCTCCTCGTCGAGCGCCTCGCCCAGCAGGGCCTGCTCAAGGTCATCTGCGGCACCGATACGCTCGGTGTCGGCGTGAACGTTCCGATCCGCACGGTCCTCTTCACCAGGCTCTGCAAATTCGACGGAGAGAAGACGTCGATCCTCTCCGTCCGCGACTTCAAGCAGATCAGCGGCCGAGCAGGACGCAAGGGCTTCGACGATCAAGGCAGCGTGGTCGCCCAGGCGCCGGAGCACGTGATCGAGAACCTCAAGCTCGACGCGAAGGCCGCCGCGGCCAAAGGCGGCGGTCGGAAGAAGGTGGTCAAGAAGAAGCCGCCCACCAAGGGATTCGTCAACTGGACCGAAGAGACCCTGCACCAGCTGGTGGAGAACGCGCCCGAGACCCTCGTACCGCGGCTGGCGATCACCCACGGCCTCGTGATCAGCTGTCTGCAGAGCGATGCCGCGTCGAGGCGGCCTGGCGCGGGCTACCGCGCGCTCATCGAGCTCGTCGACCACAGCCATATGGGCGCACGAGAGAGACGCGCGCTCCGCCGCGACGCAGCGCGCATCTTCCGTTCGCTGCGCGCCGCGGAGCTGGTCGAGGTCGTGCCCGATCCGCGAAGCCACGGCCCCACCGTCCGCGTGGCCGAGGACTTGCAGAGCAACTTCTCGCTCCACCACAGCCTGTCGCTCTACATGGTCGACGCGGTCTCCGCCCTGGATCCGACCACCGAGTCGTTCGCCCTGGACGTGCTGAGCGTCACCGAGGCCATCCTCGAGAGCCCGCGACCGATCCTCATCGCGCAGGAGCGGAAGGCCAGGGGCGAGCTGATCGCCCGGCTCAAGGCCGACGGCGTGCCCTACGAAGAGCGCATGGAGAAGGTCGAGGAGGTCACCTGGCCCAAGCCCAACGAGGAGATGATCTACGCCACCTTCGATCTCTTCCTCGAAAGGCATCCCTGGCTCTCGAAGGAGAACATCCGACCGAAGGGCATCGCCCGGGACCTCTTCGAAGACCTCGCCACCTTTCACGACTACGTGAAGCGCATGGAGCTCGCCCGCGTCGAGGGTCTGCTGCTGCGATACCTCTCGCAGGTGCACAACACGCTCGCGCAGTCCGTTCCCGAGCGGCAGAAGAGCGAAGAGGTCAAGGACATGATCGCCTTCTTCCGCGGGATGCTGACGCGAGTGGATTCGAGCCTGCTCGAAGAGTGGGAGAGCCTGATGCATCCGCGCGAAGAGGAGGCCGCCGACGCAGAGGCGGCGCGCGAGTACGATCTGGCCCTCGACCCGCGCGCCCTTCGCGCGCGCATCCGCAGCGAGTTCCAGAGCGTAGTGCGCGCACTCGCCTTCCGGCAGCACGACAGGATCGCGGAGCTCGTCGCGGAGGTGGAGGGAGAATCCTGGGACGAGCGCCGGATCGATGAGCTGATGGCGCCCTTCTACGCCGCCTGCGAGGCCATCCTCTACGAACCCCGGGCCCGCCAGGCGCATCTCTGTGTCGTCACCGAGGTCGAGCCCCGGATCTTCGCCGTCCGCCAGGCCCTGCTCGATGATACCGGCGACGACAGCTGGGCTCTCGAGGCCCGGGTCGATCTGCGCGACGAGCTCAACCCTTCGGGCCCGCTGCTGGAGCTGATGGGCCTGCTGAGCTGACCCGACCCGCGCCCGACACTAGTCGCTCCGATAGCGCGTCTGCTCCCGATCGTAGTCCTCGAATCCCACGATCTCGCGCAGCTCGGCAAAGTCGAGCAGGTCGTCGGGCGTGCGCCCCGCGCCCAGGGCATCGAGCGCGCGCTGCATCGCCCCGATGCCCGCATTGAGCAGGGTGAGGGGATAGGCCGCGATGCGATAGCCCATCGCCTCGAGCCGGCGAGGCGACAGCACCGGTGTGTCGCCCCCCTCGACCATGTTCGCCATGGTGGGCACCGGGATCGCAGCGCAGAGCCGCTCCATCTCGTCCTCGCTCTGCGGCGCCTCGAAGAAGACGATGTCGGCGCCGGCCTCCGCGAAGGCCTGGCAGCGCCAGAGCGCCTCCTCGAAGCCGTGGTCGAAGCGCGCATCGGTGCGCGCCATGACGAGGATGTCGGCCCCCTCCTCCCGGGCGTCCACCGCAGCGCGAATACGCGCGAGCGCTTCGCCCCGGTCCACCACCTGCTTGCCCCGCGTATGGCCGCAGCGCTTGGGCGCGAGCTGGTCATCGATCATCGCGCACGCAAAGCCCGCCTGGGCGTAGCCGCGCAGCGTGCGTTTCGCGTTCACGGGGTTCCCGTAGCCGGTGTCGGCATCGCCGATGACGGGGATCGAGACCGCCGCGCAGATGTTGCGGCCCTGGTCGACCATCTCGCCGTAGGAGATGAGGCCCGTGTCGGGCGCCCCCAGCCGCGCAGCCGAGACCGCGAAGCCGCTCATGAAGGTGAGCGGGAAGCCCGCCCGCTCGATCAGACGCGCGCTGAGCGCATCGAAGCAGCACGGCATGACGTGGAGACCGTCCCTTCGCAGCAGTTGCCGGAGATCTGCGGCGGGTGTGGCCATGATTTTCCTCCGGGGCGGGAGCGAGTGGATCAGCAGCATCCAAGCGAGCCATCCGAAGCCGTGCGGAGCCTCTTCCCACTGGTCCGGATGGCCAACCCGCAAGGCGCTGACTCTCCGACGGAGTCTGCCCATCGCGTCCACCAAGGCATCGTCGAGTAGACAGCCGATCCAGGACCGATCGCTCGCGCTCGCCCGGTCGAGAAAGATCGGGGTGAGAGCTCGAGTGTCCATCAGGGAGCCTCGTACACGAAGACCGCTCGCCTCCCGCCAGAATACCCGCAGAGCATTCCGCAGGGAAGCGCCTGCCCTCTGGCCCATTCGAGGGAACATGTCACCGTGGTCGAGCGGAGCGGACTGGGCGGTGGCTCGCGAGTTGCAAGGACTGAGCCTCATGGATGATTCCGCAACCTCGTTGGATCGGCTCGATCGCTACCGGCCTCTCTTCGCGCTGGTCGCGGTCTCCTTGGCCGTGGGCTGTGCCCTCGCGCTGGCCGGGGAAGGATTCTCGACACGCGTCTTCATGCACGGGGCGATGGGATTCTCCCTGTGTGCGTTCGCCTTGTTGAAGCTCTTCGATGCCGAGCGATTCGCGGATGGTTTCGAGATGTACGATCTGATCGCGCGTCGCAGCCGGTCGTACGCCCGAGCCTATCCGCTCCTCGAGCTCGGCCTCGGCCTCGCGTACTTCGCCCAGATCGCCCAGGTCGCCGTCTATGCGGCGACGATCGCGCTGTTCGCGATCGGGTCGGTGGGCGTCATTGCGGCCCTGGGTCGAGGTCTCGACATCCACTGCCCTTGTATGGGCACGGTGCTCGACGTCCCCCTGAGCACCGTCACACTGGCGGAAGACCTCGGCATGGTGTTGATGGCCATGATGATGCTCGCGGTCCCCTGACCGGCTGCCGAGCGATCGCGTGTACGGGGCCAGGGCCTGGAGCGGCTGGAGGCACGTCGTTTGCAGTCCACGTGGTCATGCGACGCGATTGCCTCCACTCGTTCAATGGCGGGGCCACCTCGACGCGTCGGGCGTGTGCCTTTTGTAGAACTTGCAACACCGGCGCCCCCGGCGCGCGACGCCGCGAGCTCGACCGTGGCTGACCCCCGAACCGCCGCGGGTCCCCGCGAGAACACTTCCAGTCCGAATCAGCGAGAGACGTTCCTCGAGGTGCGCGAGATCCTGAAACGCGTGCTGGAGGCGCTCCGTGAGGTCCGTCGCCATCTCGCGATGGTCGAGGTGAGCGACGAGCGCACACGCCTCTTCGTCGAGACCCTGCTCCGGCAGCGTGGCGACCTCGAGAACGCGATCGATCAGTGCATGCTCGACGCGCCCGCTGGCGTACTGGATGGCTTCGTCCAGTACGGGGCGAGTCCCTCGGTGGGGACCGCAGAGCCGCCGGCGGATGCCAGGGCCGAGCCGCTCGCGCGGTGGCAGACCGAAGTCGACGAGGCGATCGCCGCGTGTCTTCACGGCCTCGCGCAGCGGCTCGAGGAGCGTCCCGACGCCGCTGAGCTCGTCGACAGCGTCGCGCGCCTCCTGGCCGCGCATGACCGGCGAGTCGCGCTCGAGCTCCAGGAGCTGCACGATGTATGAGAGCCGTCACGCTCCGGAGGTGGGATGACGTCCAAGGTCTCGGATGTGCTCGTACGCTGTCTCGAGGAGGAAGGTGTCGACCAGGTGTTCGGAGTGCCCGGGGAGGAGAACGCGGATTTCCTCCTCTCGCTGCACGCTTCGAACATTCCATTCCTGCTGACGCGACACGAGCAGGGGGCCGCCTTCATGGCCGATGCTTTCGGTCGCTTGACCGGTCGGGCAGGTGTCTGCCTGGGCACACTGGGTCCGGGCGCCGCCAACCTGGTCACCGGCGTCGCCGACGCGAACATGGATCGTGCCCCCGTCGTCGTGCTCACGGGACAGGCGCAGACAGGCGAGGTGCACAAGGAGAGCCATCAGGCGATGGATGTGGTCGGCCTCTTCGAGCCGATCACCAAGTGGTCGCAGTCGATCGTCGATCCGGAGAGCGTTCCAGAGGTGGTCCGAAAGGCATTCAAGCTCGCGACGGCCGAGAAGCCTGGCGCCACTCACCTCGAGCTGCCCGAGGACGTCGCCAAGAAGCCCGCTGGAGGGCGGCCGATCGCAAGCGAGCGGGTGCGGCGCCCGGTGCCCGACGAGAAGATCGTCTCGCGCGCGGTCGAGGCACTTCGCGGCGCGAAGAAGCCGATCATCCTGGCCGGCAACGGTGCCATCCGCCGCCGCGCGAGCATCCAGCTCCGGCGCTTCGCCGAGCAGACGGGAATCGGCGTGGCATCGACGTTCATGGGGAAGGGGAGCCTGGCGCGCGACTCCCCGCAATGCCTCTTCACCGTGGGCATGCAGCGCGGCGACGTGGTCGCTGGAGCCCTGGATGAGTCGGATCTGGTGGTGACGGTCGGCTACGACATGGTCGAGCACCCGCCACGCATCTGGAACAGCACGAAGAAGACCATCGTGCACCTCGACTTCCTTCCGGCCGAGGTCGACCAGGACTATCCGGTCGACGGCGAGGTGGTGGGCGACCTCGGTCACGCGCTCTGGATGCTGAACGAGCGCTGGGCGGCGCTCTCGCAGGCCCCGAGCTACGACCTGGCAGCGCAGGCCGAAGCGCGGCGGGTCATGGAACATGAGCTCGCGCAGCATCGCGACGACGACACGAAGGGCTCGATTCGGCCCCAGAAGGTGCTCGCGGACGTGCGCGCCGCGCTGGGCCCGAGCGACATCCTCCTCTCGGATGTCGGCGCACACAAGCTCTGGGTCGCGCGCCACTACCACTGCGATGAGCCGAATACCTGCTTGATCTCGAACGGATTCTGCGCGATGGGATTCGCGTTGCCGGGCGCGATCGGCGCCAAGCTGGCGCATCCCGACCGCCACGTCCTCGCCATCTGTGGCGACGGCGGCTTCCTCATGAACGTCCAGGAGATGGAGACCGCGGTGCGGCTCCAGACCCCGATCGTGGCCGTGGTGTGGGAGGACCGGGGATACGGGCTGATCGAATGGAAGCAGGAGAACGAGTTCGGCTGCCACTCCGACATGAGCTTCGGCAACCCGGACTTCGTGAAGCTCGCCGAGAGCTTCGGCTGGGATGGCGTTCGCGTGGAACGCTCGACGGATCTGCGCCGAGTCCTGGGACAGGCGTTGGGGGCGAAGCGCCCCTCGCTCGTCGTCGTGCCGATCGACTACCGCGAGAATCGCCTCCTGTCCGAGCGCCTCGGCGACCTCGAGTACCGGATCTAGACCCGGTACGCGTCGGTGGCGAGGGCTGCGCGAAGTGTCCCTGGCTGGTCGCCCGGGAGGGACCCGGCGCGAGAAGCTGCAGTGTTGCTCGCTCACTCCTGCTCGTGCCCGCCTCTGATCGTATCGGCGGCGGATTCCGGGACGATGGCGGTGCTCGCCGCGATGAAGACGACCCGGCGCGTGTCCAGGATCACGTCGATGCGCCGATTGAGCGCGCGACCCTCTGCGGTCTCGTTGGATGCGAGCGGATCGGCCGACGCGCGTCCGACGGCGACGATCCGAAAGCTCGGAAGCACGCGGTTCGCCACGAGATACTCTCGCACCGCCTGTGCTCGCTCGCGGGAGAGCCGCTTGTTCACCGCGGGCCCGCCCGTCGAATCCGTATGCCCCTCGATCGTGACCATCGGGTTGCCGAAGGTGCGAATGGCCCGCTGCACCTTCGCAAGCAGTGCGTAGTCCTCCGGTCCGATCTCGGCCTCGCCCACCGGAAAGCCCAGCGCCCGGAGGCGAATGATGAGTTGGCCGTCCTGCCGATAGACTTCGGCCTCTCCGGGCTCGAAGTGGTCACGCGCTTGCGCGAAGAGCGCGTCGAAGTCCTGCTCGCGGTTCAGGTCCTGGTTCTTCCCGGTGAGCCGGGCCACCTCGTCTCGAGCGGCGATGAGGTCTTCCCGCAGGTCCCCGTTCTGGTCGACGACGAAGTCGCGGTCATCGCGAAGCGAGGTCGCTGCGGAGTGGAGCGCTGCTTTCCGGTCTTCGAACGACCAGTCGCGACGGTCCGGCAAGCCGAGTGCCTCGCCGAGGCGTCGGAGATACTGCTCCCGCTCGAGGACGACGGCGTTGGCCCCCTCGGTCCCGACGGCTCGCACGGCCCGGTTGAGCTCGAAGGCGCGGCGCGCGTAGAAGCCCGCGACTTCTGCCCGTTCCTCCATCGCAGCATCGGCGTCGCGGTGTCGCTCGACGAAGGCAGCCGCTTC
>CAZQMY010000094.1:0-16717 GCA_964594405.1 uncultured Spirochaetaceae bacterium | reverse complement strand
CAGGAGTCCAGCTCGACGCCACGGACCGGCACGTCGAGCGCCTTCAGCTCCGCCATCTTGTCGACGAGCGTCGTCGCGATGTCGCGGCCCGGCTCGCAGCGATACCAGTACGCGGCGCCATTGTCGGTCCAGTACGAGAGGTGGGAGGTGCTGACGTCCGCGTATCGATCGGGCGGCGCCACCCCCGACTGCTCACGCAGCGCCGCGCCCCAGCGCCAGAGCAGCTGGCGGATGCTGGGCCCCTGATAGATCGCCAGCCGCGTCGAGAAGCCGGGCGGGATGCGGTCGAGGTCGCCGTGCCACCCCCAGCGCAGCTCACCCTCGCGGATCGCGAGGACCTGCTCGTGGAAGTGATCCAGAGGCGCGAGGAGCAGGGCGCCGTGCCTGGGATGCTGGGCGAACAAGGGAAAGACAACCGCGGGTGAGACGAGCACCTCGCCGTGACGGAAGGGGAAGTCGAGACCAGAGTCGGCGTACACGGGCAGGCCGAACTGCGTCCACGAGTAGCCGCCGAATCGCGCTTCATCGGCTCCTCGGGCCGCGGAGGGGCGAAAGGCGACGTAGCTCGAGGGGCGCGAGAAGCTGCCCGTGGCGAGATCATCGAGCGCGTGGTCCGTCCGCAGGCGCAGCTCCTCCTCGCCTACGTCGAGGTGAACGCCCGGCGAGAGGTGCAGGGTGCGCGGCCCGAGGATCGGATGGTCCATCGCCGCGAGCATCGTCTAGATGCACGGCGGCCGCCATCGCGTCGTGGTCGTGGTGCTCAGCTTCGCGAAATCGTGCGACGTCCAGCGCGCGCCAGGATCGCGAGACCGCCGCCCATCAGGACGAGGGTGGTGGGCTCCGGGACCACGTAGGCGGCCATATTGCTCTCGTTCAGCACCCCGTAGCTTCCCGTGTTGTCGACATCGAAGCGGATCGTCGCCTGTCCGGCGCAGCAGTCCTCGAAGCCCACCCAGCGCAGGGTATAGGTCGAGCCGGCTTCGAGGGTGACCACGGTGTTGAAGACGTCGGAGTTGCCCCAGTCGTTGTTCCACCAGACGTCGTCGGGGGTCACGTACTCGTGGATCACCTGCCCCGTGGTCTCGTCGACCACCTGCGCGCCGCCGCCTCGCCCCCAGTCGGTGCCCACCTGGAAGTCGTATACTCCCGTGACGGACACGTCGAGCACAGTCGATATCATCATGCTGTAGTCATTCCTGCCGCCACCCAGGGATTGAGCGGTGAGCCCCTGCGCGGCGTCGTACTGCTGCGAATCGATCGCGCTCCCCTCCCGGTGCCGGGCGAGCAGATCGTCGAACGAGTCGCCGCTCTGGACCTGGTACGTCGACTGCGTGAGGTCGACCTGGATCGTGATGGCCTCGGCGGTGCTTGCCGTCACGAAGACGGCGAGCGCGATGGTCGATGCGATCCTCGAGGCGCTGCGAAGCGCCTCGTGCAGGCTGGTGGCTCGCGAGGAGAGGCTCGGGGCGGGGAGGCGGGTGGTCATGACGAAGGCTCCGGCTCGATCGCGGCGCCTCGCTGGGGCCGAGACGGTTCGAAGGCCCTTCGAGTCGCGATCGATTGTTTCCTGATCGTCGGAACCCGGAGATCGCTTGAGCTCGCATCCGGCCGAAGGCGCCACGCGCATGCTCGATGCGCCTCTGCTGCGTGCGGACTGCGTCGCGCGGGTGGGCGATCGACGGCATCGCGCCGTGCGTCACTCGAGCCCGCGCCGGATCAGGGGCGATTCCTCGAGCTCCCCCAGCACCTCGTCGATCCGGGCCATCGCACCGATCAGGCCCCCGCCCTCGCCATCGATGCGGGTGCTGAGCTGGATCACCCACGCGCGCCCCTCTCGCCGCGCGAAGCCACGATCGAGCCCGAGCGTCGCGCGCACGACCTCCACTGGCGTCGACTCGATGCCGAACGTGAACAGGTAGACGATCCTGACACCGCGCGGTGTTCGGAACACGGCGCCCTCGCCAACCCTCCCGGCGAGCGTCCGCATCGGTGCCTCGTCGATCGGCTGCGAGCCCGATCCCGGATAGGCGTGCTTCCGGGAGATCATGCTCTGCCGGCGATCGATGCGCGGACTGCCGAAGACGAGCAGGTCTACGTCCTTCGCGTCGTCCCGCTTCCCCGTCGGCCGGTAGCGCCTCGACACCATGTCGGAGAAGCCGACGCTGCCCATGAAGTCGCCGTCGATCCGGCCGGGGGACGCGCGCCAGTCGCCGAACGCCGGCGGGACCTGCTCGTGGACCGCGAGCGGCTGCATGGTCGGAATCTGCCAGATCGGGGCGGCCACGCTGACCGCCGCCATCAGGAGCGCGACGCCCGCCGCAGCCCGCCATCGCCCGCGCAGATCGACGGAGGTCGGAGTCGCCTCCCGGGGCGCAGCGCTCGGGGGCGTCTGCCGTGCACCGACTCCGGGCAGGAGCCTGAGCATGTAGTCGAGGCCAGCGATCGTGAACACCCCCACCGCCAGCGTGGCCACGCCCTGCAAGGTATGGATGGCGACGATCTCCGAATAGGGATTGAGCACCATGGTGAGCACGCGGAGCAGATTGATCGCGAACGCGATGAAGGGCGTCAGCACGATCAGCAGCGTGGCGTGCAGCCGGTTGACATAGAACATGTCGATGAAGAGCACCGACGCCATGAGGAGTGTCTCGGTCGCCCGCAGCCCGCTGCAGGTCTCGATGACGTGGAAGACGTGCGTGCCGGTGTAGATGAGGTCGCCGCGGACGAGGGCGTCGTGACCCGCCAGATCGAGGATCGCGCCGGTCCACTGAGTCGTCATGAGCTGCATCGGGAAGACCACGGCGTTGACGAAGGCGGCGGGGAGGGGAAAGGCGAAGAGCAGGAAGATCGCGGGGAGCCGGTTGACCCGGAGGGCGCGTCGGCCGCCCAGCAGCGCGCTGCCGCCCAGCAGCGTCAGGGAGAGCGCGACGACCAGCAGATCGGGCGCCGAGACGTATCGGCTCCAGCCGACGAGCAGGGCGGCGGGTGCGAGGAAGAGCGCGGCGAGCATCCGCGCCGGCCCTTCGCGGGACGCCGCGTCGCGGAGCGCGCCGCGGCGTTCGTAGAGCATCCAGGCGAGCAGGCCGTACACGAGTCCGGGGGGCGTCTCGGAGACGACGAAGAAGAGCCTCTCCGCTGGATCGATCGCGTTGTGGATGGTGGGGCTTCGACTCAGGGCGAGGCCCCGGAAGGCGAACGCGAGGAGCAGCGCGGTTGCGGCGGGCCAGGCCCACGCGGGCGGGGCACCACCGGACAGGGGGGCCTCGTCGCCCGGGCCTGTGCTCATCTCGTGCAGCTGGGCCTCTTGCCGGCCGCCCTCGCCTGCTCGTAGAGCGGGCGGGCCTCGGTGAGGCCCGCCGTGAGGTCGGCGATGCGCGTCTGATTCGAGGGGTGCGTGGACAGGAACTCCGGCGGCGCCTGGCCGCCCATGGCGGCCATGTTCTGCCAGAGCTTCACCGCCTGCTCGGGGTCGAAGCCGGCGCGCGCCATCAGCGTGAGCCCCATCGCATCCGCCTCGCTCTCGTGCGCCCGGCTGTAGGGCAGCAAGACGCCGTACTGCGCGCCCATCCCGAGGGCCGCCATCGTCAGTCGACCCTGTGCGGTGTTGGCATCGATGCGGCTGGCGGCCGCCTCCATCGCGATGCCCTTGGCGAGCTCCTGGCTCATCCGCTCGTTTCCATGCTGGGCGAGCACGTGGCCGATCTCGTGGCCCACCACCGCCGCGAGCTGGTCGGCGTTCGCCGCGACGTTCAGCATGCCGGTATTGACGCCGATGCGGCGGCCGGGCAGGGCGAAGGCGTTGGCGGTCGGGTCCTCGAAGAGCAGCCAGACCCAATCCGACCGCTTGTCGGGCTCCAGCTCGGCGATCAGCGCCTCGGCGACGCAATCGACCAGCGCGTTGCCTGCGGCGTTCTTGGAGATCGGTGCGTTCTCGCTCAGCTGCTGGAAGGACTGGACACCGAGCGAGTCCATCTGGCCTTCGGAGTAGAGCAGGAGCTGGCTTCGGCCGGTGGGCGAGGTGACACAGCCAAGAAGCGCCAGCGTACAGAGCAGACTCGCTGTGATCGCGGCGAGTGAGGACCGCCGCGCGCGGCTCCGGGCGCGGCTCGCGGGGGAAGGGTCGTGCTCGTCTCGTGTGGCCATGGCCGCAAGGTAGCGACTCGCCGCTCGCGCTTCGAACGCGATAGGCTCGCGGGGGTGGAAGAATCCCGCGAGCAGATCGATCGGGCCGAGGAGCGCTGGCCCGAGGCCTCTCGGGCCGACGCGCGTGCGACCCGCGGCCTGCCGGCCGCGCTGTGGCGCCATCGCCCCTTCGTCGCCAGTCTGGTGCGGCGCGAGTTCCGCCTGCGCTCGGCGCGCGCCGTCTGGGGGAGCGCGTGGCTCGTCATCGAGCCGGCCGCGCAGATCCTGATCTACACGGTGATCTTCGGGCAGGTGCTGGGCGCGCGACTGCCGGGCGAGCGCGACGTCATGGCGTACGGGATCTACGTCTGTGCCGGCATCATCACGTGGAACTACTTCGCCGATCTCGTCCTCCGCGGGCGTACGCTCTTCCTCGATCACGCCGATCTGCTGCGCACGGTGCGCTTCCCGCGGAGCACGCTCCCGATCTCGATGCTGCTGGCCGCGACGCTGAACTTCGCGATCGTCGCGAGCCTCTTCGTGGTGGCGCTCGTCCTGCTCGGGCGTTTCCCCGGTGTCGTGCTGCTCGGCATGCTGCCGCTGCTGGTCGTAGTGGCGCTGCTCGGGCTCGGACTCGCGGTGCTGGTAGGCACGCTGAACGTCTTCTTCCGGGACGTCGGCAGCGTGGTGTCGGTGCTGATGCAGTTCTGGTTCTGGCTCACTCCCATCGTCTATCCGCTCGAGATCGTGCCCGCCGTCGTGCGGCCCCTTCTCATGCTCAATCCGATGACGGCCATCATGGCGGGTCAGCAGCGCATCGCGGTCGAGGGCCAGTGGCCCGAGCTCATGGCCATCTGGCCCGCCCTGCTGCTCTCGCTCGTGACGGCCGGCCTCGGGTGGGCGGCCTTCAAGGCGCTGGACGCCGATCTGCTGGACGAGCTCTGATGGGGCGCATCGAGGTCCATGGGCTGGGCAAGTACTACAAGCACTATGCGCGTCCCTCGGCCCGGCTCGTCGAGTGGGCCTCGCTCGGCCGGGTCGCGCGCCACGCGCGGAGCTGGGTGCTGAGGGATCTGAGCTTCGACGTGGAGGCCGGGCAGGCCGTCGGCGTGGTGGGGGCGAACGGCGCGGGCAAGAGCACGCTGCTCGGGCTGATCAAGGGCACCATCGTGCCGAGCGAGGGGAGGGTCCTCGCCCAGGGCCGGGTTGCATCCCTGCAGCTCGGCCTCGGCTTCCATCCGGACTTCACCGGTGTCGAGAATCTCTTCACCGGCGGTGCCCTGCTGGGCCTCGAGCAGGCGGAGGTGGCGCA
Organism: uncultured Spirochaetaceae bacterium; assembly: GCA_964594405.1. Lineage (GTDB taxonomy): Bacteria > Myxococcota_A > UBA9160 > UBA9160 > UBA4427 > CAZQMY01. The sequence continues at coordinate 11,283 of CAZQMY010000094.1, read as the reverse complement.
GCTGCGTCCCGCCATCGAGGACTTCGCGGAGATCGGCGCCGCGATCGAGGAGCCGGTGCGCACCTACTCGTCCGGCATGCAGCTGCGGCTGGCCTTCAGCCTCGCCACCGCCTTGCGGCCCGACATCCTGTTGATCGACGAGGCGCTCTCGGTGGGCGATGCCTACTTCCAGAGCAAGTGCGTCTCGCGCATTCGCGCCTTCCGGGACGAGGGCACGACGCTGGTGCTCGTCTCGCACGACGCCGCGGCGGTGCGGACGCTCTGCGATCGTGCGCTGCTCCTCGAGGAGGGGCGCCTCGCTCGTGACGACAGTCCCCTGCGCGTGCTCGAGTACTACAACGCGGCCGCCGCGCGGCGGAGCCTCGACTACGAGATCAGGCAGGGCGGCGGCGACGTGGCCGGTCGCGGCTCGACGCGATCGGGGGATCGGCGCGCCGAGCTGGTGCGCGTCGAGCTGCTCGACGCCGCGGGCCCCGCGGCGCGCTTCGTCGTGGGCGGCGTGCTGCGCATCCGCCTCCTGGGACGCGCGAGGTGCGCCCTCGACGCCGTCACCGCGGGCATCTCGATCTGCGATCGAATGGGCCACGAGGTCTTCGGCACCAATACCCACCACCTGGGCTGCGATTCCCCTAAGCTCTTGGAGGACCAGCATTTCTGCGCCGACTTCGAGCTGCCCGCGGCGCTCGGCCCGGGGGCCTATACGGTGACCGCCGCGCTCCACTCGGGTCGCATCCATCTGGAAGGCAACTACGACTGGTGGGACAATGTATGCGCCTTCGAGGTGGTCCCCGGCGACGAGCCCGCCTTCGTGGGCACCGCGCATCTGCCCACGCGCGCGCGCCTCGCGCTCTTCGATGGTCCGGTCGATGATGCCGAGGCCACCCGGAGCGATCCACGCGGACGGGGCGGTGATGGGGGACGCTGATTGAGCGAATCGCGTGAAGCTCCGGTGGACGCCGACGAGGTCGTCGCGCGCATTCGCGGCGAGGTCGCGCGGCGTCAGCAAGCCGATGCGGGTGGCCCGCCGCCAATGGCCGAGCGGTCGAGCGAAGAGGCGCCAGCACCCGCCGTGCCGCGAATCGCCTCGCAGCCCGAGTTCGTTCCCGCGTCCGACGGCCGCTACGCGCTGGCGGACCTGACGCGTTTCCACGATGCCCGCTTCGTCGACGCCGCATACCGCGCGCTGCTGGGCCGCGCGCCCGACCAGACGGGCCTGCAGCATCATCTCGACCTCCTGCGAAGCGGGCGGCTCTCGAAGGTCGAGATCCTCGGCCGCCTTCGCGCTTCGGACGAGGGGCGTCGGCACGGCAGCCGGGTCCGCGGCCTCGGACTCCGATTCGCACTCTGCCAGCTGGCTCGCCTGCCTCTGCTCGGCTATCCGATCGCGCTCCTCGCCGAGCTGCTGCGGCTGCCCGCGCGTGCGCGGATGGCGCGCGAGCTCGAGGCCCATCTGCTGCAGCGCAGCGAGGCGGCCGCCGACCATCTCGATGGGCTGGGCGAGCGGGTCGAGGCGATCCACGCCCTGCAGGCGCGCATGGCCGGGCAGCTCGAGGATCAGCTGGGACGCATGGATACTGAGCTGCGTACCCTCGCCAGCGAGAAGATCGAGCAGCAGCGCGCACGCGAGGTGGTCGGCGATCGGCTGGCGCGGCTCGCCGACGAGATGCGGGCGGCGCAGCAGGCCAACGAGGTGCGCCTCGAGCAGGTGGCCGAGCACGCGGAAGCCCTCGATGCGCTCCGAGCGGCCAACGACGCGCTGACCGCCCGGGCCGACGCCGAGATGGCGGCGCGCGAGAATCTCGGCGGCCTGCTGCACTCGCAGGTGGGCGGTGCGTTGGTCCGACTCGATGCCCTCACGGATCTCGTGCGCTTGCTCGAATCGCGACTCGAGGGCGACCTGCGGACCTCTCTCGAGCACTGCGAGGAGAGCCTGCGCGAGCAGGGCGAGGCGATCAGCGCCGTGGAGGCGTGGTCGGGCGACGAGATGGCCGCCCGCGAGGCGGTGGGGGCGGAGCGCGAGGCGACCCGCGCGCAGCTCCAGCGCGCGCAGCGCAGCCTCGACGGGATGAAGGTGCAGTCGAGTCATCAGGAGCTGCGCGTGCAGCGTCTGCTCGAAGAGGCGAGGCGAAGGCTTCCCGCGCCGCTGGACGCCGAGCAGCTCGGCGTCTTCGCCCACGAGCGGGACCACGCGCTCGATGCCCTCTACCTGAACTTCGAGAGCGACTTCCGGGGCTCCATCGACGAGGTGAAGGAGAAGCAGCGGATCTACCTGCCCGTCATCGAGGCCGCGGGGCTCGGCGGCCCGGACCGCCCCGTCGTCGATCTCGGCTGCGGACGGGGCGAGTGGCTCGAGCTCTGTCGCGAGCAGGGCCTGCACGCCCGGGGCGTCGACGACAACCGCAAGGTGCTCGAGCGCGCGCAGTCGCTGGGCCTGGACGTGAAGGCCGGCGATGCCCTCGACTTCCTCGCGGAGCTGCCGGAGGCCAGCGTCGGGGTCGTGACCGGCTTCCACATCGTCGAGCACCTTGCGCTGGAGGTGCTCGTCAGGCTCCTCGACGAGAGCGTCCGCGTGCTCGCGCCCGGCGGCCTCGCGATCTTCGAGACGCCGAATCCCGCGAACATCCAGGTGGCCAGCCATGGCTTCTACATGGATCCCACCCATCGCAACCCGCTGCCCGCGCGCGTGATGGAGTTCCTCGCCGAGGCACGGGGGCTCTGCGACGTGCGCGTGATGCTCCTCAATCCCGATGAGGAGGCGCTGCACGTGCCGGGCGGCGACGAGAGCGAGCTGGTGCGCCGATTCAACGCGCTCTTCCACGGTCCTCGCGACTACGCGGTGGTGGGCCGCAAGCCTTGAAGGTCGCGGTGGCCACCACGCAGGTGCCTTTTCTCCGCGGCGGCGCCGAGATCCAGGCGGAGGGGCTGTGCCGCGCGCTGCGGACGGAGGGGCACGAGGTGGATCTCGTGACGCTGCCCTTCCGCTTTGCGCCTGCGGAGGCGGTTCGCCGTAGCATGCTGGCCTGGGGCGACGAGGACTTCGCGACGCTCACGGGTGGCGCCCCCGACGTCGTGATCCCGCTCCGCTTTCCGGCCTTCTATCTCAGACATCCGTGCAAGGTCGTCTGGCTGATCCACCAGTTCCGCGCCGTCTACGAGCTCTGGGAGAGCGAGCACGATGGCGGGCTCTCGTCGTCGGAGGAGGGCCGGGCGCTGCGCGCGTCGATCATCGAGAACGATGGCAAGGCGCTCGGCGAAGCGCGGGCGCTCTTCGCGGAGTCGGCCCGCGTGGCCGAGAGACTGCTCGAGCACAACGGGCTGCACGCCCGGCCGCTCTACCATCCACCGGCGGGCGAGGATGAATTCTATCGTGCCGATCCGGACGACTACGTCTTCTTCCCGAGTCGCCTGGAATCCCTCAAGCGGCAGGACCTGCTCGTGGAGGCAATGTCCAGGGTGCGCTCGCCCGTGGTGGCCCTGCTCGCCGGCGAGGGGGGGATGCGCCCGGCCCTCGAGGCGAAGATCGCGGCGCTCGGGCTGGAGCAGCGCGTCCGTCTGCTGGGACGCGTCGGCCGCGAAGAGCTGCTCGGCTACTACGCTCACGCGCTCGCGGTCTTCTTTGCGCCCTTCGACGAGGACTACGGCTACGTGACCCTCGAGGCGGCGCTCTCCGGCAAGCCGCTGATCACCTGCTCGGATTCGGGCGGCGTGCTCGAGCTCGTCGAGCCGGACGAGACCGCTCTGGTGGCCGATCCCGAGGCCGATGCGATCGCCGAAGCGATCGATCGGCTCCACGGGGATCGCGCTCGCGCGCGTGCCATGGGGGCCGCCGCGCACGATCACTATCGCGGCCTGGAGATCAGCTGGGCGCGCGTGGTGGAGACGCTGCTCGAGGCCGCGGGGTAGCGCGATGCGGATCGCCATCGTCGCGCCGAGCGCCGTCCCCTTCGTGATCGGCGGGGCCGAGAAGCTCTGGTGGGGTCTGCAGGACGCGATCCACGCTCACACCCCGCACCACGCCGAGCTGATCAAGCTGCCGAGCCCCGAGCAGACGTTCTTCGAGATCGTCGATTCGTATCGGCGCTTTGCGAATCTCGATCTTGCGCACTTCGATCGCGTGATCAGCACCAAGTATCCGGCGTGGATGGTCGCTCACGATCACCACGTGGTCTATCTCCAACATCGCCTGCGCGGGCTCTACGACACCTGGCCGGGTGGCATGGGGAGCGTCCAAGCGCCCTGCGGCGATCCCCGCGTCGACGCGGTCCTCGGCCTGATCCGCGCGCATCCGGGCGAGCGCGCCGCGCTCGTCGAGTGCTTCGACCGGCTGGCCGAGATCGAGGCCGGCAAGCCCCTGCCCGAGTCGCTGCACGCCTTCCCCGGCCCGCTGATCCGGGAGCTCGTCCACTACTTCGACGGTGTCGGGCTGCACCCCGATCGCATCCGACGCCATGCGGCCATCTCCGACAACGTGGCTCGTCGACGGGACTACTTCCCCAGCGGCGCGCGGGTCGAGGTGGTGCACCACCCCTCGGATCTGCGCGCGCTTCGTGGCGGCCCGCAGGGTGACTACCTGCTCTCGGTCGGCCGCCTCGATGGGCCAAAGCGTGTCGCGCTGCAGATCGGAGCGATCAAGCGTGCGCGCTCGGATGTGCGCCTCAAGATCGCGGGCGTGGGCCCGGAGATGGAGGCCCTGCGCGCGCAGGCGGGCGACGATCCGCGCATCGAGCTGCTCGGCTTCGTGGAGGACGCCGAGCTCGAGGCCCTCTATGCCGGGGCGCTCGGCGTGATCTATACGCCCTTCGACGAGGACTACGGGCTCGTCCCCTTCGAGGCCATGAGCGCAGGCAAGCCGCTGATCGCGACCACCGACTCGGGTGGTCCCCTCGAGCTGATGCGCGATGGTGAGCACGGCTATCTCGCCGAGCCCGACGAGGCTTCCCTCGCGGAGGTCATCGAGCGACTGGACGCCGGCCGCAGCGCGGCGGTGGCGATGGGGACGTGTGGTCGGCGCCGCGCGCAGCGGATCGACTGGTCAGGGGTGATCCGCGTCGTGCTCGGCGCCGATGCCCTTCGGGACGCCCCCTCCCCTCCTGGCCCCTCGCCCGCGCCGCTGCGCCGGCGCATCGGCATCGCCGGCCCATTTCCCATCCATCCACCGCAGCACGGCGGACAGAAGCGGCTCTTCGAGCTCTATCGCGCGCTGGCGCGGCGACACGACATCGAGGCGGTGACCTTCGCCCAGCCCGGCCTGCCCGCATTCTCGGGAGAGATCGCGCCGGGCCTGCACGAGACGCGCATCGCGCACTCGGCCGACCACCTCGAGGCCGAGGCGCGTCTGTCGCGCGCGCTCGGATGGCTGCCGATCACCGACGTCGCCATGCCCGAGCTCTACCGCAGGACGCCCGCCTACAGCGAGGCGCTCGCGCGCGCGGTGCGCGGCGCGGACCTGGTGATCGCCGCGCACCCCTATCTGCTGCCCGCCGTCGAGGAGGCCTGGGGCGGGCCGGTCTGGTACGACGCCCTCAACGTCGAGGCCGCGCTGAAGGCGAGTGTGCTGCCAGAGAGCGCCCTGGGACGGCGCCTGCTCGATGTGACGGTCGAGATCGAGGCGGCCTGCTGCGAGCGCGCCGCGCGCATCCTCACCTGCTCGCCCGACGAGGTCTCGGACTTCACTTCGCGCTATGGCGTCGACGAAGGAAGCGTCGTCCACGTGCCCAACGGCGTCGACCCCTCGGCGATCGCGTTCGTCCCGATGGAGCAGCGCCGCGCCGCCCGGCGATCGATGGGAGTCGACGATACGAGCATCGCGCTCTTCGTCGGCAGCTGGCACGGCCCCAACGTCGAAGCGGTCCGTCGGTTGCCCGATCTCGCGAGGGCGCTGCCCGATGTGGCGTTCATCGTGCTCGGCGGCGTCGGGGATGCGCTCGCCGCGGAGGGCGGCCTCGGCGAGCGCCCGACCAACCTCGCCTTCATGGGCGTCGTCGATGCCGAGACCAAGGCGCTCGTCGCGCGGGTCGCGAGCGTCGCGCTCAATCCCATGTCGATCGGCGGCGGAACGAACCTGAAGATGCTCGAGTACTTCGCCGCGGGCCTGCCCGTGATCAGCACGCCACACGGCGCGCGTGGTCTCGCGGTCGAGGCCGGCGTGCACCTGTGCATCACCGAGATCGAGGGCTTCGCTCGCGCGATCGCCTCGCATGGCGACGACGAGGACGTTCGAGAGCGCGTCGCCCGGGCGCGCCGCCTCATCGAGGCACACTACGACTGGCGACGGATCGCCGAAGGACTCGCCGCACACGTGGAGCGCAGCCTCTAGCGCGAAGCGCTCATCCGGTGCTCGCCCCGGGGACGCTGGCTCGGAGTCGGATCAGTCCTCTTCGGGCCGCTCACCCAGACCGCGCCGCACCCGCCACGGATCGAGCGGCCTCCGACTCGACCGGCGACGCGCCCGCTCGCGGGCCCGCGTCCTGCGCAGCTCGGCGTGGTGGAGGAAGGTCGCTGCATGCACGCGCGGATCGCGCGGCGCGCCCTCGGCCTCCACGCGCTGCGGATCGTGCTCCGCGTAGGCGGCCGAGGCGGGGTGCACGCGCTCGGGGAGCAGCTCGGCGAGCCAGCGCGGCGGTCGCGGGCTTGCCTTCGCGCGCGGGTTGCCGCTCACGCGATGGCCCGCTCGTAGACCTCGACGGTCTCCTGCGCGACGTGCGACCAGCTTCGGGCTTTGGCGCACTCGAGGCCCTTCTTCACGAGCGTCGCGCACAGGTCGGGGTCGTCCAGCAGAGCTTCTATCGACTCGGTCAGGACCGCAGGCTCCGAGAGGTCCACCATCATGCTCGAATGCCGGTAGTACTCGGTCAGGCTCGAGTTCTCGGGAAGGAGCACCGGGACGCCACAGGCCATGGCCTCGAGCGGCGGCAGCCCGAAGCCCTCGTAGATCGAGGGGAAGACGAAGAGGTCGCTGCAGCTGTAGAGGGCGGGCAGATCGCGATCGAGCACGAAGCCCGTCATCACCACGTCCTCGCCGAGTCCGAGCCCGAGCGATCGCGCCTCGGCCTCGAGCTCGGCCACGAAGGCGGGGCTGCCGTCGCCGGCGATCACCAGCTTCTGGGGGAAGCCCCTGCGCGCGAGCTCGGCCACCGAGCGCATCAGCCAGGGCAGGTTCTTGCGTGGCTCGATGGAGCCGACGAAGAGGATGAAGGACTCCGGAAGGCGGTAGCGACGACGCACCCGCTCGCGCTCGTCCTCGTCCTCGATGGGATGGAAGGCCTCGTCGACGGCCAGATGGACGACGTCGATGCGGTCTTCGGTGATGCCGAAGTGCCGCATCAGATCCTCCTTGGTGTTGAAGGAGTCGGCGATCAATCGCCGCGCCTTGCGGCAGAGCGTCGGGAGCAGGCTGTGCGCGATGCGCCGCAGGCGCGGATGCACCTCGGGAAAGAGCTGCACGGTGAGATCGTGCACCGTCAGCACGCTCGGCCTGTCGGTGAGCAGCGGAGCCGAGTAGTTGGTGCCGTGGTAGAAGTCGATCTGATCGGTCGCGCCCACCAGGTGGAAGTAGTCGACGTACTTCTTCATCGGGAAGCGGGTCAGATCCCAGTGGAAGTTGCTCCCGAGCTCGCGGAGCGAGTCGAGGTCGCGGGCCGTCGACGCGCGATAGAGGACGTAGTCGTGCCGACCATCCAGCCGGCCGAGGGCGCGTATCAGGCTCTCGGTGTAGCGGCGAATGCCGCCGCTGCCGTGCTCGAGCGGGCCGGCGTCGATTCCGATTCTCATGCGTTTCGGAATCCCTCGCTGCGAGTCATTGCATTGCGTTCCCATGCCCGGTGCGTGATCAGTCGCTGGACGCCGCGCGATTCCGCCGTCGGACCGGGCTCTTGCGACGACAGAGTAACAACTCCGGCCCGCTCCCGGTCACGAGCAGGTCGCTGACCGTGCTTTCGCGATCGTGCCCCCGTCGCACCCTAACACCGCCGAAAGTCCATTTAAAGGGGATTCTCCCACGGGGGGTTCGTGCTCACAGTCTTCACATCGGCTTCGGGGTCCCGGGTGCGACAACGCCGAGGAGCTGCCGTCGGATGTCCTCCAGGAGCACTTCACCGACGAGGCGGTACACGCCGAAGAACCAGAGCCCCGCCTCGCTGCGCGCGAAGCGGGCCTGGGCGGCGAGCTCGGCATCGCTCGCGTCGCGATAGATGAACTGCATCACCACGAGCAGCTGCGTTCGCAGTGCGGCCGCGACCTGCCTACGGCGCACCTCGCTCGCCTTCTTGATTTCGCTCGCAGTGCGGCGCTCCGGCGAGTCCGGCAGCGCAGCTCGGAGCTCGGCCGCGATCTGCTCGATGCGTGCCTGGATGCGCGCCGCATCCTCGACTCCGCCGGTCGCCTCGGCGTAGGCGCGCAGGCTCTCGAGCCGGGCCTTCGAGGCCACCGGTGCCTGCACCATCTCGTCGATGTACCGGGAGAGCGCGCGCTCCCACTCCGCGCCGCCCGCAAGGCGCTCCATCTCGATCAGCCTCCGCCCGGTTTCGGACGCGAACCAGGACAGCGCCTCGATCCCGGTGTCGGCGCGGTAGTGCGCGGCAAAGGTCGCCATCGCGACGGCCACCAGGCGCTCCGACGAGAGGGCGGATGCTGTGGCGACCCCCTGTGCCTCGCGCCCCCTCGGTGGGAGCGCGTCCAATCCTGCCTCGAGCTCGGCCTCCAGCGCTGTCGCGATGTCCCCGGCCAATCGGCCCACGTCGGCGGCCTCGAAGAGGCGTCGGGCGTCGGCCTCGGTGGGCTTCGCGTGCACGGGGGCGACGGTCGTCAGTCCGCACGCCAGCGCGAGCAGCAGGGCGATCGCCAGACTCACCGGGACGTCGGGGCGGCTCTTCGGGCCACGAGATGAAAGCCCATGTCGGGCTGGGTCCGTGCGTTCCAGTCGTACCAGACGGGCCCGTTTCCGCTGCCTCGCGAGAAGTCGACGGTCTCGAAGCAGTCGTCTACGACCTCGAGGCCGGCGTCGCGTATCCTCTTCTCCCACCAGGCTCTGTCCTCCAGCGTCACGTGGTACGGCTCGCCGCTCTCCGCATCGACACATTCGAAGGTCGCCACCGAGGCGACGAAGAGCCCGCCCGGGGCGAGGTGTCGTGCGATGTTGGCGAAGAGTCCTGGCAGGCGCTGCTTCGGTATGTGCTCGAGCACCTCCCACGCGCTGATCACGTCGAAGCGGGCGGGGCGCTTCCGCCCGGCGCGACGGATCGTGAAGGGCTCGGTGATGTCCGCGCAGAAGAAGCGATCCGGAAGCAGGCGCCAGCCGCCGCGGGCCGCCTTGCGGGCCGCATCGCTGCCGTCGACCCCCACCGCGTCGTGGCCGCGGAAGGCGAAGTCGCAGACCAGGCCGCCGCCCGCGCAGCCGAGATCCAGCGCAGTGACGGGACGGGCGAAGATGCGCTCGCAGGCGGTCACGAAGCGTGCACAGCGCGTGTTGTCGTGAGCCGAGCCCAGGGCATGGCGTTGATCGTGGCTCCATTGCGCCACGGGATGCTCGGTCTCGAGCTCGAACGAGGTGGGCTGTGCGAGGGGCGTGATGCGGCCGAGCACCTCGAGCACATCGCTGCGGAGCAGGTCGCGGTCGATCTGGGCGTAGGTATGTGATTGCTGGAGCTGGCCTTCGAGACCGATGACGCGCTCGCTCAGCGCAGCGAGCAGGGCGGCCTGGTCGTCGCGGCCGGGGCCCCGGGAGAGCGCGGTGATGGCTCCGACCAGCTCGCTCAATCGGTCGTCGATGGCATCGAGCCGCGGCTCGAGCGTGCTGGCGTTCGACGCCTCGGTGAGTCGCGCGAGCGAGTCGCCGAGCGCGGCCTGCTGCGTGGTCAGCGCCTGGATCCGCGCGTCGAGGTGCGCCAGGTGGTGCTCCATCGAGGGGGCCAGGGTCTCGAGCGCGGCGAAGCGATCTGCGCGTCCCGTTTCGATCTCTCGCACCTGCCCGATGCCCTCCGCGTGTGCGCGTGCCTGGGCGGCGAGCTCTTCCAGCTGCGTGCTGGTGGCGCGCGCCACTGGGCGCAGCTCTTCGAGGGCCGCCTCCATGCGGGCGAAGCGCGACTCGCGCTCGGCGCCCGTGGCCGCATCGCGGATGGCCGAGAGCACAGCATCCTGCGACTCCAGCATCGCGGTGATGCGCGCGAGGGGCTCGCCCTGCTCGGCGATCGCGCGGCGGGTCTGCGCGAGCAGCGGCGCCGGGTCCTCGCGCTCGGCGAGGGAATCGAGGCGCTCCATCGTCTTCCTGGCGCTCGGCTCCAGCCGCTCGAGAGCGGCCTCCATGCGGGCGAAGCGCGAGCCGGACTCGTTGCCGCTCGTGACCTCGCGCAGGATCCGGCCGATCTCGAGCTGCTCCTGCATGCGCCGCTCGAGCCGACCGAGCGGTGCCTCGAGCGCGGCGAGTGCCTCCTGGGTGCGCGGCCACGGGTCGCGATCGCAGAGGACGCCGAGGCCCTCCTGCATGGACTCGATGCCGGGCCGCACGTGGGCCATGGCCTTGGACAGATGCGTCAGCGCCTGCGTGATCTCGGCGCCCCGGTCCTGGATGCGGAGCGACGCGAGGCTCTCGGTGAGCTCGCCGAGCCGCGCCTCGATGGCGGCGAGCGCCTTGGCGCGCTGCGAGTCGTCCCGCCCGAGCCGCTCGATCTGATCGGGGAGGGCTTCGAGGGCCTGGCTCAGAGCGTCGAGGGTGCGGGGGACCTCCTCGGCTCTGGCCTCGATGGCCTCGAATCGCTCGGGCAGCGCCTCGAGGGCGGCTCGCGCGGCTTCGATGCCCTCGCCGATGGGTGCCAGCGCGGCCTCGACGGCGCCCGCATGCGGCTCGAAGGCCTCGAGCCTGGCGTCCAGCGCCGACGTGGCCTCCGAGAGCGCCGGCGCGATGGTGGCCACCTCGCGCTGGAGCAGGGCCAGCGCGCTGGCGGTCTCGCTCTCGCGGAGGTTCTTGGCGACGAACTCGATGCGCCCCTGCAGTACACCGAGCCCCGATTCGAGCGGGGCGATCAGTGACTCGAGGGCGGCCCCGTGGTCCGGCTCGCTCCGTCTGGACTCCTCGTGGCGGGCCAGCGTGTGCTCGATCTCCTCCAGCGCCGACGGGAGAAGGGCGACCGACTCCTTGAGGGCCTCGATGTCCTCGCGCCGTGCGAGCTCGGGCAGAGCCTGCTCGCCGCGCTCGGCCGCGCCCCGGCACTCGCCGAGCTGCGCCTCGAGGGCCTGGATCTGCCGCTCGATGCCGCCCAGCTCGCGCACGAGGGCTTCGTGGCGCCGCTC
>CAZQMY010000093.1:0-17127 GCA_964594405.1 uncultured Spirochaetaceae bacterium | reverse complement strand
TGCCCTGCCTGCTTGGTAGTGAGTATATGGCGTCGCGGCGCCCCATTCTTCCAGCGCGGGCTGGTTCGCGGCGATGGGGGTCTGGAGGCCATTGAGCACATAGGTCTCGTTGAACGTGCCGGCCAGTCCGCCTTCACCGCTAGCGCCGTTGTCTGCCGTGACGAAGATCAGCGTGTTGTCGAACTCGCCGATGCGCTTGAGCGCGTCGACGACGCGCCCGATCTGCAGGTCGACCCACTCCATCTGCGCCGCGAACACCTCCATCTGCCGCGCGTAGAGCTTCTTCTGCTCGTCGGGCAGAGAGTCCCAGGCCGGGATCTCGGGGATGCGCTCGGTCAGCACTGTATCCGGCGGCACGACTCCGAGCTTCTTCTGGCGGGCGAGGATCTGCTCGCGTGCCTCGTCCCATCCCATGTCGAACTTGCCCGCGTACTTGTCGATGTGGCTGTCCGGCGCGTGATGCGGAGAATGCATCGAGCCCGATGCCCACAGCATCATGAAGGGCAGATTCGGCTTGATCGACTTGTGCCCCGTGATCCACTCGATCGCGCGGTCGGCGAGGTCCTGGTCCAGGTGTACCGACTTGCGGTAGGGCTCAGGAGCATGATCGTTCCACATGACCGGCACGAACTGGTGCACGTCGGCCGCCATGAATGTGTAGGCGTGCTGAAAGCCCTCGCCGCTGGGCCAGCGATCGAACGGCCCGACCTGGGACACCTCGTACAACGGCGTGTGATCCCACTTGCCCAGCGCGTAGTTGATGTAGCCCTCTTCGGCGAGGTAGTTCGCCACCGACTTTGCCGACTCGGGCATCACGGCGTTGTAGCCGGGAAAGCCCATCGCCGTCAGTGCGTGGCTACCGAGGCCGATGGAGTGCGGGTTGCGGCCGGCCATCAGCGAGGCTCGCGAAGGAGAACAGAGTGCGGTCGTATGGAAGTTGTTGAATCGTAGACCGTTGGCCGCAAGGGCATCGATGTTCGGTGTGTCGATCAGGGCGCCGAACGAGCCGACCTGGGCGAAGCCGACATCGTCCAGCAAGAAGATGATGACGTTCGGTGCGTCGGGCTTCGGCTCCTTGTAGGCCGGCCACCACTCCTGCGAATCTTCGTAGCGCTCGGCGATGACGCCACCGAAGCCGGGGACGGTCTTCTGCTTGACACCATCGATCGTCTTGATCTCGGCCTGGACAGTGGGGGGAGACTCGGGGCTGTGGTCGGCTTCGGCGCCGTGGGTCGAAGAGAGTGGGCTGTTGCAGGCAGTGAGTCCGGCGAGCAGCAACGCGATGATGACCAATCGGACGGCTAGCATGGAGGTCCCCTGGGCTGATGGTTTCTATCGCGCCAACGATACACAGCCCGGGTGGACGCGGCGAGCTAAGGAAGGTGTAAAAGATGCGCCCTTCGCGCTTCGAGGCCCGATCGCTCCGCGCAGACAGGCACCTACGGCACAAGACCCGCTGGCGGGATAGACTGTCGACTTCCCGAAGCCGACCACATCGCCCACCGGCGCTCGAGCAGAGATTCACGACATGCTCACTGGAACCACCCGAATCGCGACAACGATCGTCCGACCTGCTCGCAGCGGATGCGGTTGATGCGGAGACCGTCGATTCCCGCATCGGTCCGCTGGAGTTCACCCACTCCTTCGCCGACGGCTGTGTGCTCCCCTTCATCGACCTGGCCGAGGGGCCCTGGGTCGTCGTGATGCCCGAGGCGGACGTACGTGGTGCGGCCCACGACATGTGGCAGATGGCGATCGTCCGACTGGCCGAGCCTGGTAGGTGTCTCTTCGTTGGCCCGGGCCAGGATGTGCCCGAAGGCGCTGAGGCGGCGGGCTACGAGGTGGCGCGATCGCCTTCGATGAACCTCCGTGTCGTCATCCGTCTGATGGAGGCAGGCTTTTCTGGATCGGAGGTGGGTTCTTCCAGACATCGAGAAGGCAGCGTGAGGTTGGGCGCGCCTGGCAAGCAAGGCGGGAGACTCGACCCGAATTGGTGCAGCAAGGCGATGCGCCTCGGCGCAATTCTGCTGGTCATGCTGGCGGTGTATCCATCATGGGCGGCGGACGGTGGCGAGGATGACCTGCGCGCGAAGACGCAGAACCCGGTGGGCAGCCTGATCAGCGTCCCCTTCGAGAACAACGTAGATTTCGGCGCTCCGAACGGCTCCGCCTATATCCTGAACTTCCAGCCCGTCGTTCCCGTGACGGTCGGCGATTGGAACCTGATCAGTCGCCCCATCCTACCGATCGCCTATGTGCCGGGCTTCGTCGACGGGCTTCCGGGGATTCCTTCCGGAGCGGTGGGAGATGGAACCTTCGGGCTGGGAGATCTCAACTATTCGCTCTTTCTCTCTCCCGCAGCCGCCGGATCACTGATCTGGGGCTTCGGTCCGTCGATCACCTTTCCCACCGCCACGGATGCCCAGTTGGGGTCGGGCAAGTGGAGCGCTGGGTTGACGGGTGTGGTGCTCGCGCAACCCAAGCCGTGGTCCGTCGGAATCCTGGTCCGTCAGCTGTGGTCTGTTGGCGGTGACGACAACCGCGAGACCGTGAGCCAGTTCTTGATTCAGCCCTTCGTGAACTACAACTTCGATGGTGGCTGGTTCCTCTTCTCCGACCCGATCATCACGGCAAATTGGAACGCCGGCTCAGGGCAGACCTGGACGCTTCCGCTTGGCGGAGGTGTCGGGCGGCTCTTCCGCATCGGCGATCAGCCGATCAATACGCGGCTGGGCGCCTTTGGAAATGTCGTGCGCCCCGACTTCGCGCCCACGTGGGCGCTGAAGTTCACCGTTCAGCTCCTCTTTCCGAAGTGAGGATTCAGGACGTCGGCAGAAAACGGGAATCGCCGCTCGATCGCGGCACGTCGTGCCGATTGAAGGCGAAAGACTTCGCCCCGCCTCACCAGAAGGGGAACACCGCGCTCGCTGAACCTGCGCCTGCCCATCTGGGTCAGCGTCGGTGGATCAGTGGCGGGGATGGTTGGCCGACGCGGTCGTTTCGATGGTTACAGGGTTTCTGGATCGATACTGCGGTCTCGTGTTCGATTCTCTCCGCCACCACTTCTCCGAGGCGAGAGAGTGATGCGGAAGAGCTCACGTGTTCGCGGGGTTGTGCGCGAGGTGGGGTTGGGGTCTCGAGCAGATCCCCGGAAGTCTGGCGTCATCGTGCGCGCCTCGAGCGGAGAGTCCCGATAGCCGACTTGCACGGCTCCGGCGTCGGCACGTCCTCCGCCGCGCGGCGTGGTGGTCGGCTCCGCGAACGGTGCTTCTCCCTACAGCTCCCAGGTGAGCATGAACGTGAAGCGGCCGTCGCCCCAGAGATCCTTGCGCCCCGAGACGGCGCCCTCGTACATGACGGCCGCCGAAAGCCCCCACGCCATGGGGACGCGCAGGCCGCCGCCGAGCACCAGGATGCTCTCGCCGGCGATGCCGGTCGAGCCCAGGTTCGCGACGTCGACGCCTTCGAACGGACCCGTCATGAGGACGGTCTGGGCGGCGGACAGCGGCACCTGGGGGACGCCCAGCGCCGTGGCGGTCGCGTCCGACAGGAACACCGGGTTCTGCCCGTCGCCGCCGCCCGTGTAGTGGATCCCGTTCATCTCGAAGAAGGGGACGAGGAACCTGACGAACCGGTTGTCGAGCTCGAAGCCGTAGTCGAGGTGGATGTTGTAGAAGATCGAGTCGGAGTTGCGATCGCCGTCGATCGGAATCTGGCCTCCGATGCTGCCAATCAGGTTCGCGTTCTCGAGACCGGCTCGCTTCATGCCCCAGCGGAAGCTCGCCGAGGGAATCATCACGCCGTCGCCATAGCCCTGGAAGACCTTCTCGTTGCCGAGTGGGATCTCGTAGCGGAGGGCGGGCGTGAAGATGAAGTCCCGGTCCTTCGTCTCGAAGAGCGCGTACTTGAAGCCGAGCGTCATGTCGAGGACTTCGGTCGCCGGCCTGACCGCCGAGTTCGGGCCCGGATCCAGGATCGCGGGGAAGCCGTCTTTCGTCGCGATGAAGGCCAGCTTGTCCGTCAGCGCGAGCCGGATCTGGAGCGCGACCACCTGAAAGGAACCGCCGTCGAAGACGGGCGCCAGGCTCCCGGTCTTGGGCAGCGAGTGGTAGACGTAGACGAAGTTCAGCCCGCTCGTGATGTGCGGGTCCTCGAAGAGGAAGGGCATCCCCACCGGATTGAAGCTTCCGTCCGGCCGCGCCGAGCGGTCGTCGCACCGGAAGTCCGGCAGGAGAGTCCAGGCGCTGCAGTCGTCCCCGACCTCCGCGTGCGCGGTCGAGCCCGCGATCAGGGACAATCCGACGACGAAGAGCAGTGTGCGAACCTTCGACAATGATGAATAGACGACTCGGGACATCCGTGACCACCTCCGGCGCGAGGCCTATGCAAGAGTCCGGCCAGCGCTCTTGAAGCTGAGGAGCGGCTCAGGCGCGCGGAGGGTTCTCCGCGCAAACGAGCCGAGACGCTTCGTCGCATCCTCATGGCTCAGCAGGGGCACGCGGTCACGACTCCAAGATGGCGCCATCGGTCGCACTCGTGTCTGGCGCCGGGGCAACCCGCTGAGACGCGCCCACGTCGTGTGCGAGAGCTCCGCCGACTCCCTATGCCGTATGCCGCCCGAGGCTGGAATCGCAGCAGTCCACCGAGCCGTTCCCGACCATCGCTCCCCAGGAGCTTCTCGAGCTCCGCGTTCTCGTGCTCCAGCTGCTTCGGCTTGCGGACCTTGTCCACCGAGGGTGCTTGCAGTGCAGCTCGCCCTCTCATTGCCATCTCTCACCCTCGTGAGGCCACTCTTCCTCCGATCTGTTCACCATCATGAGGCCACCTGATCGCAAGTGCCTACCCCACTCCCCGCCACCCTCAGTGATCACCGCAAACCGGGCATATGTGATCACCCTACAACCGGCCATCGGAAGCGATCCGGCACGGGCTCATGCGCCGGTCGGGGCGGACGGGGTTGGTCGAGCGCTTTCGGCTGATTCTCGAGAAAGGGCGATATCGCCGTACGCCGCGGCCCGTCCCACTCGAAAGGAGGCGCAGGTCGCGTACTCCAATCCCGATCGAGCCGGTCAGCGCCAATCGAGGAGGCGCGGGGCTCGACGGTCTCATGTTCGGACTCGCTCGCAAAGGAACTTCAGATGATGATCCACTTCTCGCACTCGCACCGGCCGATGGCCCGTGCTCTCCTGGTGGCTGCGATCGCAGCCGCCCTCCTGACCTCCACGACGGCAACGGCAGGCTCCCCCTGCCACCACTGCCCGCCCGACGATACGATCGGTGGCGAATCCCAGGACCTCGACGGTCAGTGGTTCCAGAACCGGTTGTACATTGCAGAGGGGCAGTCCGAGCTCAACGAAGCGATCGAGAACTACGATGGCTACGACCCCGCGGTGCGCCTGGCCCAGTTCATCCTGTGGCTGGCGGAGCAGCTGGGGCCAGGCGGCTCCAACGCGAGCTCCGGTGGCGGCTCTGGCGGCGACGGACCCTCGCCGAACAATCTCGAGCTCTGGCCAGTCGACGAGGCTGGTGCCACCCAGGCGAATGGTCGCATCGTGATTCCGATGGACGAGGGGGGCTACATCTCCCACGGTCAGCGCGCGGTCGCGTTCGAGAACGGCCAGGCTCTGCCGCTCGTCATCAACCTCTCGCTCGCGCGCAACACCGAGTACGGGGGCTACGTGATGCTCTACCACGCGGATGGGGCGGATCCGGTGGCCTACGTCGGATTCCCCTTCATCGACGATCGCGTCGCCTGGGAGTACCAGCCGGTCGGCCTGCGCACGAACGATCTCGAATCGCTCGAGCAGGTTCGACGCTACATGCCGCGCTTCTCGGTGAAACAGGACTAGGAGGACGGCTCGCCCGCGCCACCGAATCAGCCGGCGGGGGCGAGCCGGTTCCTCGGCTCGATGTCGAGCACGAGAGCCGAAGGTCGAGCGGTTGACGTCGAGCGGTTGACGTGTGTCGACTGGATCGCGCCGCGTTGTCGCTGCACGTCGTGGTCATCGATCCGCGAAGGCTTGGCAGACCTGTGCCGAGTGGTCCTCGAAGACCTGCCTCGCGCGCGATGCGTCCTTGTCTCCTCGCTTCGCTTGCTCTGCTCGGCCCCGGATCTCGAGGCATTCTGATTGGCGGAGGCCTCACTCGCCCCGCCCCGGCGGGAAGAGGGACCCCCGGAGACGAGAACGGGGCTTGCTCTTCCTGCCACGACCGGTCTCCGAATCGTCCGACTGCGGTCGCCTCCGAGCCATGGAGGGGCGCCGTAGATGACAGCCGCATTCGTGGTGAGCACCCTGCGCGCCTACTCCTGACGAACGCAGGCCTCGGCCGCGATGTCGGCGACTCGGAGCAGGTCCGCCTCGGATGCCCCATCGATCGCGAGCTGGGAGAGGCCGCGCAGGGTCGCGATCAGATACTTCGCCACCACCCGCGCCGATGCGGAGAGCGGCGTGCCATGGCTTCGCGAAGAGCGCTCGAGCATCCGTTTGAGCTTCTGCTCGACGACCGCCTTGACCTCGAGCGTGATCGCCGCGGCCTCGGACTCCTCGGCTGTCGCAGCACCGGCGCTCTGCATGATCGCGCAGCCTGGAGGTGTCTCTGGCGACGCGTATACCCTTGCGGCGTCGCGCAGCAGTCCGCGAACCGACGGCACCACGTCGAGGTCGCTCTCCGCCGCCGTCTCCACGAATCCCGTGTAGGTCTGCGTATAGCGCTCGATCGAGCGGCGATAGAGTTCCTGCTTGCTGCCGAAGGCGTTGTACACGCTGGAAGGCCCGACGCCGAGGGCGCGGGAGAGATCGGAGATCGAAGTCCGATCGTAGCCACGGGCCCAGAACTCGAGCAGTGCCCGATCCAGCGCCTCGTCTACGGGGAGATTTCTCGGCCGTCCCATCTTTTTGAATCTATCACTTCAAAAAAGACTTGACCATCAACCCGGGCTGGCCGATATTTTGAAGCGTTCGATTCAAAACAAGCCCCAGCCAGAAGGGTGATAGCCCGCAACTCACTGCGCCCAGAGGAGAAATCATGCTCGAAACCCGGATCGACTGGTCCAAGACGGCCCTCCTGATCACCGACCCCCAGGTCGACGTGCTCTCGCCCGAGGGGGTCCTGTGGGACCTCGTCGGAGATCAGCTCACGAGGCTCGGCGTCGTCGGCAACCTGGTCGCATTGCGCGACCAGGCGATCGCCTCCGGCGTGCCGGTCTTCTACTCATGGCTGCAGCTGCACGAGCACGACTACGAGGGGTGGATGCTGGGCAAGGGGCTTCAGAGTCTCATGGCCGAGCGAGGGATGTTGCTTGCCGAGAAGGGGGCGCGCTTCGTTGCGCAGCTCGAGCCGACACCGGAGACCATCGTGCTCTCGCCGCGCCGCGGTCCATCCGCTGCTCACAGCGACATGATCCTTCAGCTGCGCCAGCGGGGCATCGAGACTCTGCTGATGGGCGGCATGCTGGCGAATCTGTGCCTCGAGTCGCACGTCCGCGAGGTGACCGAGCTCGGATTCGACGCGATCGTCGTCGAAGACGCGACGGCCACTACGGATGACGCGACGCTCGACGCGACTCTCAAGTCCTTCGGACTCTGGGCCACCGAGCTGGTCGAGACCGACCGGCTCATCGACTGCATGGCCCGGCACGCCTGAATGGTGAACGCGTGACCTCGCCCCGACGAAGGCGGGCATCGCCCCACACCCCATACGACACCGACCACCCACAAGAAACAAGGAGAACTCCGATGTTCAAGAACACCCTCCTCACGACCGCGTTCGCTCTCGCGCTCTTCGCACCGCTTTCGGGAGCCGCAAAGGCCATCGAGCCCGAGTGCCTGCCCCTCGGCGGCGTGGCGATCGCCAACTTCTTCGACGAAGGCGGCGATCGTCCCATGATCATCTCGGCAACGCTCACGGGAAGCGTCCACTCCACCGCAGGCAAGATCCTCGCCCAGCGGAAGACGGCGACCGGCCTGGAGATGGATATGGAGCACTACTTCCAGCGCGACGATGGCAGCCAGATCTATACCAAGGATCTTGGCGTCCTCACGGCGATACCAGGCAAGCCGGGCCGCTACATGATCGAGATCACGTACCGGATCCAGCCCTCCGTCTCACGCGGAGCGCTGGAAGGCTATGTCGGCACCTTCCATAGCTTCGGGCTCGTCGACCTTCGTGAGCCGAGCGATCTGAAGGGTCTCATCCGCTACGGCGGAGAGATCTGCAGGTAGCTGCTCCTGCGACGCGTCGGCGGGTCGGCACAGGGCGGCCCGCCGACGCGCATGCCTCGCGATGCAGAGCAGTGGCATCGATGCCGGGACAAGACTCGCACCCGGCGCGCGCTCGATCCGAAGCGGATACAGGCGGAATGTGCCCTGCACCGCATCATGCGGGGCGACCAAGGCGAGGCGCGCCTGCTGAGCGTCATCCGTGCTGCGCTCTGGAGCGGGTGCCGACTCACGCATGCCGTCCGCGTATCGGGCATAGCGCTCGCCCGCTGCTTCCGCTCGACTCACCCGCCTCTGGATCGCGCGTGAGCGAGCAGCCCTGGCCCTCTCCTCGAGGGCTGAGCCTGCTCTGCTGCTCCGTCGTATCTGGAGTTGCGCTGGAACACAGTGCGCATGCCGTCCTCGGATCCCCCGCCCCGCTCGAGCCACTCGGCGAGGCTGGAGCTGACTTGCGCGGTTCGGGCCCGTGGGCGCACCGCCTCTTGCTGCTGGCGCCCTGTGTTGCCATCGCTCTGGCCTGCGTGATGCCCCTAGCCCGACTGCGACGCGGCCGGCTCCACCTCGTGCGGCTTCTCCGCCACGCCGACCGCCGCGAGGATGTCCTCCATCAGACACCACCTCGTGAAGGCCGACTGGAGCAGATTCGCGCCGACGAACGCGGTGAAGAGATACGCGTAGGGCGTGACGAGCCAGCCCAGGGCCAGTGAGAGCAGCACGAAGCTGCCCGCGATGGCTCGGATGTACTGTTCCATGGTCATTCTCGATTCCTCCTGAGTCGCTCCATTCCGACTTCGACTGAGCGGACCGCCTCTCGACGGGCCGCTGTGCAGATTCACGCGTCGGCGGCCTCGAAGAGCTCGAGCCCCTCGGCCAGCTGGCTCGCGAGCTCGCCGCAGACGAGCGTGCACAGCTTCTCGATGCTGTTGTCGGCGAGTCGATAGAGCGCGCGATTGCCGTCCTTCGTGCGGGCCACGATCCCCTCCGCACGCAAGAGGCCGAGGTGGCGCGATACGTTGGCCTGCCCGAGGCCAGAGGCCTCGACCAGCTCCTGGACGGAGCACTCTCCCTGCATCAAGAGGTTGATCAGCCTCAGGCGCGACGGATCCCCCAGCAGCCGAAAGCGGGCTGCGATGCGCTCCATGGCCTCGTCCGGGAGGATCGGGTGGCTGGCGGTCATTCTGGACCTGGGCGCGCTCTTCGAGGCGCCGCGACGTTGACTCGGCATGACGGAGACTATACTGCTGCGCCATCAGTTTGCAATATAACTATCCAATGATATAGTCGAAAGACCGCGGGGCGCGCCATGCGCTGCCCGGACCCCGTCCCCTGGAGGCACACATGAGCGATTGGCTGGTCGACTTCTCCACCCGGCGCCCCCGCGCGGTCTTCATCGCCACGGCTGTTCTCGTGCTGCTGGCCGCGGCGCAGATCCCGCGCATCGTGATCGATACGGACCCCGAGAACATGCTGCCCGCCGACCAGGCGGATCGCGTCTTCCACGATCACGCGAAGGAGCGCTTCGCGCTCTACGAGATGATCGTGGTGGGCCTGGTCAACGAGGACTCGCCGGAGGGCGTCTTCAACCCCGCCTCGCTCAACCGGCTGCACGCGCTCACCCGGGGCATCGAGCGTATCGAGGGCGTGATCCGCGAAGACGTCCTCTCCCTGGCGACCGTCGACGACATCGGCCAGGAGGGGCCGGGCACCATCCGCTTCGAGTGGATGATGAGGGAGCCCCCCGGCACCCGGGCCGAGGCCCTGGCGATCCGTGACGCCGCCCGCCGCATCCCCATGCTCGACGGCACCGTCGTCTCCGAGAACGGCCGCGCAGCGGCGATCTACGTGCCCATCGTGTCGAAGACCGAGAGCCACCGCATCGCGACCGGGATCGAGGCGCTGGTCCAGGCTTTCCCGGGCGAAGACGAGGTCCACGTCACCGGCCTGCCCGTCGCAGAGGACACGTTCGGCGTCGAGATGTTCCAGCAGATGGCCATCTCCGCCCCCCTCGCGGCCCTCGTCATCTTCGTCTTGATGTGGGTCTTCTTCCGGAGCCTCACGCTGATCCTGTCGCCCATGATCATCGCCATGGGGACGGTGCTGACCGTGATGGGCACGCTCATCGGCGCGGGCTTTCCGGTCCACATCATGAGCAGCATGATCCCGATCTTCCTGATGCCCATCGCCGTCGTGGACTCGGTCCACGTCCTCTCGGAGTTCGCCGACTACTACCCGGAGGAGCGTGATGCCCGGGCCACCATCAAGCGCGTGATGCACCATCTCTTCACGCCGATGCTCTACACCTCCGTGACTTCGGCGGTGGGCTTCGCGTCGCTGGCGCTCACGCCGATCCCTCCGGTACGGGTCTTCGGCGTCTTCGTCGCCTTTGGGATCGTGCTGGCCTTCCTGCTCACGATCGTCTTCGTCCCCGCATACGTGGTGACCCTCGAGCCGAAGCGCCTCGAGGCACTCGCGGGCGGCGATGTCGACAGCGCCGAGGGAGGTCTGGCCGGCGCAGTTCGCCTGCTCGGCGCGAGCAGCCAGCGCTACGCGAAGCCCCTGGTGGCGCTGGTGCTCGGGGTGCTCGCCCTCAGCGCGTACGGCGTCTCGACCATCCAGATCAACGACAATCCCGTGCGCTGGTTCACCGAGGACCATCGCATTCGCGTCGCCGACCGTTCGCTGAACTCGCACTTCGGCGGAACCTACATGGCCTATCTGGTTCTCGAGCCGCAAGAGACGGATTCCGATCGCCTGCGATTCGATGCGCGCGTGCAGAGCCTCCTCGCCGAGGCGCCGCCCGGGGTGGCGAGCGCGTGGCGGAGCGTCCTGGCGGAGTCCGAGGCCGCGAGCGCGATGGGCGCCGAGGGGAGCACGGCCTTCGACCGCCAGCTCTTCGCGCTGGCCCCTCTGATCGAGGAGCAGCTCTTCGATTCGGACGCCGACGCCGAGGCCACCTGGGAGGCGATCACCGCCGCGGTGGAGGAGACCACCGCCGGCCGCAAGCTCTTCCTCGATCCCGAGAACCTGGCCGTCATCGACGCCCTGCAGGCCGATCTGCACGCCAGCGGGCTGGTGGGCAAGTCGAGCTCGCTCGCGCAGATCGTGAAGACCGTCCACCGAGAGCTTCGCGAGGGCGCCCCCGAGTTCTACTCGATCCCCGAGAGTGCCAACGGCGTAGCCCAGACGCTGCTCAGCTATGAGAGCTCGCACCGCCCCCACGACCTCTGGCACATGGTGACGCCCGACTACCGCCACGCGAACATCTGGCTGCAGCTGAGGAGCGGTGACAACCAGGACATGGAGCGCGTGGTCGAGCGCGTCGACACCTACCTCGCCGCCAACCCGCTACCGGAGGGCCTGGAGCTCCGCTGGGCGGGACTCACCTACATCAACGTCGTCTGGCAGGACGCGATGGTGGCGGGCATGGTGCGCAGCCTGCTCGGCAGCTTCGTGATCGTCTTCGTGATCATGGTGGTGCTCTTCCGGTCGGTGCTCTTCGGCGCCCTCGCGATGGTGCCCCTCACGGTCACCATCGCGTTCATCTACGGGCTGATCGGGTTGGTCGGCAAGGACTACGACATGCCGGTGGCCGTGCTCTCGTCGCTCACCCTGGGCCTGTCGATCGACTTCGCGATCCACTTCCTGCAGCGCGCCAGGGCACTTCACGAGCGGACGGGCGACTGGGCGTCGACCTGCCGCGGCATGTTCGAGGAGCCCGGACGCGCGATCACCCGCAACGCCATCGTGATCGCGGTGGGCTTCCTGCCTCTGCTCGCCGCGCCCCTGGTCCCGTACAACACCGTGGGTGTCTTCATGGCCGCCATCATGGCGGTCTCGAGCCTCGTCACCATGCTCCTGCTCCCGAGCGTACTCTCGCTCGGCCCGGGGCTCTTCTTTCGAACGACGGGGGCAACAGAGCAGTCTGGAGCCGCCAGCGACGCAAACTCCGTGGAGGTCTCGTCATGAGCAGAGCACGTCAGGTCAACCCTCTCTCGAATCGTTCCCCGGGCCGACGCGCGGCGTCGATCCAGGAAGCCGCTGGTCCGGCCCGGAGCCAGCTCCTCTGGCTGACTGTCCTCATCGGCGCGTTCATGGTGATGATCCCGCTCCTCGCCGCTCGAGCGGCGTCCGCGGAGCCCCTCACGGATGTGGAGGAGATCGTGCGACGTGCCAATCGGGCGGCGTACTACCAGGGTGACGATGGTCGCGCCCAGGTCCGCATGACCATCGTCGACGCCAAGGGCCGACAGCGCCGGCGCCAGTTCACGATTCTTCGCAGGGACGTAGAGGATCAGGGCGACCAGCTCTACTTCGTCCGCTTCGAGAAGCCCGCCGACGTTCGTGATACCGCGTTCCTCGTGCACAAGCGGGTCGGCCAGGAGGACGACCGCTGGCTCTACCTCCCCGGCCTCGATCTGGTGAAGCGCATCGCCGCCGGCGACAAGCGAACCAGCTTCGTCGGGTCCGACTACTTCTACGAGGACATCTCCGGCCGCGGTCTCGAGGAGGACACGCACCAGCTGGTCGAGACCACGGACGATTGCTACCTCGTGAAGAGCGTTCCCAAGGACGAGGGAGCGGTGGAGTTCGCGTACTTCGAGGTCTGTGTCGACCCGAAGACCTTCGTTCCGAAGACCATCGAGTACTACGACGACGCCGGCGAGCTCTACAGGAAGGTCGAGTCACTCGAGGTGAGAGAGATCGATGGCCTCCCCACGACGGTGAAGGCCAAGCTCACCAACGTCCGCACCGGCGGCTTCACGGGCGTGCAGTTCCGCGGGGTGGCCTACGACGTCGGCGTTCCGGAGTCGGTCTTCACCGAGCGGAGCCTCCGCAACCCGCCGCAACAATGGCTCGGGCAGTAGCATGAAGTGGCCTGGCCGGATGAGGGCAGAGCGAGGCGCGCCGGTGCTCGTGGCTGCTGCTCTGGCCGCGGCGATCCTGGCTTCGCCCGGCGCGGGGCCCGCGTCGGCCCAGAGCGGACCGGGCGACGGTGATTCGGAGGCGCCTGGCGAGGACCGGGCGGATGAAGACTGGGCCGACGACGACTGGGCCGACGACGACTGGGGTGACGAGGCCGATGATCCGGCCTCGGGCGGCGACGGCGTCTTCGGCTTCAGGCGGCTGCCCGTCGCGATCCACGGCTTCCTCGAAGGCGCCGTGGGCGCCCGCGTCGTCGACGACGAGACGCAGCCCGGCGACTTCGTGCTGGGCGAGGCGCGCTTCCAGCTCGGCCTCTCCCACGAGCGCTCTCGTGGCCGCGGCAACCTCCGCCTCGACGTGATCGGTGACGCCGTCACCGGCGACGTGGATCTCGACCTTCGCGAAGCCCTGGTCTTCCTCCGGGCGACCGACTGGCTCGAGATCAGTGGGGGGCGCCAGATCCTCACGTGGGGCACCGGAGACTTCGTCTTCCTCAACGACCTCTTCCCGAAGGACTTCGTCTCCTTCTTCAACGGTCGTGCGGACGAGTACCTCAAGGCCCCGATGAACGCCGTCAAGCTGGGCTTCTTCAGCGATACGGCCAACCTCGAGTTCGTCTGGACCCCCGTCTTCGAGCCCGACCGCGTGATCACCGGCCAGCGCCTCTCCTACTTCAACCCGATCACCGGCACCATCGTCGGGAGCGGCACGCCCTTCGAGACCGTCCGGCCCGCCAGCACGCTGGCCAACGGCGAGTTCGCCGCGCGCCTCTACCGCAACGTACGAGGGATCGAGGCCGCTCTCTACGGCTACTACGGATTCTTCCCGCAACCCACCGCCTTCGACCCGACCCGGATGCTTCCCACCTACGCCCGCCTCGGCGCCTACGGCGCCAGCCTCCGCAGCACCCTGCTCGGCGGCATCGGAAGCACCGAGTTCGCCTGGTACGATTCCGTCGACGACCGCGACGGCACTGACCCGACCCTGCCGAACTCCCAGGTCCGCGTGCTGGTGGGCTTCGAGCGCGAGGTCGTGGCGAAGCTGACCCTCGGAGGACAGTACTACCTGGAGTACACGCTCGAGCACGACGCGCTGCTGGCCAGCTCGCCCTCTCCTCAGTTCGAGCCCGATGAAGCACGTCACCTGCTCACATTCCGGGTGACCTATCTGGCCATGAACGACGACCTGACGCTCTCGCTCTTCGCCTTCGTGTCGCCGTCGGACGTGGACACCCACATTCGGCCGACCATCGGCTACAAGATCTCCGACGAGATCCGCTGGGACCTCGGCGCCAACCTGATGTTCGGGAGGGAGCAGGACACCTTCTTCGGACAGCTCGAAGGCAACACCAACATCTACACGAGGCTGCGGTACAGCTTCTGAGCATCGCGAGCGCCTGCCGACTGATCGGGATCGGAGGCGTCAGGATCTGGCGGGGCGTCAGCACGTCGGTGCCGACGACGACCTCGAGCCAACGGGCCGGGTCGGTGAAGAGCGCCGCATCGAACGTGCCCTCGCCCGGTGGAACCTCGCCCAGGCCCAGCCGCACCGAGAGGCCGCCCGGGGCGTCGAGCGCGGTGCCGAGGTGCTGACGCCCCGTCACATCAGGCGCCGACCGCCGAATCCGCAGCGCCTTCGGCGGAATGGCCGGGCTGCCGCGATGAGGCTGGCAGCTCTTCGAGCGCGGCAGCCAATGGATGAGCCAGCGTCTTCCGGGTCGCCGCCATGGGAGCGGCAGCCGCAGATGCAATACGGCCCGATCTCCTCCCCCGAGCTACCCTCCCACCGCCATGTCGAAGAAGAAGTCCGGCAGCAGGAACAGGCGCGCTCAGAAGCGCGGAATCAAGAACAAGAAGCGCAAGCAGAAGAAGCAGATCGAGGCGCGCCGTAAGGCGGGCCAGGCCGAGGCGCGTGCGCGGGACTGGAGCGCGTCGCTGCGCTCGCTGAGCGTCTGGGAGGGCCAGCGCGGTCCGGCCGGCCTCGCCGGGGAGGAAGGTGCCGAGCAGCCGATCGATTGGGTGATCTGGGTCGAGCGGCCCTCTGGGCTGGTCGTCGGATCGGGTGTGGTCGCCGCAGGAGACGTCGGTGCGATGGCCGACGTGCTGCACGGGGCCATCGACTCGCCGTCCTATGGCGCGCCGCGGATTCCGAACCGTGTGTGCGTGGCGGACTCCCATGTCGCCGCCACGCTGCTCGACCGCTTCGGCGAGGTGCTCGATGTGGAGATCGGTCCGACGCCGCTCGCCGACGAAGCCGGGGCATCGCTGGCGGAGTACCTGGCGAGGGAGGCCGCGAGCACCTACCTCGAGCGACACGGCATCGAGGCGGCGGATGCGCAGCAGCTCTTCGCCGCCATGGCCGAGCTGGCCCCGCATGATGCGCTGCTCTTCGAGGCGGCCGAGGTCCGCATCAGCTTCTCGGGCGGCGGCGCCGCGAACCAGGTGGCCAAGCTCTGGCAGGCCGAGCCCCACCGCGTCCTGCTGACGATCTCGCCGGGCGAGGCGCACTATCGCCAGCGATTCATGCCTCGACAAGAGGATCGTCCCAGGCACGAGCACAGCCGGCCTGAGGTGGCCCGGGGCCCGGGCACCCTGGTCGTCGAGCTCGTCCCCGTCGAAGATCTGGCTCCCAGGGCGCAAGCCGAGGTTCGCGAGCAGGGTTGGCCCCTCAGCCACGGCAAGCGCTGCCCCGTGCTCTCGCGCCTGGCGCTCGACGGCCGCGAGCTGCCCGTCGAGGTCACGGACTATCACCTCGCCGCCGACGTCGCGGCCGTGCTGACAGAGCTTGCACGCGAGCGCCCCGAGATCCTCGGCGCCGAAGGGGCCTGGGCCGAGCTCTCGCAGCGCTTCGGCTCGGCCGGCCTGGCCCGCATCGTCTGCCCGGGGCACGTCAGCGATGCGGAGTTCGAGCGTGCGGTGGCCGATGGCGCGATGCTGTCGGTGGATCTGCCCACCGATGTCTACGAGGCCGCTGCGGGGCTCGACATGCTGACCCCCCTGGCTCGCGAGGTGTTGGACCGTGCCACGGCACTGCGCGGAGGGGAGATCCATCGCATCCCGGCCACCGCGGACGAGCATCGGCACATGGCGCAGCTGCTCATCGCCCTCGCTCGGAAGCGCGGCGGCCCCGACGCGCTGGTCGTGGCGGCCAACCGATTCGTGGAAGCGGCGTTTCCGAAGATGATCGAGGTCGCCGACGACTCGGAAGGTCTGTCCCCGCTCCTCCGCAGGAAGGCCGCATGGAGGCCGCCCAGGCGTCGTGCTGCGAAGAGGGCGAAGAAGAGGGCGAAGAAGACAGCGGCCCGCGAGGCGCGAAGCCTCTACGAGCTGAAGATCACGTTGCAGGGCGTCCGCCCGCCCATCTGGCGCCGCATCGAGGTGCGCTCGGATATCATGCTCGACGGTCTGCATCGCGCCATTCAAGACGCCATGGGATGGGACGACGCGCATCTGCACGAGTTCGAGTGCGGTGGCACCCGCTATGGACCGGTGGTTGACGACTTCGATCCCTTCGGCGAGGGGCCGGAGAACGAGAGGGTCACACGGCTGTCCGATGTGCTGACGAAGCCGAAGAGCTCGCTGCGCTACGTCTACGACTTCGGCGACAACTGGCAGCACACCGTCACGCTCGAGAAGACGACGCCGCTGCCCTCCGACCGCCGCGCTCCGCGTCCCCGCTGCATCGGCGGAAGGCGCGCCTGTCCGCCCGAAGACTGCGGAGGGCCGCCCGGCTACGACGAGCTGCTGCAGGCACTGCGCGATCCGAGGCATCCCGAGCACGAGAGCTATGCGGAGTGGGGGGGCCCGGACTTCGATCCCGAGGCGTACTGAGGCGGGCGGGCCTCGCTGGACCGTGTCGGCGCCGATCCGATCCTTCGTTCGGCGGCTCCGAGCCGAACATCTCCGGAGCCGAGGCCCAGCCGCCCCGAGACGCCGATCGTGAACGCTGCGTGACCGGGGCCGAAGAGCCGCTCAGCGGGCGCGGC
>CAZQMY010000092.1:0-17201 GCA_964594405.1 uncultured Spirochaetaceae bacterium | reverse complement strand
CAGCAGATCCTTGGTGAGGAAGCTCGCCACGATCATCCGCACGCGATTGTGCATCCAGCCGGTCGCTTGGAGCTGGCGCATGCCTGCGTCCACGATCGGATAGCCGGTCCGGCCCTCGCACCACGCCTCGAAGCGCTTGGGGTCGTCGTCCCAGGCCATCTCCCTGTACTCGCGCCGGTAGCTCTGATGCAACACGTCGGGATTCTCTTCGAGGATACCGGCGTAGAACTCCCTCCAGACGATCTCGTCGAGCCACTTGTCCACGCCGGGGCGGAGCCGTGAGTCGGCGCGGGCCGCCTCCTCCGCCCGCTCGAAGCACTCGCGGACGGAGAGTGTGCCGAAGCGCAGGTGGTGGGAGAGTCGTGCCGTCCCGTCGAGATCCGGACGGTCGCGGTCTTCGTGGTAGCGGGCTATGCCGCCGTCCAGGAACCGGAGCAGGCGGCGGCGCGCCGCCTGCTCGCCACCCGTCGGAAGTGTCAGCGATGGCGCCTGCGCCGGCTCGAGGAAGGTCGAGTCGCTGCTCGGGCCAGGGATCGCAGGCGCAAGGCGCGGGAGCGGCTGGGGCCGGCGCGGCTCGGTCTCGAATCGATCCCACCAGCGCCGCTTGTAGGGGGTGTAGACCGCGTAGGGGCCACCCGCCCTGGTCCGGATCTCGCTTGCCCGGAACACGGTGTGGTCGGTTCGCGACAGGACGCGACCGCCTGCCCGCTCGACCTTGCGCTGGACCTCTTCGTCCCGGCGCAGCGCGAAGGGCGTCGTGTCCGCGTTGAATGAGAGCAGCGACGCCCCCGTCTCGTGCATGAGTTGCGGCAGGACCAGAGCGGGCGGTCCCTCACGCACGACGAGGGGGACGCCGCGCTCTCGGAGGTCTTCGTCGAGACGTCGGAGGCTGTCTCGCAGGAAGGATTCGCGCGGGGTCGTCTCGCCATCGGCACCGAGCAGCCGGGGGTCCACCACGAAGACGGGCATCCACGCTTCGACGCGCTCGAGCAGTGCGATCAGCGCCGTGTTGTCCCGCAGTCGCAGATCGTTGCGGAACCAATGGATGCCTCGGGTCATGACATACCCCCCCGTCGATGGCCTTCGTCCCAGAGATTCGGATCATGAGCACGTTCTGTCTAGGTATTGACTTGGACAGGGAGGTCTTCGAATATGATTCTCCGATCCACGCTAAGAGCCATGTTCATTCATTCCGGTCCTTTGCCGGATTTTCTGCGTGTTCGCCGGATGATCTGGAAGCGGCTTTGTTAAGATAAACGATGGACAGGACAACCCCTCGGAGAGTTCCCAATGAGACGCACCGGGCCCTGGAGCAAGGGCGCGACCGACCGATTCCTGCAGCGGACCGTGCTGCCGCTCCGGGTCGCATGCAATGGCCGGAGCGGTCACCCCATCCTGGCTTCACTGTGGTTCGTGCCGCTGGAGGGCCGTCTCTGGTGCGCCACGCAGCGGAGCGCGAGCGTTGCCAGGCTCGTCGCCGACGACGGGCGCTGCGCGTTCGAGCTCTCGGTCGAACGGCCGCCCTACCTGGGCGTACGTGGCACCGCCATCGCGACGCTCCATCCGGAGCGGGGCGAGGAGATGCTGCGCATCCTGATCGATCGATACCTGGGCGATCGGTCCTACCCTCTGGCGCGTACCCTCCTCGCCCGCGCCGAGAGCGAGGTGGCCATCGCCCTCGAGCCGCTGAGCTTCGCCACGTGGGACTACCGCGAGCGCATGCGCGACTCGCCGACACACGTCCATTGAGTGGGCTCGCAACGAGCGCCTCGCCGGGATGACGCGGCTCAGACGTGGTTGCGCAGCATCAGCTCCTTGGGATGTGGCGAGAGGTAGACCTGGCCCTGCAGGTAGTCGACTTCACAGCGTCGGACGTGGTGGGCGAGCAGCGTGATCGGGACGATGAGCGGGACACGACCGATCCGGTACTCGTGGATCAGGTCGGCCAGCTCGCCGCGTGAGATGGCGTCGAGCCGCCCGCGCAGGTAGCCCGCCGCATGCTGGAGCACATTGGCGTTGCGGCCAGGCGTGGCCATCTTCGAGAGGGCTTCCATGAATCCGCTCTCGTAGCGGCTGCGGAACTCTGCGCGGGGCGTCTTCTTGAGCGCTGCCACCAGCTGACCCAGCTCGCGATAGGCCTGGGGCGCGTGGGCCATCAGCTGCAGCTTGTGAGCGGTGTGGAAGGCGACGACGCGGCCGTTGGTCCAGCGACCGTGGAAGAGATCGCGCAGGCGACGGAAGGCGAAGACACGCTCGATGAAGTTCTCCCGCAAGCGCGCGTCATTGAGCCGGCCCTCGTCCTCGACCGGGAGCTGCGGGAATGTCTGCATCAGCGCCGAGGCGTAGAGGCCCTGGCCGTCGCGCTTCGGAGCGCCGCCCTTGTCGTAGACCTTCACTCGGGTCATGCCGCAGCTCGGCGAATCCTTCTTGAGCACGTAGCCGCAGAGATCGAGATCGCGGAGCGCGCGGACGCGGCTGCTGGCGAAGCGCTCCATCGTGCGCGTGTGATCGCGCCCCGACGCGATCTCGACCATCGCGACCCCATCGCCGTCGCGGATCAGGCGCATGGCCGGTCTCGGCGTTCCCATGCCCGCCTCGACCTCGGGGCAGACCGGAACCCACTCGACGAAAGGTCCGAGCTGGTCGGTCAGGAAGGGGCTGCGCTTGTGCCCGCCGTCGAAGCGGACCTCGTGTCCGAGGAGACACGTCGAGATGCCGAGGCGAAGGGGGCGCTCGTCCGGTGCCACGGTCGCGGATTCGTTGCCGGCCATCCATGAAGTGTAGCGATTGAGTGCGAATCAGCCGACCGCGCGTCGCGCACCGGCAGCGGCCGGCGCGGCATCCGGGACGGCCGAGCCCTCCATGACCCGCACGGCGGGGGCGGGCGTCATGTCCGTGCGTCGCCGCTTCCCTCCAGCCGCCCCTCGTCCCGATGCTTCATGCGAAGCGCCCACGCGGACCGGGTATGCCTCCTTGCCGTAGAGCAGGTGCACCCGGCACTGGCGATCGGGCGGCGGCGTCACAGGCTCGATCTCGCAGCGCGTGAGGATGGCCTCGAGCGCGGTGCTGAAGAGGGTCCGGTTGAACTGGGAAGCGACGCACGAGAAGGGGCCGCGGCCGAAGAGTGAGGGAAACTCGGTCATGGTCTCGTAGCGTCGGGGATTCCATGTGTCGGGGGCCTCGAAGTGCTCGGGGTCGCGATTCCTCGCCCAGGGCAGCACGCCGAGGACGCTGCCCGCCGGAATCCGCCAGCGGCCACTCCCGGCCTCGATCACCAGGTCCTTCGTGATCGCTCGAACCAAGGACGCGATGGGCCACATGCGCACGGTCTCGTGGAAGCAGTTCGCGAGCAGCGCGCGCCGCTGCTCGGGCCTGCGCATGCGCGCCAAGCGGCGACGGATCGGCTCGTGGTCGAGAATGTCCGCGAGGGTCCAGCCGCCGTAGCTGCCCGGATAGTTGGTG
Source organism: uncultured Spirochaetaceae bacterium (assembly GCA_964594405.1). Classification (GTDB taxonomy): domain Bacteria; phylum Myxococcota_A; class UBA9160; order UBA9160; family UBA4427; genus CAZQMY01. The sequence goes on along the minus strand of CAZQMY010000092.1, from coordinate 13,739 downwards.
GCGTTCCAGCCGACGTACATCAGCATCCAGGGCAGGTCCTCCTCGTGGAGCGCACCGCCGTCGGGACCGAAGCCGCGCAGGCGGTCGATCACCGGGTAGCCGCCACTGGTGTCGTGCTCGGCGATGACGTCGCAGATCAGCCGATGCAGCTTCTTCGTCGCCTTGTACTCGGGCATGCCGTACTTGAAGGGCGTCACCGCCAGCGTCGCGCGGGGGATGTCGATGCCCTCGGCGATGTCGCGGTAGAGGCCGAGCGCTTCGCCGCGGACGCGATCCCAGAAGGCCCGGCCCAGCACTGCCCGAGCCGAGGCGTCCGAGAAGAGGCGGCCCGCCACCTCCAGCAGATCGACCTCGCCCGCCCAGCCGCGGATGTGCTCGTGCGTGGTCTCGCGGATGATGTCGCCCCGCTCCTTCTCGCCCCAGGCGAGCAGGTCGGCGATGGCCCGGCGGCCGCAGAGCGCGAGCGCCTGGAGGGCGTCCGCTCCCTGGCTGTGCCTCGGGAACCAGAAGCCGACCGTGGGGATGTTTCCGAAGACGGGCCCCATGGCGGCGACATCGGCGGGGAGGGTCAGGATCTCGTCCATCAGGTCGTCGTCGACGTAGGAGAGGCGGAACTTGGTCGGCAGATCGAAGCTCACGGCGGGACCGTGCTCGGCGCGCGCCTCCAGCACCATACCGATGGGGTCCGTGATCACGGCCTTCAGCCGGGACGGGACGCCCAGCACCGGGACGCGCTGGATGCCCTTCTTGATCACCGGCGGCTCGGGAAGGCGACGGGCGATCTCGGCCTCGCACTCGTCCAGCTCGTCGACGATCCTGATGCGTCGTGCGTCGCTCGCCGCGGGAGAGGGCTTCGGTGTCATCATGCGCCGCGCATCCTCGACCACGATGCCGAGTCGGCCGATGCATCCGCCGCAAGACTCCCCGGCGCCGGTGCGTGCCGCGAGGCCCTCGACGCCGTCGGCGCCCTCGTAGACGCGAGCGATCAGCTCGGAGCGCCGCAGGCCCCGGCACTCGCAGACGAGGGGGTCGAGCCGATCGCGCTCGTTCTCCTCGGGATCGAGGCGGGCGCGCGCCACGAATCGGGTGCGCTTGTCGGCGTCGACGACCGCACGCCGCGCGACGGCGGCATAGAGCAGGCCGAGGCTTGCGCAGCTTCCGTCGACGTCGAGGCCCACGGCGTGATCGTCCTCCAGGTAGAGCGTTGCCCGGACGTCGCCGGCCCTGTCGTAGTGCTGCAGGGCGTCGTCGATCTCGGCGTCGCTTCGGCGGACCTGCACCCGCTCGTGGCCCAGCAGCCGCGTCGCTCGCACGACGATGCCGCCGGGCAGGTGCCGTACGCTGGCGATGGCGGGCATGCCGTCCACCTGGGCGATGCGGAGGGTATGCTTGCTGCCCTCGGGTGCGTCGAAGGCCTTGTCGAGGGCCTGGATGAACTGCCGGACCTCGCTGTGGATCGCGCTGTCGTCGTGGCCGTGGTCGATCATGTCGATGCTTCTCCGCTCTCGTCGCGGGGCCCGAGTCGGGTCCGCTCTGGGGTCGGAGGGGAAGACCGGAAGGCCGCGGATTCGGATCGGTCTTTGCGGGGTGAAGGGCGCGGCCGGAGCACGCCTCCATCTGGCTCCCGCCTGCGGGTCACCCGCCCGCGGTCGCCGGTGTCGCGACGGGGCCCGGCAAGACTGCCGACCGCGCTGCACGCCGCGCCTCGCGATGCGCCAGCAGGGCCGGGCCGAGGACGATGTCGCAGAGGAAGGCCGCTGCGATCGCGAAGACCATGACACCGCCGAATCGGTGCAGCGTCGACAGCCCGGCCAGCGTGAAGACCAGGAAGCCCGCGCCGAGGGCGAGGCTGGTGGAGAGCAGCGCACGGCCGGTTGTCCGCAGCGTGCGCTGTACGGCAGCCTCGGTGGAGAGGCCTGCGTCGCGGGCGCACCGCGCTGCATGGAAGAAGTGGATGGTGTCGTCCACCACCAGCCCCAGGGCGATGCTGCCCACGAGCACGCCCAGCATGTCGATGGCGATGCCTGCGAAGCCCATGAAGCCGAGGGCCAGCAGGATGGGGACGAAGTTGGGGATCACGCTCGTCAAGCCTTCGCGGACGCTGCCCAGCACGAAGATCATCAGCGGCACGACCAGCGCGAAGGCGAGCAGATAGCTCCGGCTCATGTCCTCGATGAGCGCACGAATCGAGGTGGAGAGCAGCACCACCAGCCCCGTCGCCTCCACGCGATACCCCTCGCCCAGCCGCGCCTCGAGCCGAGCCTTCGCGTCGACCACGAAGCCCGGCAGGTGGATGGAGTCGACGTGCTCCACCAGGATGCTCATGCGCGTCTTCCGCCAACCCTCCGCCACCACGCGCGCCAGATCTTCGGCGCCTCCGCTCTCGAAGAGCAGCAGCTCCTGCGCGACGAGCTGTGGATTGCCGGGAATCGGCTCCTGGCTGGCGCGCTCGGGCTCGAGGCTGCTGTGCACCTCCTTGACGATGTCGGCCAGGGAGGAGGTCTGGCCCACGCGGACCGCCCCGGTCGGCTGATCCACCAGCTCGGCGGCAAAGTCGTCGAGGGCGCGCAGGAGGTGAGGATCGCGTGCTCCGGCCTCGTGCTCGCTGGTGATCACAAGCTCGATCGGCAGCGTGCCGCCGAGGTGCTCGTCGATGGCCGCCGAGGCCGTCCGGATCGGATCGTCCGCTGGCAGCCAGGCGATCGGGTCGTAGGAGAAACGCAGCTGCAAGGTGCCCGCCAGCGCGATGGCCCCCAGGAGCGCAGTGCTCACGAGCACGCCACGCGCGTGGGCGGCGGACCATGCGCCGACGGTCGTGAGGAGGCGCACCGCGAAGCCGTCGCCCCGCTCGCGCCGTGGCGCCGGTGCGATCGGCGCGAGCACGAGCAGCGCCGGCACGCCCATCAGCGTGAAGACCAGGCAGAGCAGGACGCCCGCCGGCGCCATCATCCCGAGCTCGGCGACGGGCACGAGCGACGAGGTCGCGAATGCGGCGAGCCCCGCCGCCGTGGTGAGCGCCGTCATCGCGAGAGCGAAACCCGTCTGCTGCGCCGCCTGCGCGGCCGCTCGAAGCCGACCGGCCCGGCCGGGCGACTGCCGGACCAGCACGTGATCGAAGAGCGTCAGCACGTGGATGGTGTAGCCGACCCCCACGGCCAGCAGAAAAGAGGGCAGGATCTGGGTGCCCACCGACATGGCGATGCCAAGCCAGCCCATCGCGCCGATCGTGGACACCAATGAGGCCGCGACGACGCCGAGCGGGATCAGCACCGACGTGATGCGGCGGAAGAGCGCGAAGAGCAAAGCGGCGATGATCCCGATGGCCAGCGTCAAGAAGCGCGAGAGATCGCGCTCCATGCCGCCCTGGAGCGCCTCGCCCGAGAGCGGCCCGCCCGCGAGCATCGGATCGAAGCCGGGCGCTCGATGCGCCTCGACCACGTCGCGAATCGCCGCGACGAAGGTCCGGCTCTCCGCGCGCGTCATGCTCGGGAGGGCGCCCCCCGATTCGCGTTCCTCGAAGCCCTCCAGCAGATCGTCGTGCGCGAGCTCCGTCGTGGCGCTCGGCGTGACGACGAGGGCGGTGAATCGGCCATTGGCCGAGACCAGCCGATCGACGTAGGCGGGATTGCCCAGCGCGCGCTCCGCGAGCGCTGCCCAGCCCGAGGCGTCGTCGGGCAGCGATTCGAAGAGCGGTGCCACGATCAGGGCATCCGGGGTCGCCTGCGTCTCGCGCACGTTCACGAGGCTCTGAACCTCGGCGAGGTGGGGAACGCTCGATTCGAGATCCTCGTGGAGGGCGCGAAGCCGCTCGGCGAAGACGGGCTCGAACACGCTCCCCGCCCGCTCGATCGCGATGACGACGGCATCCTCGCGGCCGAAGTCCTCGCGAAAGCGGTCGTAGGCGAGGCGCGTGGGGTCGTCTGGGCGAAGCATGTCCTCGGCATCCGCCTCCACGTGCAGCCGCGTCATGCCCGCCCCCAGCAGCAGCGTCGTGACGAGCAGCAGGCTCAGCGCGCACCGAGGAGCGCGAAGGGCGAAGCCCGTCGACGCGGCCGTGGCGCGCTCGATGGCGGTCCGGACGTGGGATGCGGTCTCGCTCAGGGTCGACGTCATGGGCTCCCCGGATCATGCGGAGCGGGATGCTCTGCCCACGGTGGCTCCGTGGTGCCCATGAAGACCGTTGGGTGGCGGATTCGGATCGCGAAGATCGCCCCGCGGCCAGTGTGCTCGGTGGTGGTGCGGGGCGGCGCCACGACTCTCTGACGCTCGACTGGCCGACTCAGGCCGCTCCGCTTCCCTCCAGCGGAGTGCCTTCGAGCGTGATCCGGTGCATCAAGCGCCGCTCGCCAGGGTAGTCGTTGAGCGCGTAGTGCCAGGTCGAACGGTTGTCCCACAGGGTCACGGTACCCGGCGCCCAGCGTACACGGACGGTGAACTCGGGGCGCTGCGCGTGTTGGTAGAGGAGCTCGAGGAGCGCGGCGGCCTCGTGAGGCGCCCAGCCCTCGATGCCCACCGTGAAGCCGGGATTCACGTAGAGCGCCTTTCGGCCCGTCTGCGGGTGGGAGAGCCCGATGGGGTGGAAGACGTCCTGGGTGGCGCGCTCGGGATTGCCGAGACGTCCCGCGGTGGCCTCGTGGGCGCTGCCGAAGACGTGGCGGCTCGAGTGCTTGGCCCGCAGGCCCTCGAGGGTGCGGCGCAGACCGGTGGAGAGCGCCTCCCAGGCCATGTGCATGCTGGCGAAGAGGGTGTCGCCGCCCGCGCTGGGGAGCTCGCGGGCGACGAGGATGGAGCCCAGCGCGGGCACGAGGTCGTAGGAATGGTCGGCGTGCCAGCCGCCGCCGATGTTCATCGTCTGGCCGGGCTCCTTGCGGACCTCGGCGATCTGCGGGTGCTCGGCCGTGGGAGTGAAGAAGCGATTGATGTTGATCTCCGCAAAACGCTCGGCGAAGGCGATGTGGTCCTGCGGCGCGAGCTTCTGACCACGAAAGACCACCAGAGAGCGCTCGTAGAAGGTCTCGTGGATGCGCGCGAACTCGCCATCGGAGAGATCGCTGATCTGCACCCCTCTGACCTCGGCGCCGAAGGACTGACCGATGGGCTCGATCTCGAGGCGGTGGTTGGCCATGGCGATCCCCTTTCGACGCGGTCGTCCAGCGCTACGCGTGCCCAGCCAGGCTAGCAGGAATGCATCGCCCCTACGTGCGGCGCGTCGTGTCGATCGGCCACCAGTGCTGCTTCGACGCCTCGGGCGAACTCAGGCCCGTCATCGAGTGCCCGGCGACGAAGGGCGCCTCGCCCTCAGGGTCGATGCCCGAGGCCAGGCCCTCCACACGCCAGAGAGGTGCCCAGCAGCCGTGGGCCTCCAACCGCTCCCGCGCCGCCTTCTGCCCTCGCTCGTCCAGGGCTTCGAAGTGCCGGCGCAGCACCTCGAGGCACCAGACGCGATAGCGCGCTGTGCGGATGCGGCGATAGGGCGTGCCCTCGATCTCGACATCGATGTGTGTCTGCCCTGCGCGCCACGCCTCCGCGTTGGCGCAGAGGTAGGGCAGGTAGGCTCGGCCGATGGCGTCCAGGATGGGGCCCCAGTCCTCCGGGACTTCGTGCGCCAGATCTCCTGCGCCTTCGTGCGCGCGCGCATTCCAGACCCGTGCCACCCACTCGAAGACGCCCGGTGCGGTCTCACGCATGATGCGCATCGAGGTCGGGTCCTGGCCGAAGTGCCGGAACATCGGTCCGAAGAAGCCGAAGTCCGCGAGGCTCGGCCGATCGCCGAGCAGGTAGGGGCGGGTGCGAAAGATGGCGCCGAGGTGTTCGAGGGCATCGAGGTAGATCTGCTCGACGTGATCCCATGTCTCCGGCGTCACGCCATCACCCCGGGTGAAGAGCGTGCGCTGGCGATTGCGGATGTGCATGCGCAGGATCGCGCCGGGCAGCTTGACGTGGCCCGCCAGCTCGTCCGCCAGCACGCGACTCTGGTGCATCGCGTCCTGTGCATAGTCCCAGCGATAGTGCATCGCCGGACGCCAGAGCCATTCGTCCGCAAAGTCCTCGAGCAGGCGACTGAAGAAGGCGAGGACGCCGTCGGCCGGGATCACCGGCGCGTCCGGGAAGCGATCATCGAGCCATGCGATGATGGGTGTCGTATCCGTCAACCAACGACCGTCGGCCAGGCGAAGGGCGGGAACCTGCGCGACCCCCGTGGCGCGCTCGAGCCCGGCGGGTGCCTCGGGAATGCGCCGATAGGGCAGGCCCTTGTAGCGGAGGACGGCCTCGAGCTTGCCGGTGAAGTAGGAGATCTCCGGTCCGTAGAGCTCGAAGGGCAGGGCGGCGTCGGCCTCGGTGGCGGACGGTGCGGTTTCGATGGGCGCCATTCGGCTCCTCCTCACGACGGGTGACGACGGGTCTCGAGCGCGGCTGCGGGATGAAGATCCTGGAGCACGTCGAGCATTCCATCCAATGGAAAGCCTTCATGATTCGATGAGTTCAGGGAACGTCCAACGTTGATCGATCTCCGTCACGTCCGCCATCTCCCCGCCGTCGCCGAGCACGGTACGGTGCAGGCGGCGGCAGACGCCATCCACCCCACCCAGCCGGCGCTCACCGAGAGCATCGCGCGCTTCGAGGAGGAGCTGGGCGGCAAGCTCTTCGATCGGCGAGGCCGGCGCCCGGCGCTCACAGAGCTGGCCGAGCGCATGGTGGCGCGCGGCGAGCGGCTGCTCCGTCACGTCCGCGAGCTGGAGGAGGAGGTGGCGCTCTGGAACGGCGTGGGGACGGGGGAGGTGGCGATCGGCGTCGATCCGCACGCTGAGCTGAGTCTGCTCCCCGAGGTGCTCGCGCGCTTCGTGCCCGACCATCCGGGCGTGCAGGTGACGGTTCGGTCCGGCCACAGCAACGTGCTCCTCACGGAGCTCCTGCGCGGCGAGCTGCACTTCGTGGTGGCGGACGTCGAGCTCGCCGAGACGCGCCAGGATCTCGAGGTCGAGCGCCTGGCGAGCGATCCCATCGCCGCCGCCCTGCGTCCCGATCATCCCCTGGCCCGAAAGCGCAGGCTCCAGCCCTCCGACCTCGCGGCGATCCCGTCGGCGGGTGCCTCCACGGCCCCTCGCTTCGAGCGCTGGAAGGACGAGCGCATGCGTCGGGAGGGGGCGGAGCCTCTGCGTCCGTCGCTGGTCTGCGACAACTACGAGGTGCTCGTCCGACTCGCCGAGTGGACCGATACCGTCGTCTTCGGACCGCGCGGTCTGCTCGAGGACTATGCGCGCGAAGGACGCATCAAGATCGTCTCGTGGCCACTCGGGGGGCCGGATACCGGCTCGGGGCTGATCCGCTCGAAGGGGCGGCACCTCTCCCCGGGCGCCCTGAGGCTGATCGGGCACTTGGTCTCGCTGGCGCATCGAGGCGCAGCCCGCGGAGGCCACCACCGAGCGGCTCCGTGACTACGCGCGTTCGAGCCAGACCGCGCAGTCGTGGAAGGCGCCGCCGCCGGCCGGCGGCGCAGCGTCGTCTCCGATCAGCACGTTGATCCCCATTCCCGTCTCGAAGGCGGCATTCGGGAAGACGCCCTCGACGATCACGACGCCGGGCTGCAGGCCGTCGAAGGGCTGGACATGCACGATGGTCTCCCCGCGCGCGTTGCCGATGCGCACGCGATCGCCCTCCAGGACGCCGACGGCCTTGCAGTCCTCGGGGTGGAGCTTCGCCGTGGGGCGCCCTTCGCGCCGCCGGGAGCCGGGCGTCTCCGTGAAGCTCGTATTCAGGAAGGTCCGCGCCGGCGCGGTGACCAGGCGGTAGGGATGCGCCGCGTCCGGCGCCTCGATGAGGTCCGCGTGATCGGGCAGCTCCGGGAGACCTCCGATCGGGCCGAGGGCGGACCAGTCGGCGCGGAAGTGGAATCGTCCATCAGGATGCCCGAAGCCATCCAGGAAGTGCGCGCGTTCGAAGCCCGGCGAGCAGTCGAGGCCACCGTCTTCGGCCACCTGCTCAGCATCGGGATAGCCGGCGCGCTCGAGCATGGCGTCGATGAGGTCGAGCTCGCTGACGTCGAAGTCGCGGCCCGGTGCGTCCAGGCGTTGGGCGAGCTCGCAGATCACGGCGTGATTCGAACGCGCCTGGCCCCGGGGTTCGATCACCTTGAGGCTGACCTGCAGGTGGGTGTGCGCGCCCGCGGCGTAGAGGTCGTCATGCTCGAGGAAGGTGGTGGCCGGCAGCACGAGGTCGGCCATCGCCGCCGTCTCGGTCATGAACTGCTCGTGCACACAGACGAAGAGGTCCTCGCGCATGAAGCCTTCGCGCACCTTGGCGGACTCGGGCGCCACCGCCACCGGGTTGGTGTTCTGGATGATCATGGCCCGGACCGGCGGCCCACCCTGCAGGAGGTCGGGGTCGCCACAGAGCACGCGACCGATCTGGCACATGTCGAAGACGCGCACGCTCGGATCGAGGCGGTCCCAGCCGCCAATGCGGTCGGGAATCGTGCGGTACAGGCCGTAGTTCGTGTAGAGGGCACCGCCTCCGCGATGCTTCCATGCGCCGGTCGCCACGGGCAGGCAGGTCACGGCGTGCATGTTCGATGCGCCGTTGCGGCTGCGCGTGAAGCCATAGCCCAGCCGCAGGAAGGCCCGCCGATGCGATGCCCAGAGCCGCGCGAAGCCCTCGATCTCGGCGCTGGGGATCCCGGTGATGCCCTCCGCCCACGCGGGCCCGCGCCTGGCGAGATGCGCCTCGAGCGCGTCGTCCAAGTCGCTGTAGCGCGCGAGGTAGTCGCGGTCGGCCAGCCCCTCGGCGAAGATCACGTGCAGCATCGCGCAGGCCAACGCGCCGTCGGTGCCGGGGCGCGGCATCACGTGCAGGTCGGCCTGCTCCGCCGTCGCGTTGCGATAGGGGTCGACCACCACGAGCCGTGCGCCCCGTCTGCGCGCCTTCGCCACGTGGTTCATGACGTTCACCTGGGTATGGACCGCATTGGTCCCCCAGACAACGATCAGGTCACTCTCCTCCATCTCGGTCGGGTCGATGCCGCTCATGCGTCCGTGGCCGGCCATCCATCCCGAGTTGGCCAGGGTCGAGCAGATCGTGCCGGCTTGACGCGAATAGCCCATGGCGTGGCGCAGTCGGTCGATCCCGTTTCGTTGCACCCAGCCCATGGTGCCGGCATAGAAGTAGGGCCAGACCGACTGCGGCCCGCTCTCCTCGGCGACGCGTCGAAGCTGCCGGGTGAGCTCGCCCATGGCCTCGTCCCAGGAGACGGGCTCGAACGCCTCCCGACCGATGCCCTTCGGGCCGACGCGCCGCAGCGGGACGTCGAGGCGCTCAGGATGGTGCACGCGTTCGGCGTAGCGGGCGACCTTCTCGCAGATCACGCCGTCGGTGTAGGGATTGGCGTGGCTCCCGCGGACACGTCCGATGGTCCGCGCGTCGACGATCTCGACGTTCAGCGCGCACGCGCTCGGGCAATCGTGGGGGCAGACCGCATAGGCATGATGCTCGTCGCGAATGGCAGGCGTAGGCATGGTGAGGAGGATAGCGGAACGCCCGACCGGGCTGTGCCGGCCCGCGCCTCGCGCGGCGCAGCGCGAAGCGGGTACGCTCCTGGCGGGGTGATCGCCTGGAGAGCAGAGCCGGGGCTGCGCCGGCGATCGCGATGGAAACGCCCACTGGGAGGCCCACTGAAAGGGGAGCGCCGAGATGATCACGATCCTCGAGAACGTCACTTTGCTCGATACGCGAGAGATGGCGTGGGTGGGCGAGCGCCACGTCGTCGTCGAGGGCGGACGCATCGTCGATGTCGAGAGCGCGCCGCCCGCGCTCCGGGGCGATCGCAGGATCGATGCGCGGGGACGCTATGCGCTGCCTGGCTTCGTGGACGCGCACGTCCATCACGTGATCACGACCATGAACTTCGGCGCGCTCTTCCGCATGAGCGCCACCGAGAAGGCCATCGGCATGGCCAGGCTCGCCGAGGCCACCGTGCGACGCGGCTTCACCACCGTGCGCGACACGGGTGGCGACGTCGCGGGCCTCGTGAACGCGATCGCGGGGGGATTGTGTCGTGGTCCGCGGATCGTTCGGGCCGGCCGCGCGCTCTCCCAGACAGGTGGGCATGGTGACCTGAGCCTGGACGGCGGCCCGCTCTGCGCGTGTCAGATCCAGTCGAACGACCTCGCCCACGTCGCCGACGGCCCGGATGCCGTCCGGCTCGCGGCGCGGAAGGAGCTCAAGGCCGGGGCCGGCTTCATCAAGATCATGGCCTCCGGCGGTGTCGCCTCACCCACCGACCCCTTCGACTCGATCCAGTACACGAGCGATGAGATCCGGGCCATCACCACGGAGACCGATCACCGCCACACCTACACCACCGCGCACGCCTATCAGCCCGAATCGATTGCTCAGGCCATCGAGGCGGGCGTGCGCTGCATCGAGCACGGCAACCTGATCGACGACGTCGTGGCCGCGCGAATGGCCGGGCTCGGGGTTGTGATGGTGCCGACCCTGGTCACCTACCAGGCCATGGCCGAGATCGGTTCGCAGCTCGGCCTGCCGGCCCGAAACGTCGCCAAGAACGAGGGGGTATTCGAGCGAGGGCGAGCCTCCATCGAGGTGGCCCGCCGTGCCGGTGTCCGGCTGGGCCTGGGCACGGATCTGCTGGGCGAGGCGCAGACCCGGCAGAATCAGGAGTTCGCCATCCGCGCTGAGCTCGAGCCTGCCGCCGACGTGCTTCGCTCGATGTACCACACCAACGTGCGGCTCTGCGATCTCGAGGGTGAGGTCGGCGTGCTCGAGCCCGATACCTCGGCGGATCTGGTGCTGACGGCGATCGATCCGCTTCGAGATCTGCAAGCGCTGGCCGATCCCGACAAGGCGCTCGAGCTGATCATGTGTCGCGGCGACGTCGTCGTCGATCGCCGGAGCTGATCGCCGAGCCGAGCGTCTTGCCGACGAATCGATCGAAGTGGTCCCAGAAGACGGCCTGGATCTCGTCGCTCTCCTGCAGGATCTCGTGCATCGACTCGCGGATGTAGGCGACCTCGATCGCGTCGGAGAGCGATTCCAGCGCGAGGTGGCTTCTTGAAGAGACGACCAGATCGCGGCCCGCGCTGACGAGCAGGGTTGGCGTATCGACCATCGCCATCCGTGCGGGCGCGCAGACCTTCGAGATGCTGCGAGCCGCCTCCAGCATCCAGCGCCAGGTGAGGCCGTGGGTGATCAGCTCCGGCTCGTGCTGCCAGAACGCCAGCGCGCGGGCGAAGCGTGCGGCGTCCGAGGTCACCCGGTTGCTTCGCGCCTCGAGGTCGACCTCTCCGACGCCCCATACATAGCGGTCACCCTGCCCGATGCCGACGTACAGTCCCGCGATGACGCGAATCAGCCAGAGGGGCAGCAGGTCGAAGCCCATCATCGGGGCTGAGAGCACCGCGGCCTCGAAGCGCCCTGGCTGATCCTGCAACATGCGCAGCGCGACGTTGCCGCCCATGGAGTGCGCCATCACCAGCTGCGGGGTGTCATGCTCAGGCGCCAGCATGCGCTCGTGCACGAAGAGCGCCTCGGCGACCAGGTCTTCGAAATCGGCCTGATAGCCGGATCGGGCGCGCGGGTGGGCCTCGGGCAGCAGGCGCTGTGAGAGCCCCTGCCCACGGTGGTCGTAGGTGACCACGACGAAGCCTCGCGCCAGCAGGTGGGAAACCACCTCGTAGTACTTCTCGATGAACTCGGTGAAGCCGTGCATCAGCAGCACGGCGCCACGCGCCTCGCCCTGCGGTCGCCATCGGGCCACCCGCAGCACCAGATCGTCTGGCGCGCGAAGGGCAACGACCTCGGCGCCGGGGGGCGGAGGGGCCTCGGGAAGCTGGATCAGTCGATCGGCGCACATGGAGTGAGGGTACCACGGGGGAATCTCCTCGGCGGCCTACTGGTCGGGCCAGTCTTGAATGCTTGCGGCCGACGCACTCGTGCCCTCATCCGGTGTGCCGACTCGGCGACGATCTGTAGTAAAAGGATTGTGTAGGGGGAGACGGGAGGGCGCGCGTGGCGGGTCGGCTCGTGATCGGGGATTCGCTCTCGGTGCATCACTCTCCGGGCGGGGGTTCACTCACGCCCTGGCCGAGGCTCGCCTTCGGAGACGCTGTCAGCACCCACGCCGTGGGTGGCTCGACGATGGTGGACTGGGCGGGCTGGACCTGGTGGCACGACTACGTCGAACCCGGGAGCATCGTCCACCTGCTCGCGGGAACCAATGATGCGATGCGCAATCTCTGGTGGAGCTACGAGCGCGAGCTCCAGATTGTGGTCGAATCCGCCCTCGCACGTGGCGCGCGTGAAGTACACATCCTTCACAGTCCGCTGATCCACGCGCCGGAACACGTCCATCTCCAGCCGGTGCTGCTCGCGCAGCGGGACGTCGATCTCTCGGCCTGTGCGGCGAGCGCCCGCGTGCACTGCGGGCCGGACCTGATCGCACAGCTCGTGCTCTCGGACTACGACCCCGACGGCATCCATCTCAGCCAGAGCGGGCACCAGACGGTGGCCGATCTCGTCGTCCCCGATCCCGCGACCATCGTCCTGCTCTTCGCCGGACTCTTCCTGCTCGGACTCAAGGGGCGTCTGGCGAGGCGGTGCGCTCCTGCCGGCACGGAGGTCAGTGGTAGTCGAGGTCGGGGTAGAGGAGCTTCAGGAAGAGATCGAAGACGGGAGAAAAGAGCCGGCCGAAGGCGTAGAAGACGAGCAACATTCCGATCAGGGCCAGCCCGCCTTCGTTGCCCAGCGCTCTCAGCCGCCGAGCCCACTCGTCCGACACCAGCAATCCGATGGCCGCGGATCCGTCGAGGGGCGGGAGCGGAATGAGGTTCAGCACGAGGAGGACCAGGTTCATCGTCAGCATCACGCTGAGGATGAAGCCGAGGGCCGCGAACGTGCCGTCGCCGGTGCTCTCGACGAGCCGCGCGTAGTTCACCGAGGCCGGGGGGACGAAGTGACCGCTCTGGCGACCGGCCCAGACCAGGCCCATGCACACGAGGACGACGAGCAGGTTTGCGCCCGGCCCCGCGAGCGCCATCCATGCGGCGCGCTTCGCATGACGATCCTCCCAGACCGGGTCGTAGGGTGCGCTCGCGAAGCCGATGGGCCAGCCCGCCAGCACGAGCGAGATGATGGGGAGGCCGATCATGCCGAAGGGCGACCGGCGCATGTGGGGGAGGGGATCGAGTGAGACCTGCCCGCCCTCGTAGGCGGTGGAATCTCCGCCCACGCGGGCGACGAGCGCGTGGGCGGCCTCGTGGATCGTCACGGAGAAGACGAAGACGATGTACCAGATGGATCCGTCGACCAAGGCATTCATGCGCGTGCAGGCTATCACACGGCGGATCCCCGCCTGCCGTGGACGCGATGCACCTCCGCCCCCGATCCGTCGCGCGGGTCGGGGGCGGTGCATCGTGGCTGAACGTCAGCCGCGCAGATCAGATGAGGAAGTACCCGAAGAGGTTGCTTGCCCAGAACGTGATCTCGCCGATCATGCCTTCCATGTCGTCTCTCCCAACGCCCGGCGGTCTCCGGCCGGCGTCGCGATGGGGCGAGAGGATCCGGGAGCCCCCCGTCAGCGCCTCGCCCGTTGTGCTCCTGAAGACGGAGCGGCGCGGGAATCGGATCGGGAAAACGTGCGCTGGGAGAGCGATTCTGTGGTCGAACCGCAATCCGTGACCCGAAGATTGGGCCCTGATCGAGACGAGCCCTCACCCCGCCCCCCTCGC
>CAZQMY010000091.1:0-17204 GCA_964594405.1 uncultured Spirochaetaceae bacterium | reverse complement strand
CGACTTCGACGGAACGGGCGACGGCGCGGAGATCACGTCGGCCTTCACCGAGTACCTGGCCTCGATCCCGGGGAGCGGAAGCCTCCTCGACCTGCGCATCACCATCGCGCTCGAGGCGGGGGACGAGGACATCGCCATCGACGACGTGCGCATCCTCGAGGCCGGGACGGTGATCCCGCCCATGCAGCTGCTGGGCACCATCCAGCAGGTGGCCTTCGAGTACTCGACCGACGGCGGACAGACCTGGAGCGCGGTTCCGGATGGCAATGGCGGCATCGACTCGAACGGACTGGATGGCTGGTCGGTCACCTTCGTACCGACCCTGCCGGGCGACTACCTCTTCCGCAGCGTCGCCACGGATGCCGACTCCGTGGATCTCGGAAGCCCCACCGACCACGTCGAGCCGGCGCCGGTGGACGCCGACGTCAGCCTGATCGTATCGTCCGTGGATCCGCCGGATGTCCCGATGGTCGGTGGACTCGGCCACATGCTGCTCGTCGGCATGATGCTGGGCCTGGGCACGGCGATGCTCTGGGTTCGGGGGATGGCGCCCCGGGCGAAGTAGCAATCGAGCCGGCGATTCTGCGGCCAACCGAGGGGGATGGGGTGGAGCTCTCTGTCAGGCGGACTGCGCATGTGTGTGTCGGACTCTGGCTGTCCGCTCTCGCCGCCGCGGTGCCGCCGGGCGCCCGGGCGCTGGATGGCGGGACGCTGCGCGTGGATCCCGACAACGGCTGGAAGGCCTTCGAGATCATCTCGCAAGGCGACAATCCCGCCGGAGACGGATCCTCACACGTCATGCCCGCCATCTTCGATGGGGCGGGCGCCTACCTGGTCGACGAGTCGACGCTGCGGATCCAGGTGAACCACGAGACAGGGGATGCCTCGGTGAGCGAGGTCGACCTGGACCGGGCGGCGCTCCAGACGGCGATCAGCAACATGATCTCCAACGGGAGCACCGGCGGCGTGCGCTTCGTCGACGCCGCCCGCCAGGCGTATGATCGGTGGAGCGACGATGCGGGCGCCAGCTGGACCACGACGACCAGCACGTCGAACACCAGCTTCTCCCGATTCTGCTCGTCGCAGGCCTACGCGCCGAACACCTTCGGCGCGGGGCGCGGCTTCGTAGACCAGCTCTACATCACGGGCGAGGAGGTCAGCTCCGGGCGTCTGTTCGTGCTCGACAGCCTCGGACGAGACTTCTATCAGCTGACGGCCGTAGTGGGGAGCGCGGCGGGTGGGATCGGCGGAATGCCGGCCGACGCCTGGGAGAACGCTGCGCTGATCGATACCGGCGAGACCGATCACGTCGCGCTCCTGCTCGCGGCGGACGGCGGCACGCAGACACTCCAGCTCTACGTCGGTGTCAAGGGGCGCGACGTCGACGGCAACCCATCGAGCGACATCCTCGCCCGAAACGGCCTCGCGTACGGGAGCTGGTATTTCCTCAATTCGAGCTATCCACCGAGTCTGGGCAACACCAATGCAGGGACCTTCGATACGACGATCTCGGGTGCGCTCCGTTCGAGCAAGCTCGAGGACGTCGATACGAGCCCGGCCGATCCGACCCGCATGGTGCTGGGCGATCAGAACTCCGGCGTCTTCGTGCTCGATTTCGATCTCGTATTCGGGCCGGGCTTCGATGCCGGGGCCTCGGGCTTCTCGGTCACCAAGATCTCCAACGAGAGCGGCGGCTCGAACAGTCTCGACAGTCCGGACAACCTCGAGTGGAGTGCGCCCGCGATCCTGAACGGGATCGAGCATCCCGAGGGCCTGATCTGGATCAACGAGGACAACAGCAGCGGCGAGATCTGGCAGATGAATCCAGACGGGAGCGGCAAGATCCGCATCGGAAACACCACGGTGAGCGGCGAGTCCACGGGCATCTTCGACCTCTCCGAGCTCGTCGGCTATCTGCCGGGCAGCATCCTGATCTCCAACAACCAGGGCTCGCCGGCCTCCATGAGCCTGCTCATCAATCCGAACGCCACCCTGGCGCCGCCGCCGACCGAGCTCCCGAGTCTGACCTGGACGCTGCAGGGGACACTGATCATCGCGCTCGCCGGGGCCGGGCGGTCCGTGGTGAGACGGCTGCGCTGAGGCGGCGCAGCTTCGGTTCACGCGGAGCGCCTTCCCTCCTCCTGGCCCCGTTTCGAGGTCGAGCGAGCGATCAGGGGCCCCGGCGTGCTGGCAGTTGCAGGCCCTCCCGTTGGCGACTCGCTGGAGGCGCCTCGGGGCGCGGCTGACAGACCTCGCTGCATCGCTGCGGCAGCCACCTCCCCCGCGCTCGATCGCGGCTCGTCCGAAGGAGATGGCCGCATCCAGGCCCGGCTGCGCCCACCCTCGGACGGGACAGGTCTCACTCGGGTGGGCGTCGAGCCGCACGGCTCCGATCCCGATGAAGCGTCCACGTGGGTGGAGATCGACGTCTTCGCTGTCCGCTGGATCGGACCATCGATCGGAAGATCAGGAATTGGTCATGTCTGAATCAAGCTCGAGATCGACTCCTCCTCCACAGTACGAGTGACGGGGTCGATCGATCGGCCTTCGTCGGGGAGGGACGATCCATTGACCATCACACCCGAAGAGCGCTTCCTCCAGATCGACCCGGACGTCCACGCCGAGGTGTTGCTCTCACCCAGCGCCGAGCAGCTCTTCTACGCCCGGCTGCTTCCCTCGATCTTCGCGCCATCGGAGGCCGAGCAGGGTCCGATCAGTCGTGCCTTCGGGGTCTTCGCGGTGATTCCGAGCGTGCACTACACGATCTTCAGCATGCCCTTCCAGTCCTACCTCTACGACGTCTTCCATCGCACGCGCACCGCGCAGATCGGACACGCGCTGTGCATGCCCCTGATCACCGGACTGTTGATCGCGCTCGCCGGCGACTTCGCCGGCGTAGCGGCCGCGATTCTCTGTGTCTGGTACGCGATCTGGGGGCTGGTCTCCGGCCATTGGCTCTGGGGCGCCGTCATGCAGCCCGTGGTCGGGGCGCTCTACCTCGGTGCGATCGGATACCAACAGCTCTTTCGCGAGCCCGGTGGCTGGGAAACGTGGTCTCATCCGTTGCCATGGATCGCGTTCCTCTCGCTGGTCCAGACGCTCTCACACTTCCGTGAGCCGGACCTGCCGCCCCGGGCGAACGGCACCAAGCGCTGGCTGCCCCTGCGGCCCTACCTCTTCGAGGTCGATGGATTCTCGCACTTGCTCATCCGATCGGGGCGGGTGCTGCGGCAGATCTTCTTCGGCTGCTTCGACGAGTTCTGGGCATCGCCGCGGCTGCTGCCCATCTCGGTGCTGCGCCTGATGTGGCGACTCGGCTATCGGGGCCGGGAGCATCGGGCGTTGCGCGCCCTCTCCGAGAAGGCCATCGCCGATGGAAACCCCGCCCTGGACTACGTGGGGATCGGTGGCGGCACCTACCTGCGCCCCGTCCCCCTGCAGTCCGATCCGGCAAGTGAGGACCGCGGTCGAGCGGGGTGGTCCGCGGTCGACTCGGCCTGGGGCGCCGGCACGTGATGCACTCGGATCGCATCGCGGCGGGCCTGGGCCGCGCTGTCGCTCGACGTCCACGTCCCATCCTCTTCGGCCTGCTCCTCCTCTTCGCCTGGCTGGCGAGCGGCGTGGGATCCATCGAGCTCGCCCTCTCGGTGGAGGATCTGCTGATGCCGAACGATCCCTATCGGGAGGCCTATCGGAGCTTCCGCGAGGAGTTCTCCAGCGACGAGTCCATCCTCTTCATGGTCGAAGGGAACGATGTCTTCGCCGCAGACTTCCTGTCGCGACTCGTCGCCCTGCACGAGGACATCGAGGCGTCGCTCCCCCATCTGGTCGAGGTGGACAGCCTCGTGAACGCACGCGTGACGGAGGGGAGCCGGGATCAGCTCGTGGTGAGGCGCTTCCTCGAGGGCTGGTCGGCGGAGCACACCACGGAGGCCGAGCTGCGCGAGCTGAGGCGCACTGCGCTCGAGAACCCGAGCTACCGGAATGTCTTCGTCGATGAGCGCGGTCGCGTGGCCGTCCTCACCGCAACCATGGCGCCTGGCGACGGCCCTCTCGCGGATCAGGATCTCGAGGCGATCCTCGAGGACGCGGCGTTCGCGGATACGGAGGAGGCCGAGAAGCAACCGCGCGGGGCGCTGCTCGACGCGGCGTCCATCGACCGCGCGATCCCCGTCGCGGTGGCGATCCGTGATCGCCACGACGCCGCGGGCTTTCGCGTGGCCTTCACCGGGGGACCGCCGATGACCTTCGCCATGACGCGCGCCCTCGAACGGGACATGGGTGTGTTCACGGTCGCGTCCTTCGTCGTCATCGGCGCTGTGCTCGGTCTGCTCTTCACTCGGCTCAGTGCGGTGCTCGTCGGCCTCGCCATCGCGAGCGTCACGATTGCGGCCACCTTCGGGTTCATGGGTCACATCGGCCTGCCCGTCACGCCGGCGACGCAGATCCTGCCCTCCTTCCTGCTGGCCGTCGGCATCGCCCAGGCGGTGCACCTGCTGACGCCCTTCTTCCGCGCTCTCGACACCGGCGCGAGCAGGGCGCAGGCGATCGAGCTCGCCTTCGACGAATCGGGAACGGCGGTGGCGCTCGCGACCCTCACGACGGTCTTCGGGATGGGCGCCTTCTGTGCCGCCGAGTTGATGCCCCTGGTCGGGCTCGGCGTCGCGGCGAGTGTCGGCCTGGTCCTGACGCTGCTCGGTGCGCTCGGTCTGCTGCCGGCGCTCTTGATGGTCGTGCCGATCCGGAGGCGGCCGCCTCGCCCTCACGGCCTGCGCGGCCGCGTCGATCGGCTGCTGGCGAGCCTCGGCGTCCAGTCGATTCGCAGGGCGCCCTGGGTCGTCGGCGCGTGGATGGCGATCCTGCTCTGCGCCCTTGCGCTCCTGCCGAGCCTGGAGATCGTGGTCGACCCCATGGAGTGGATGCGCGCCGACCACCCCTTTCGTCGGACGGCCGACCGCGTCAACGAGACGCTCGGGGGTGGACTCCCCATCTCCATCCTGATCGATAGCGGGCGGGCTGGAGGGGTGGCGTCGCCGGACTTCCTCCGAGCGCTCGATCGCATGCACACCGAGGCCCTGGACCTGGAGGTGGGGAGCGCCAGCAGCTCCCTGGCGATCTCCGTCGTCGCGGCCGTGAAGGAGACGCACCGCGCTCTCGAGGCGGGGGATCCCGCCGCGTACACGATCCCCGACGAACGGGAGACGGTGGCCCAGGAGATGCTGCTCTTCGAGAGTGCGGGGCCGGACGAGATCGCGGATCTCGTCGATGCGAGCTTTCGGCTCGCCCGACTCACCTTGATGGTGCCCCTCTCGGACAACCGCGACTACCTGAGATTCGTAGAAGCGCTGAAGCTGCGGGCCGAGCGGGTCTTTCTACCGGGCGTGCGGTTCGAGGCGACGGGCGTACCGATCCTCGGCGCCCGGAGCAATGAGCTGATCTCGCTCAGCATGCTTCGCAGCTATGGCATCTCACTGATCCTGATCGGACCCATGATCCTCTGGTCGATCGGCAGCGTTCGGCTCGGCCTGCTCTGTATGATCCCGAACCTCGCGCCCATCCTCGTCGGACTCGCGGCGATGCAGCTCTTCGACATCCCGCTCGACATCTTCACGGTCCTGATCGCCAGCATCGCGATCGGCATCGCGGTGGACGACACCATCCACTTCACCCACGGCCTCAAGCGCGAGCTCTCAAGGTGCGATGGTGGCCGTCTCGAAGCGGCCACCCGGAGGACCCTCGAGACCACGGGAAGCGCGCTGCTCACCACCAGCGTGACGCTGGCGCTGGGATTCGCCGTCTTCGCCCTCGCCGAGATGCGGAACGTCGTGCACTTCGGACAGGTGACGGCGGGCATCATCATCATCGCCTTCGTCGCGGACGTTCAGCTCTGCCCGGCGCTCCTGCGCCTCGCGCTCGGCGCCGAGGCCGAGCCGAAAGCCCGGTCTGACGACCCCGAGCCGCCGGAATCCGTGAGGCGCCTGTCGCTGGCATCGGCCGATCACCAGACGCAGCGCGGTGCTGCGCCCTCAACGGTGCCATCGATTGCCGAGCGTCGCGGGCTCGCGCGGATCGGGCGGCGACGCTCCCGGCCGGTGATCGATCCCCTCGATGGTGATCGCAGACATTAGCCGCCTGCTCTACGCCCTCTACGGACGCCCCCCCCCGCGGCCCGGCTCTGGCTCTCTGGTCGGCCGTCGGGGTCCGTGAATGATGCGCGCGCTACAGGTGCTCGCGGCCGTGCGGCGCCGAGAGGTCGAGCGCGGGACCCAGCGGGACCACTGCGGTCGGGTTGATGGTTCCGTGGCTCTGGTAGTAGTGGTTCTTGATGTGCTCGAAGTCGACGGTCTCCGCGATGCCGGGCTGCTGGTAGAGCTCCCGGAGGTAGCCCGAGAGAGCGGGGTAGTCGGCGATGCGCCGCAGATTGCACTTGAAGTGCCCGACGTAGACGGCGTCGAAGCGCACCAGCGTCGTGAACAGTCGCCAATCCGCCTCGGTGAGTCGGTCGCCGAGCAGGTATCGATTCGAAGAGAGACGTGCGTCCAGGGTGTCGAGGGCTTCGAAGTGCTCTTGGAACGCCTCTTCGTAGGCCTCCTGTGAGGTCGCGAAGCCGCAGCGGTAGACGCCGTTGTTCACTCGCGGGTAGATGAAGTCGTTCAGCTCATCGATCTCTGCTCGGAGCGGCTCTGGGTAGAGGTCGAGCCCGGGATTCCCCACGCCGCCGCCGAGTCCGTCGAATTCGCTCCCCAGCATTCGGATGATCTCGGACGACTCGTTGTTGACGATCGTGTCGGTCTTCCTGTCCCAGAGTACGGGGACCGTGACCCGCCCGGTGTAGTCCGGCATGGCGGCGGTATACACCTCGTGGAGCAAGGACTTGCCGTTCACCGTATCGGGAATCGTTCCGCGACGGTCGCTGAACGTCCAGCCCTTCTCGAGCATCAGGTAGTCGACCACCGAGATCGAGATGGCCTCTTCGAGCTTCATGAGCTTGCGGTAGATCAAGGTGCGGTGCGCCCACGGGCAGGCGAGCGAGACGTAGAGGTGGTAGCGGCCGACCTCCGGCGCGTAGGGAGTCGAGCCGTCGGCCTTGATCCAGTCCCGGAAGGCGCTCTGTTGTCGCTCGAAGCGGCCGCCGCTGGCCTTGGTGTCGTACCACTGGTCGTGCCACTTCCCTTCGATCAAGAGTCCCATACTCGCTTCCCTTCCATCCATCGGTTCACGTCGTCCGCGCGACCTCTCGTCAGCCGGAGATTGCGATATGGATCCTGGGTTGATAATCATCACAATCCGAACAACACTGTTGATCGATTGGACACAATTGCTTGCCGGTCACGATCGGTGTGTGAGATGAACAAGTTCCTGGAATTTCGATGCTTTTCGGAGGTTGCCCGGGAGCGGAGCTTCACGGCGGCCGCCAAGACGTTGGGGTTGACGCCTTCGGCGGTCTCGAAGCAGGTCCGCGCGCTCGAGGAGCGACTCGGCGTTCGCCTGCTCAACCGCACGACCCGAAGCGTGTCGCTCACCGAGGCGGGCGCGGGCTTCCAGCGGAGCATCGACGGTGTGTTGTCGGAGATCGATGCCGCCGAGCGCACGGTCTCATCCGAACGGACCGAGCTGCGGGGCACGCTGCGGGTGAGCTCTCCCATGGACTTCGGCCGCGATCACCTCGCCGGCCCCATGGCCGACTTCGCCGCCCAGCATCCCGAGCTCGAGCTCCACCTCGAGTTCTCCGACAGCTTCGTCGACGTGGTGGACGGCGGCTTCGATGCCGTGATCCGGATCGGTGAGCTCGCGGACTCCAGCTTGATCGCAAGGCGCCTGACCACCTGTTGGCGCGTTCTGTGCGCCGCGCCGAGCTACCTGGAGCGCGTCGGAACGCCGCAGGAGCCGCGCGATCTGCTGCGGATGCATCGCATCGGCTACGCGAACGAGACGGCTCGGAGCTGGTCATTCAAGACGAAGGGCCGCACTTCGAAGGTCGCCGTCCCCATTCGGCATCGCAGCAACAATGGCGAGGTGGCACGACGCTTCGCCTGCGCTGGGCTCGGGCTGGCGCTCCTTCCGACCTTCCTCGCGGCCGACGATCTGCGCAGCGGACGCCTGGTCACGGTGCTCCGCGATCAGCTCGAGGGCACCGTGTGGATCCACGCCGTCTACCCGCATCGGCATCACGGCTCTGCCAGACTCGAGCGCTTCCTCGCCTTTCTCGAGGAGAGCTTCGGCGCGAGCCCCTACTGGGACGAAGGCCTGGATCTCCCCGCTTGAGCGCGCCGGCGAGCCGATGCGATGCCCGTCCCCGCGCAGGAGGCGACCAGCCCCGCGATGCCACCCGGCGAGATGCTCGGCACCGGCATGCCGAGTCGGAGATCGTGATCGATGCGCCCTTCGAAGGCATCACCGAACTCGCCGATGCACGCGGCATGGCCTGAAGCGGTCGCCTCCATCTCGGCCGTCAGCGTGTAGGTCCCGGCCTCGAGGATTCCCGACCGGGCGAGGGTCTCGCCGAGGCTCGGGTCGCAGGGCGGATCGCACGGGCCGGGATCGTGATGAGCGACGTCTGCGACCGAGCCGGACGGGCCGGTGAGCACGACCCGGGCTGCGCGCGCGGCACCGCCCCAGTAGGCGCCGTGGAGGCGGACGCTCGCGTCCAGCTGATAGTCCGTGGCCTCCGCCAGCGTGAACCGCGCGTTCATCACGCTCAGCGCGCGGCGCTCGGGATGAGTGAGGATGGGCAGCGGATCCAGCGGCGAGATGAACCACGCGGTACTGCCCGACATGAGGGCCGAAGAGCGGATGCCCGTGGGCGAGAGCGTCGTCGTCTTGGAAGCGCTCGCCGAGGGAATGCCGACCGAGGCATCGAAGTCGAGCCCCGCGGAGTCGCTCGCCGAATCGTCGACGGGCGTCGACGATTGAAGGATGCAGTCGTAGCCGGGCGGATCGGGCAGGCAGGTCGAGGTTCTTGTTGCCCTTGAATTCGAGCATGCCCACCTCGATCGCCCTCGAAGACATAGCCGCGGGGCTTGACGATGGGATCGGTCTCCTCTTCGCGGGATCAGGGCGCTTCGTAGCCGTCTCGGGTCATGCTCGAGGGTCATGTATTCATGAATCGATACCATTGGAAGGGATGGGCCGATTCCCCGATGATCTCTCCTGGCGATCGACGGAGATCGTCGACGCTTCGGCCGAATCCCCGAGCTGGGCCATGGCACTCCGACCCTGTATGGAATGAAGTGCTCGTACTTCACCGGAAAGCTCGAGGCCTACGATCGCGCAAAGGGGATGCCCTATCACTTCGCGGAGATGAACCGGCGCCAGTTCCGGGAGTGTGGAGCCGCGACGGGAATCGTCCAGCTGCCGTGCGTGGAGACAGCCGATGGCGTCTGGCTCACGGACACCAGCGCCATCATCGACGAGCACGAGGCACAGGGCGTCGGACCGCGAGTCCGACCCACCGACCCCGCCGTCGCCTTCTGCAGCCTACTCCTCGAGGATCTCTTCGACGAGTGGTACTGGCGCCCGGCACTCTATTACCGATGGGCCATCGACGAGGACGCGCGGCTCATGAGCAACGTGATCGCGAGGACGCTGCTGCGCGACGTGCCGCTTCCCCTCTTCCTGCGGCGGCTCTTCATCCTGTATCGCCAGCGTCATGTCTACCTCGAGAAGGATGGCGTCACGCCCGAGACCGCCCCGGCGATCGAGGCCCTCTACGAGGACACGCTGCGTGCGCTGCAGGCCATCTTCGCCAGCCGCCCGTTCCTATTCGGCGAGAAGCCTTGTGAGGCCGACTTCGGGCTCTTCGGTCCCTTCTTCAGGCACTTCTTCTGCGATCCGACCCCCGGCGCGATGATGCGCGAGCAGGCGCCCCACCTCGCGCGCTGGGTGACCCGACTCTGGACCACGACGCCGGCCGAGCTGGAGGAGGCAGCGGAGATCTCGAGCATACCGGCCGATCTCGACTTCTTCTTCGAGAAGGTCGCCAGCGACTATCTGCCCTATCTCGAGGCGAACGCCCGGGCGGTCGATCTGGGGGCCGATGAGGTCCGATACGAGGCGCAGGGCGTGCACTGGTGCATTCCCGCCGCACCCTATCGTGTGGAATGCCTCGACGCGCTGAGAGCGAGATACGCCGCGCTCGACGACGAGGCGAGGGCGAAGGTGAAGGCGGTCCTTCCGGCCGATGCCATCGCGGTGCTCGAGCATGCGGCCACGCGGGCACGGACCGACCCGGCAGCCCGCGGTCTTCGGGGGAGGCTGGGGCGGGCAGCTTCGCTCCTCGGCTGAGTCGCTCCCGGCGCTCGATGGTTCGGGCTTCGCGACACTGGGCCGAGCAGAGAAGACCACGCCTCACTCGCCCTCGCCTGCCTCGCCTGCCAGGCAGGCGAGGGCGGACGCAACGATCTCTCCGAGCACAGGGGGATCGACCCCACGACTCGCCTCACTCGGCGTGGCCCAGCGAAAGGAGTCGTGCTCCTCCGAGAGCGTCACCTGCGCGCCTCTTGGAACCTCCCCGCTGAAGAACGTGACCTCGAGCGTATAGGCCTCGCGTCTCGGACTGGCCGGCTTCTCGATCGAGGCGCAGTCATGGAAGTCTGCTCGGACTTCGGGAACGAGCCCTGTCTCCTCCAGGGTCTCCCGAAGCGCGCCCTCGAGCGCCCCTTCGCCCGGTTCGAGCTTGCCCTTCGGCAGATCCCAGGTCTGGCTTCGCCGCTTGCGGAGCAGCAGGACCTCGGGCGCGTCGTCTGCACCCCATCGGTAGACCACGATGCCGCCGCCCGAGCGCCTCATGGCCCGGAGCCTAGCAACCTGCACCACCGCGCGATGACACGCGGGTGTGACCAGGGCATCCTCTGGCTCGGGAGGTCGGGGCACTGGCGACGCTGCGCGGACTGGAGCTCTTGAGGCAACGCGACTTCGGGCGGCTCTTCCACGCCCGGCTCGTCTCGGAGTTCGGGACGGCGATGACGCCGGTGGCCGTCGCCTTCGGCGTCCTGGATCTGACGGACGACGCGGCGATGGTCGGTCGGGTGCTGGCGTGCCAGATCGGCGCGCAGGTGTTGCTGCAGCTGGTCGGCGGAGCGCTGGCCGATCGCGGCTCGCGCCAGCTCCAGATGGTGCGGGCCGACGTGCTGGCGGGCCTGTCGCTCTGCGGCGTCGCGGCGCTGCTGATCGACGGGCGCGTCGAGCTCTGGCAGCTCGGCGTTCTGCTCGCGTCGGTGGGGGCGGCGCTGGCCCTTCACGGGCCGGCCGCCGTCGGGCTCGTCCCCCAGGTCGTCGACGATGCCGATCTCCAGACAGCGAACGCACTCCTCGGCATGGCGCGCAGCGGTGCGCTGACCCTCGGCGCAGCCGTCGCGGGATTGATCGTCGCATACGCCGGCCCCGGCTGGGCCATCGCGGTGGATGCGTGCACGTTCCTGGTCAGCGCCGGTCTGGTCTGGACGCTGCATCCGAGGACGCAGCGCCGCAGTGAGCCGGGCACGCTCGTCCGTGCGCTGCGCGAGGGCTGGAGCGAGTTCACGCGTCACACCTGGCTCTGGGCCATCGTGGTCCAGTTCGCGCTGATGCTGGCCGCCACCGAGGGCACCATCGGCGTGATCGGTCCCACCGTGGCCAAGCGCAGCCTCGGCGGCGCGACGGACTGGGGCTGGGTCATGGCCTCGATGGGGGCGGGCACGCTCGTCGGCGGGCTCCTCGCCATGCGCTTGGACGTCCGCCGGCCGATGCTGGTGGCCGTGATGCTGTGTCTCGGCTTTGCCTTGCCCGCCGCCTCGCTGGTCGGGCCGGCGCCGCTGCTGCTGATCGGTCTCGGGATGTTCGTTTCCGGCGTCTGCGGCGCGCTCTTCGGCGTGCTGTGGTTCACAGAGCTCCAGCGGCGGGTCACGCCCGAGGCGCTCTCGCGCGTCAGCGCCTACGACCACGTGGGCAGCGTCGCGCTCGCGCCGCTGGGGGTGATCTTCGCTGGCACCCTGCTCGAGTCGATCGGGACGCGCGCGACGCTCTACATCGCGATCGGCCTGGTGGTGGCCCCGACCCTCGCGGTGCTCTGCGTCCCGGACGTCAGGCGGCTGCGCGCCTTCCGGGAAGAGCTCGATCCGCCGATGCCTTGAGCTCCTCGTGCGGCTGTCTTCTGCTGCGGAGGTCGATCGGGTGCTCGCTGCGGGGTGGCCGCCCTTCTCCGTGCCGCGGACGGAACCGTCGAGGTCGGATCGGGCGATCCGGATCTGCGTTGCCGGCTCGGCGTGCTCGCCGGCGCGTTGCCGGTGCGCTGCCGGCCCACGGCAAATCAGGAGTTCTCCCGATTCCGATCCGGTGAAAGACCTCAACTCATACTGGAGACCTCCGATGAAGGAGCTGGCCTGAAGACATCGATTTCCATGTCCGGCGAATGCCTTGCAACGGCCCATCGGAGAACGACATGCCCCCCCACAACCAGCAAACGGCCCGAGCGGGATTCACGCTCCTGGAAGTCATGGTCGTCGTGGCGATCGCTGGCATCCTGGTGGCCATTGCGACGCCGGCCATGAATCGAAGTCAGTCCAACGAAGCCCTCAAGAACGGCGCACGTGAGCTGGCCGGGCTGCTCGATACGGCCCGTTCGGAGGCCATCCGCACCGGAGAGGTGCACATCGTCTTCCTCGAGACCGATGCGAGCGGCAATCCGCTGATCGATCACGACGGCGACCCCGTCTCTGCGATGCTGCTCCGCGACGGTCTTGCTGGCAGCGCCGGACAGAACTGCCGGATGGACGCGGGCGAGACCGTCGCGACCATCGAGCTCCCCAGCGATGCGAATCTCGGCGTGGCCGCCGGCGTCCCCGCTGCACCGGACGATCTCGGGAGCGGAACGCGGACGCTGGGCTCGTCCTTCACGGAGCCCGCCCCAGGTGCGGATGCGAAGTGGGTGCTCTTCCGGGCGGACGGTGTGCCGCTCGGATTCAACGCCGCCTGCACCCAGGGAGAAGTCGGGAGCGGTGGTGGGGCTTTCTACCTGAACAACGCGGATCGATCCGTCGCGGTGGTCTCGAGACCGCTCGGCGGGACGCGCACGCATCTCTATCGCGAAGCGACGGGGACCTGGACCCGATAGGAGTGGAGCCGATGACTCAGCGAAATCGCCCGAAGAGCCGACGAGACCAGCTGGAGGGAGGGCGTCGGGGCAACGCCGGGATGACCCTCCTGGAAGTGATCGTCGCGCTCACGATACTCGGCTTCGGCATGCTGGCGATGACCGCTGCACAGGTGGCCGCCATGCAGGTCTCCGAGAGCTCGCGAAGCCGAAGCGAGGCCCACTATCTGGCGGAGCAGCAGATGGAGCTCTTCCAAGGCATGACCAGGACCGGGATCGAGGCCGCACGCACGGCCGCGACGTATCCCAACGACGCGGCCAATCCGATCGATCCCGATCCACAAGACGGCCGCGCCGCTGCGTTCAACAGGAGCTGGACGATCACGCCCGACGTACCCGAGACCGACGTCTACACCATCACCGTGGTGGTGACGTGGATGAACGGAGATGGGCAGGCCGGGAACGTCACTCTCGAGGGTTGGAAATCGGAGTTCTGATCACCATGCCCGCATCCACCCATCGGACTCCCGGCCGTGTGTCCCGCGCGGCGGGCTTCACGTTGACGGAGCTGATCGTCGCCGTAGCCATCATGGCGCTCGTCATCTCCCAGCTCCTGCTCGCGTTCTCGCAGCAGCGAGAAGTTGCGCACGAGCAGCAGTTGGTGGTCGAGAGCCAGCAGGACGCGCGGATCGTCATGGATCTGGTGCTGAACGATCTGCGCATGGCTGGATTCATGGTCCACGAGACGGCCGGCATCGCCAGTGCCGATGGCGGGAATGCAGCCTCGGACGCGCTCTGTGTCAGCGATCCGGCTGCGATCGACGATTCGGTCCTTGCCGACGTCTCCAGGAAGTTCACCGGCGCGCGCCTCTCGGCTGCGCTCGCCGGCGGCGCCTCGACGCTCGACCTCGATCCCGGCTCGATGGACATCGATGGCGACGGTGACGTCGACTTCGAGTCCGGGATGGGCTTGATCGTCTCGACGTCGGACGATGTGCACTGCGCGCGGATCACCGCGATCGCTGGCGGCACGCTGACCTTCGCGCCCGCGCTGCCGGGCGCTTTCGCCGCCACGACCAGCGAAGGCATCATCGTGCCGGCCCTGATCTACGAAGTGAACGGAACCCGGCTCACGCGCAACGGCCTCGTGCTCTCCTCCCAGATCGAAGACATCCAGGTGCAGTTCGGCGTGGACGCCGACGGTGACGGCGTCCTCTCGAACGCCGAGATGCCCCTGGATTCGCTCGTCGGACAGGATCTCTCCCGGATCAAGACGGCCCGTATTCATGTGACCGCCATCGCCAGTCGGGCCGATCCCGATTTCACGGGCGGGCTCGCCGCCGTGGCCAATCGCGACGCGGGTGCGGCCGACAACTTCCGCAGGAGGCGCGTCACCGCCGACGCGCTCTTGCGAAACCTGAGGTAGACAAAGATGAGCGAAGCCGTTCGCGCAAGGCCCGGCGTGAGGCGCCAGCAGGGGCTCGGTTTGATCACCGCAATCCTCCTGCTGGTGCTCATCAGCGTGACCATCGTGGGGACCATCCAGTACTCCGGCGAGGAGTCGAAGGCGGGCGGTCGCGCCCGAGCCGCCGCCGTGAATCTGCACGCCGCCGATTCGGGCATCCAGCTCGGACTCGAGCGCATTCAGGTGCCGCGCGATCTCACCGCCTTCAGCCTCACCTTGGCCAACGGGACGACGGTACAGAGTCGTCGTCGTGATCAGGCGACGCCCCAGGACATCGTCGAGGCGGGGGTCGGGGCGCCGCCGGAGGGCTACTCGATCAACGTGGGCTCTGGCTACGTGAACGAGCTCTTCGACCTCAGCGTGACGGCCACGGGCGTGAACGGCGGCGCGACCGAGCTGAGCTCGCGGCTCTCTTCCCTCCAGCCCAACTCGGGGGCGTATTGATGGGCATCTCCAGGTTCGAATCGAGGCGCCGGAGCGGTCTGTTCACCGCGATCGCGATGCTCCTGCTGCTGCCTTCCAGCGCCTGGCCCGGGGCGAGCGACATCGACCTCTTCGCCGGCAGCGGCAACCTGCCGCCGAACATCCTGATCATGCTCGACAGCTCGGGCTCCATGCGCAGCAACGCATCCGGCGGTGGCGGCCGGAAGATCGACATCGCGAAGACCGCGCTCACCTCCCTGATCAAGAGCATCAATCCACCGGATGGGAGCGGCGGCTACGTCGAGAACGCGCGCTTCGGCCTCTTCATCTTCCGCAGCCACGGCGGCCTCCTGCAGGCGCCCATCGCGAGCGGGAATACGGGTACTGTGCTCTCGATCATCGACGCCCAGACGGCCGCCGGCGGTGTGGGCACGCCGATCGCCGGCGCTGCACTGGACATCGGCCGGTACTTCGCCGGCTCCGGCGGCTGGGGGTCCCTCCAGAAGTGGGGTGAGAAATCCAGTGAGCCGGCGATCACCGATCCCTTCGACTTCGCCTGTCGCGAGACCTATCTGATCTACATCTCCGACGGTGAGCCCAACAAGGACGAGATGGAGCACAGCGGCTTCTGGGCGACCATCGGCGACGCGGATGGTGACAAGGGCGCAGGCGAGGGGGGCGAGGTCGAGAACGACAGCGACATCGACGACCGGGACCATGAATGGGGCGACGACATCACCTTCGCCATGGCGCAGCGGGACTTCTCGCCGCTCACGGGCCACCAGGGCGTCACAACGCACGTCATCGGATTCGACATCGACCTCCCGCTGCTGGAGCGGATGGCGATCAACGGCGGCGGCAAGTACTACATCGCGAACAGCGCCTCGGCGCTGGCGACCGCGCTGAGCAGTGCGACAACCGCGGTCTTCGACGACGTCGCCTCCTACTCGACGGCTGTGGTGCCGACGAGCCGAACGCGCTTCGGCTCCGCCTTCTACAACGCCTTCTTCGAGCCCGAGGATGGCGAGCCCTTCTGGGAGGGGCACCTCGAGGCCTTCGGCCTGACGCCCGAGGGCTTGATCACGGACCGCGACGGGAATCCGGCGGTGGATCCGCTGACCGATCTTCTCGTCGAGCCCCACAGGCCATTCTGGGATGCGGCGGATCGGATCAAGCTCCAGCCCTCACGCTCCCTCTATACGACGAAGGGCGGCGTTCGCATCGACTTCTCCATCGCGAACGTGGGCTCTGACCCGACCGAGCTCGCCGTGGCCGACTTCGGAATCGTGCCCGCGGAGATCGGCTTCTACCCCAACGCGTCGAGCTCCGGGATCTCCACCGAGACGGAGCTTCGTGATGCCATCATCGGCTACCTCCATGGCGAAGACGCCTTCGATGAGGACAACGACAACGATCATGGCGAGCTGCGGGACAAGGTGCTCGGGGACATCTTCCATTCGACGCCCAGGATCGTGGGGTCGCCCACCACCCAGCTCGTCACCGAGCCGGGCTACAGGGACTTCTACCTGGACTACTGGCTTCGCGACCGCGTCATCTACGCCGGTGCGAACGATGGAATGCTCCACGCATTCGACGCCGGTACGCTCGTGGTGGGAGACGATCCTGCGACGACGACCATCGTCGAGTCGCTCTACTACACGGCAGGTACTGGGGACGAACGCTTCGGCTATGTACCGGGGCTGCTCCTCGACCAGGTCAAGCTCGTTCCGCGAAACTCGCCTCGGACCTACTACTTCGTCGATGGCAGCCCGGTGGTGGCGGACGTCTGGCGCCCCTCGACGGCGCTGGACGTGACCAGGGAGAAGGATGAGTGGGCGAGCATCCTGGTGACGGGCTTCCGCGAGGGAGGGGAGGGCTATCTGGCGCTGGACGTGACCGACCCGGGCGCGACCAGCGGTCTCCACGGGCCCTATCCGAGGTTCGAGTGGGAGTTCACGGACGCTTCGCTCGGGCAGGCCTGGTCGGAGCCGGTGATCACGCGCGTGAAGGTCGAGCACGGCATGCCGGGCGACTACTGCGGCCCCGACGACGGTGAAGGCGGCTGCCGGGAGCGCTGGGTGATGATCGTGGGCGGGGGCTACGATCGCTCCGCGGATCCGAACACCTCCGACTTCGATTCGAACCCTGCGAGCGGCGGCTGGACCGACCGCAGCAAGTCCATCTTGATGGTCGACATCGCGAGCGGCACGGTGCTCGCGCGCGTCGAGTTCGACGCGGCCACCAACG
>CAZQMY010000090.1:0-17558 GCA_964594405.1 uncultured Spirochaetaceae bacterium | reverse complement strand
CCACCACCGCCGCCACCACCACTCTCGCCCTCAAGATTCTTGCGCTGAACGTTGCCGCAGTCGGGATTCGTACAGAGCTCGCAATCGCCATAGAAGGCGCCGCGGGCGAAGTCGTTGGCTTCCATCTCGGCCATGAACCAGGCGGTGACGTATCCACGCATGGTGGGGCAGCCCGTCATGCAGGCGAAATGGATCGCTCCGTCTCGAAGCGCGAAGATCGTTGGGGACAAGTCGGAGTTGTCATATGCGTTCTGGAGAAGGTCGGGGTTCACGATGCGATCGCTGGCTCCGCCGGCGATGAACATGGACCCTACGGTCTGGGTCGAGTCAGCCGGCGCGGCGGAGATGGGAGCAATGACCTGGATTCTGGGATCGTTGCTTCCAGCGACGATCGCTCCGCCACCCCCGGCCGAATGCCCGGTCGCACCGACGCGATCCAGGTTCAGCTGGTTGTAGAATACGCTGCCCGGGTCGGCGTTCAGCGATGCCATCAGGTCTACCCCACCGATCAGCTTAGGAGCGCCCGCGGAGCGACTGTTCGTTGCGACCACCACGAATCCCCAGGAGGCCAGGTGGCTCAGGAACCCGTTGTACATATCGGGCGTTCCACCCGCCGAGTTCCCCCACGTGATGACCGAGTGGTTTCCCGTCAGCTCGGTGGGATGGAAGAGCTGATAGTCTGCTGTCGAAGCCGTGCTCACCGCGTGCGGACCAGCAGCCGTATAGGTGTCTTCGATCGGCCCGGCAGACGATGCCGAGACGGCAAGCATCGTCATGGGGATCACCAGAAGAAATGTCGATCCGAAGTTCCAGTACTGCCTTGCGTCCATGGAGCGTCTCCTTGTGTTGATGACGCGCTTCCTTGTCGACGAAGCCCGTCCGGGAGCCGAATGGGCGGGCTCCCGATCATGATCAGTGCGCGTGCGCACAGCTTGGTGCAACGGGTCGGTTCGTCCGTCGCGAGCCGGGATCAGACGGCGATCTCTGGGCGATGGATGCGCGTCGGCGCAGGGCGCCGGAGCTGCTGCACCGAGGTGGAATCGTACGAAGAGCCACGTAGGGCGCGTTTCATGTCTCAGTCTCCTGGTTCGAACACCGCGTTCGAACGCTTGCCATCCGTCGACCCCATCGAGGTTGGATGCGTCCTTGTCGGGGCTGCAGGAGCCCTTTGCCAAGACACTCGGGCGAGTGCTCCCGCCGATGGAGCCCGTGTGTCTCGCAAGCTAGATGGATCCGACTGAGAGAATGCTGAGGATCCTTGAGGAAGCCCTCAGGAACCCGCAGGATTCTCGACGGAGACGAGGGTGACCCTCGCGCCGATCGAGAAGGACGTGGAGACCTTCTGGCCGTGCAGTGAGGCGAGCTGCGTGATCGTCTGCAATCGGTGCGGCGACACTCGTCACCGGGATTCACGCGCCCTTTGGAGGACTCACGCTGCAGCCGTCCTGTGCGCCGCCGTTGCGCGCTGGATCACTTTGCGAGACGAAGACCCGACCGACGACGCGCCCGGGCGATCGAGCTGCCCACCCAGGCCAGTCCGGCCGCGAGCAGGGGCGCCGCCGTCGGATCCAGAGTCGGGACGGCCGCCACAGGGTCGGCTGTCATCGCGAAGTCGAAGCTGGTGTCGATCCATACGTCGCCATCGGCGAAGGCCTCGAGGCGGTAGTCGCCGGGGGGCAGCAGGCCCTGGTAGTCGATGATCGCAGGGCTCGAGTACGGATCGACCTCTTCGCGATAGAGGACCTCGCCGGAGGCGCGCGAGAGCTGGACGAAGGTCACGCCGTAGCCGAAGCCCACGAAGTCGAACATCTCGAGGGTGCCGGTCAGCGCGACGGCAGCGCCGTCGACGCGGAACGTCACGTCGTAGGTCGACCGTCCGATCCCGTATCCGATGTCCGAGTAGCCCGAGGCGCTGCCGACGCCCGCGAGTCCATTCGTTCCCACGCTGCTGCTCTGGCTCGCAGCGCCACCGTCGCCCGCAGAGACGTTCTCCGAGAAGGCAGCGAAGTCCGAGCTGGGCTGAGCGCTCTCGTTCTCGTAGGGATCGCAGTAGAAGGTCGGGTCCTCGTAGCAGCGTTCGCCGAATGCGTTGATTCCGCGATCGTCGGTCAGGAGCTCGAGGGTGCCGGGCGTGCCGCCGCCAGGACCGGGCGGACTGCCCGCCGTCCCGACGGTGACGTTGTCGATCGCGAAGGGCAGGCCACCGAGGTCGATCGTCGCGAAGAGCAGATCCTCGAAGCCGATGGGAAGCGTGATCGGCTCGAATCCGCCGCCGGTCGGGAAATGGGTCGCCACGATCGGCGCACCACCGCCGGAGGGTGTCCCCGTGATGGTTGCCTGCACGGCGGGAATCGGGGCGTAGAGCACCAGCGAAGCCAGGTCGAAGGGCTGGCCGTCCGTGCGACCGATCTGCACGAAGTTGCCCGCCGCACCGACGAACGATCCGGCCGCCGGCGGGCAGACGAAGCTGCCGCAGAAGGTGCTGCCCGGCTCGATGGTCATCGCCAGTCCGCCGACGTCGTAGTCGCCTTCGGTCACGATCACGACCGGGCCCGGAGTCTGGCCATCGAAGGTCAGCACGTCCGCGCTCGCTCCGGCAACCCACAGGAGTGTCGTCGCGAGAAGGCTGACGGCACCGAGGAGGATCACTCTTCCAACGCGTGTGCAAGTCCGTCGTCGATTGACGCCTCGCCTTCCGTCCCCGTGCGTACGAAGTCGCCGCTCCATCGCAAGCCTCCCGCGCCGGTGCCGCCCCGTGCGCTTGGTGCATCCCCGCCGCCGGTGGGCGCTCCGCCCACCGGCGGCGGGGATTCTGGAAGTGTTGGACCCGTGTTGGAAGAAGAACCATCTCATCGTATCACACTCCTGTGACGGATCGGCCTCGATGTCACCGACGCGGCCCGACCTGCGGAAGCGACACGACCGCGTGCCGCTTCCCACGCTCCTCGCCTCGCGGGTCCCGGGTCGGGATCCGGCTCGCTCCGGCAGGTCGGCAGCCGATGCCCCGAGAGTCGCGCGGTCGGGGCTGGCGCGTCGCTGACCTGCCGCCGGGTCAGGGCTGCAGGCGGACGAGATCCGATCCTTCGTGCGCCCGCGCCAGGCCCGTCCGCTGTCAGCCGCCGGCCAGCCAGGCCCCGTGGCGATTCGCGATCCTCCTCGACGGGGGCACATTTTTTTCTTTGCGGTGCACGACGAATGCGGTATCAGTAATCCGACGGTTTGCTTCGCAGAGCGGCGGGGACGAGGCCAGGGCGGCGCAGCCCCGGCCGCATCGACGCGAAGCCCCGAGCCGAGGAATCATCGCCCGAGATCGCGCGCTCCGAGAAGGACGCAACCGTCGATCTTCGACGACCCGATCCCGCCGCAAGGTCGCGCAAGGTCGAAAGGCCGCAAGGTCTAAAGGCCTCAAGGCCGAAAGACCGCAGTGTCGAAGGGTCGAAAGGCCGCTAGGTCGAAGGGTCGAAAGGCCGCAAGGTGCCGCCCCGAGCCACTCACAGGCGAGCCTCTCGCCTGGAGGTTGCCCGGCACGGCCGTCCGCGCGGCCCACTCCGCCCCGCCTCATTGCGCCTCGATCGGCCTCGACAGGTCGATCCGTGCCCGGATCGCCCGCGTCGAGCACCGTGGCCTCTGGTGGACTGCGTCCGGAAGGTGACGTCGGAAGGTGACGTCGGGAGTTGATGACTGGCAGATCAGGAGATTCAAGATGCTGTTTCGCAAGATGTCGTGGTTGAGCGGGGCGTTGGTCGTGGCGTCGTCTTTCGGGCTGCTCGTAGGTGGAGCCGCCTCGGGCAACGACGGCGAGGCGAACCAATGCGAGTCCGCGTGCATCGCAAGCGAGGATGCCTGCTACTCGACGTGTGAAGGGGCCGACGACGCGTCTTCCTGCGACCAGGAGTGCCAGCAGAGCGCCGACCTCTGCTTGCAGAGCTGCGAGTAGACGCCGTTTCGAGAGGTGACGCTGGCCCACGCTGTCTGTCGGGCGGAAGGAGAGCGGCTCGAGTTCGGAGGTGCGGGCCGGGATGCAGGTCGCGACGAACTGTGAGGAGTACGCCATGATCGATCGAGTGAAGGCGCTGCAAGAGGACTACGCGAGCCTCCTGGAGATGCACGGGGAGTATGCAGAGATGCTCGAAGGCGGCTCCATCGAAGCGCGGGAGCTTTGGGAGGAGATCGAGGAGCTCCTGAAGGACGTCACGCGAATCATCCGACGGATCGATGGGCAGCGCACGGTCGACGAAGAGATCCTCGATGAGCTCGACGAGCAGATGTCGGAGCTGAACGACCAGTACGGCGAGTTCGCCGCTCTGGCCTGAGTATCGCCGTCGCGCGCCTCGGCGTCTGCGCGAGACTCGCAAAGCGCAGCAAGACCGTCTCCGCGACGTGTTGCGCGGGCCAGCGCGCATCCCGCCCAAGGCGCTTCGCCGCGAAGTACGGTCGGCCCCTCTCGCCCTGCGCGCCGATGGGTGCGATGGCCGGCTCGGGTGAGCCTCGGAGTCCCTGCACTTCGAGAGCCCATCCATGTCTCTGGGCCATGGATGTCGTTCTCGAGGAGCCGTTGATCCGCCACTGCGGGGCGGCCGGAGAAGGAAGAGGGCCGCGCCCGGAATGTCCGGCACGGGCGGCATGGACGACGACTCCCAGCCCTCGCGACCGGGGAGCGTTGGACGAGCGTGGATCCCCTTCGCTCCGGGGCCAGTGCGCTCGGGCTTCACGTCCCGGTGGCATGCGCGTCGCAACCTGGCCGCGACAGCCCCGAGATCGTGGCCGGGTCTTCAGGGGATTCCGGCCCGGCCGAATGCGCGACTCCGTCCCAGGACATCGTGCGCCAGGACCCGCTCTGGACGGTGCTTTCCTCTTGCCTGAGATCGGCGGCCGCGGCAAATTAGAGGCCAGCATCTGCTCGTGGGAGCCATCGGGAGCGAGGCCATGGCGGCGCAGTCCCGATCGAGGTCCTCCGGCACCGTAACCGGATTGGAAGGAGTAGTCGCCCGGCCTTCGGGTGTTGCTTTGACGCTCACGAGGAGTGGGCGAACGCGGTGCCTTGGATGTCCTCGCTCGCAGGACTGGGGTGCGTAGCAAATCCGATCGGGCGCCGGTGTGCGATGCGCATTGGCTCGATTCCCCTTTCCCTGCTCGGGGCCATCGCCCTCTCGCAGGTTGGCAACGGCCTGCTCGCGACGGCGGCCGGAGCGCGACTCGCAGGCTCGGCGCTGCCCGAGACAGCGAGTGGCTTCGTGCTCGCCTGCTACTTCGCCGGTCTGACCTGGGGCACCCTCAGACTGCCTCGGACCCTCTGTCGCATCGGACACATCCGGGGCTTCGCTGCCTTCACCGCCCTGGCCGCGGGCGCATCCATCGCCCATTCCTTTCTGCCGGTCGGCTGGGGCTGGGGTCTCCTGCGGGCCGTGAGCGGCATCGCCATGGCCGGCATCTACCTCTCGGTCGAGAGCTGGCTCAACGCCAGCGCCGAGCCGGCGTCCCGAGGGCGTGTACTGGCGGGCTACCTGTTGTCGCTCTATCTCGGGACCGCCCTTGGCCAGCTCCTCGTTCCCGTCTGGCCCCTCATGGGGTCCGAGACCTTTGCCTTCGCTGGGATGGCGCTCGCCTTCGCCGTCATTCCCGTCTCCATGACGAGCCAGCCCGCTCCCTCCCTTCCCAGCGCAAGCCGGATGACCGCGCTGGAGCTGCTGGAGAAGGCCCCGATCGGGTGGGTCGGTGCGTTCACATCGGGCTTCATCGTCGCAACCATCTATGCCAACGTCCCGCTCTCCTCCGACGCCGAGGGCTTCTCGTCAGCCGAGCTCTCCCGCCTGATGGTGGCCTTCGTCATCGGCGGGTTGCTCGGGCAGTGGCCGATCGGTCGACTCTCGGATCACATGGACCGGCGCATCGTCCTGCTGGGCGTCGGGGTGGCACTCGGAGGCTTCGCGGTGGCGCTCTACTTCCTGCCGGATCCGACTCGCGCCCTGGGCACGTGCTATGCCGCCGCATTCGGGGCGCTGGCCTTCACGATCTATCCGCTCGCAGTCGCGCATACCCTCGACCGCATCAGTGGGGCGAACGCGCTGCCGGCGACATCGCAGATGCTGCTCGCTTCCTCGGTCGGTGCCGTGCTCGGGCCCATCGTCGCCGCGGTCGGGGCTCAGCTCTTCGGCCCGCGTGCGTTCTACGCCGTCGATGCCGCGCTGCTCGGTGTGCTGACGCTCGGCACGCTCGTCCGGCTCGCTCTGGTGGCGCCCACTCGACGACGTGCGTTCGTGTCGATTCCCCGGACCACCCCTGTCGTCAACCGCCTCGCTCCCTCCGTGGTCCCTGCGGCCACGGCAGCTGATGCAACAGGAGAACCCCCTTCCGATGCTCTCTTCGATCCAGCGCTCGTCCGCGACGAACCTGCGTAGAGGTGCCGCGCCACTGGCCCTGGCGATCGCGCTCCTCTCCCTTGCCGGGCGAGCGGACGTGGCCGTGCCCCCCGCTCCGCCGCCGACGATCTCACCCGCCTACGCTGCGGAGACCACGAGACTGATCCTGGCAAGTGTGCCCGGTGCGTCCCCCGCCAGACTGCGCGCAGAC
Organism: uncultured Spirochaetaceae bacterium; assembly: GCA_964594405.1. Taxonomy (GTDB): domain Bacteria; phylum Myxococcota_A; class UBA9160; order UBA9160; family UBA4427; genus CAZQMY01. The sequence continues at coordinate 10,988 of CAZQMY010000090.1, read as the reverse complement.
TTCGCCCCCTTCCAGGCACTCCTGCTGGTCTACATGGACAGTTGGTCACACGCGATCCGAACGATCCTCTCGCTGGTGCCACGCGGCGTCGAGTCGATCCTCCTCGCGGACGCAGAAGAAGCGAAGGCCATCCCCGCATGGCTCGAGGAGGCGGGAGTCGACACCGGGGCCGTCACCGTCGCTGAGGTCGACCTCGACTCGCCCTGGGTCCGCGACTACGCGCCCCTGGAGGTGATCGGCCTCGACGACTCGGTGCGCTGGGTGGACGCGATGTACGACCCGAGCCGCCCCAAGGACGACGCGCTGCCGCGCGTCCTCGGCGAACACTTCCCCGTGAGTCTCCGCAAGCTCGACTTCCCGCTCGATGGCGGTGCTCTGATCAGCAATGGGCGGGGCCTGTGTGCCAGCACCAGGGAGGCCATCGCAGACAGCGGCTTCGACCTCTCGAACCCAGGGCGTCGAGACGCTCTGCTCGAAGAGCTCGGCTGCGACGTCCTCGCTTTGCTGCCCGCACTCAGCGAGGAGCCGACGCGACACGCCGACGTGCTCGCGCAGTTCCTCGACGAGCGAACTGTGGCGGTGGGCTCGATGTCCCCCGGACCCAGTCCCGTGGACGCCCGCTTGCTCGACGAGGCGACGAGCCTGCTCCGGGAGGCTGCGGCCGCGATCGGGCAGCCGCTCGAGGTGGTGCGCGTCCCGATCGAGCGGGGCGAGGAGGACGTGTACTACACGTGGATCAATGGCCTCCGAATGGACGACGTCTTCGTCGTGCCGCAATACGACGGGGCGACGCAGCAGATCGAGGACCGGGCCCATCGGGCGTTGGCCGACGCGATGCCAGGAGTCACGCTCGTCCCCGTCGCCGCGGACGCGATGATCGAGATGGACGGCGCCATCCACTGCATCACTGCGCAGCTCCACCGGCGTCCGCTCCGTCGGATCGCGGTACGACCGGGTGGCATTGCGGTGATTGCCGCAAGGCAGCCTTCCCCGCCCGAGACCTCGGCAGAGTCCAGCCGCGCACAGCACACGGCTTCCGAGGGCAGTCCCTGAGGCAGAGGCGCGAGGTCCGGCCTGCCCCACCGCAGGGTCGAGCCGGGCGGTGGGCCTCCCGTCCAGCCGGACGATCGCCGGCCGCACGCGTGCCAGACGGACCCGAGATCGGGCGAGCTGGGTGAGGCGTCGTCGACATGGCGCGTGACCTCATCGCTCCGGACGAGGTTTGCCTGCAACCCGCTTCAGCAAGCGCGCTCCTTCATCGACGCCGAGTCAGCGGCATGGTGGCGAGCAGCCCGGCGCGGGCTAGGCGATCACCCGGCCGGTCTCCGGGCCCGCCTCCCAGCCGAGCGCCCTGGCGCGTTCGCGCGCCAGGGTGGGAAGGTCGGTGGCGACGAAGTGCTCGTGCAGCACCTGGACGCCGATCATGTGGTTGATCAGGGCATCGCGCGTGTTGTCCGCGGCGGTGGTCGAGCCGGCGGCTTCCTGCTCGGCGAAGAGGCGCTCACAGCCCTCGAAGTCGAGCAGGCCCGCGCCCTCGACGGACTTCCGGCTCAGGAAGCGGCTCGCGAGGGCGCGCATGGCTTCCCACTTCCGGGAGTCCGTATGGGCGGGCGGCGCCATGAAGGCGAACTTCTCCCGCTCGTACAGGACACGCGGCAGCAGGCCCTTCATCGCCTCGCGCAGCACCCATTTCTCGGTGCGGCCGCGAATCCGCACCGAGGGCGGAAGCGTAGAGGCGAGCTCGGCGAGGTGATGATCGAGGAAGGCCGGCCGCGCCTCCATCGAGTTGGCCATGTCCACGCGATCGCCGCCCCAGGTGAGGATCTGCCCCTCGAGCATGGTCTTGATCCAGACGTACTGGGCCTTGTCCAGCGGATGCCGTCCATCGATGGCCTCGCCATCCAGCGCGTCCGCGATCGCGGCGCCGGGGTCATAGCCCTTGAGGCTGGACGCCAGGTCGGGGTGCATGAGCCCCTGGACGTGGCGCGCGGCGCCGAGCCATGGCTGTAGACAGGCGGGCGTGAAGCCGATCTTCGCATCCAGCGCCCTGGAGGTGACGACGTCCTCGGAGAGCATCGCGCCCTTGAAGAGCGCGTTCTGCTCGTGGAGGGCCTGACGCCACCGTGCGCGCTCTTCTGCAGGCAGCTCGTCTCCGGCGTGCAGGAAGAGGTCGTTGCGGAAGGCGGGGTAGCCGGCGAAGAGCTCGTCCGAGCCCTCTCCGGTGACGACTACCTTGTACGACGAATCCCGGACGTGGCGACTCATGAGCAGCTTGGCGACGGCCAGGGTGTTGTAGATGGTGCGCTCGGTGTGCCAGAGGGTCTCTTCGAAGTGATCGTAGAGGTGCGTGGCGTCGAGCTTGAGGACGTCCTGGCTCGCTCCGGTCGACTCGGCCATCTCTCGGGCGATGGGCGTCTCGTCGTACTCGTCGCTGTCGAAGCCGATGGTGAAGGCCTTGACGGGAGATTGCTGCGTCGCGGCGGCGAGGCCCAGGATGGAGCACGAGTCGATGCCGCCGGAGAGATAGCAGCCCACCGGTACGTCGGCTTCCAGCCGCAGCTGGACGGCCTCGAGCAGATGATCGCGAACCGCTTCGATGGCTTCGCGATCCTCGAGCCTCGCGTGCTCGCCCGCGAGGGGGAACTCCATGTCCCAATAGTTGAGCTCGTCCGTGGTGAGCCGGCCTCCCTTGCGCCGGATGCGAACGACGTGGCCTGGGGATACCTGCCGGATGCCTTCGAAGGCAGTCGTGCCCGGCACGATGGTCTGCATCAGCTGGTGGAAGACGCCCGCCGGGTCGAAGCGTCGGGGGACGTCGGGATGCGCGAACAGCACCTTGAGCTCGGAGCCGAAGACGACCTGATCGTCGAGGACCGTGTAGTAGAGGGGCTTGATGCCGAAGCGATCCCGCACGAGCAGCAACTCGTCCCGGTCGCGATCGTAGAGAGCGAAGGCGAACTCGCCTCGGAGGTGGGTGAGCGTCCGGTCGAGACCGAGGCGGGGCAGCAGGTGCAGGATGATCTCCGAGTCGCTCTTGGTCGAAAATCGCGCGCCTTCGGAAGTCAGCTCGGCGCGGATCCGCTTGTAGTCGTAGAGCTCGCCGTTCTTGGCGAGCAGCAGGCGTCCGTCAGCGCTCGCGAAGGGCTGGCGCCCGCGCGACTCGTCGAGGTCGATGATGGAGAGCCGTGCGTGGCTCATGCCCACGCCGGGCATGGCCGCCCAGCCGAATCCATCCGGACCCCGGTGGTGCTGGATGGCCGCCATGGATACGAGCAGATCGGGGTCGATCGGCCTCTCTGCGTCCGCAGTGAACATCCCGGCGATTCCGCACATCTTACTGCTCCCTCCCATGGGGCCCGGCCTCGGGCCGATGCATGGCTAGACGTAGCTCTTGAGCATGGCCGAAAGCAGCGCCATGCGGACGAATACGGCTCCTCGCGCCTGCGCGAAGTACCAGTTGTGGAGTGTCGAATCGAGATCGCGATCCAGCTCGCCACCGCGAGCGAGAGGATGAAGCACGATCGCGGACGGCTTGAGCGGCGACTTGGCGTGCAGCCGGAATCGGACTCCGAACGACTCGTAGTCATCGCCCTTCCACGCGATCGCGTTGATGTAGACGACGTCCAACGTCGGGAGGACGCCGTCCATGTCGTTGGTCACGTTGAACCGAAGCCCTGCCTCTTCGAGCTGCTCCCGCTGGCCCTCGGCGAAGGGGCTGGTTTCGTCGGTGATGAGCGTGACCTCGTCGAGGCCGTGCGCGAACTGCGAGAGCAGGATGAGGAGGCTGCGCACCGTTCTCATCGACGAAGGGACGCCGACGATTCCGATGCGGGCGAGCTCGGTGTGGCCCTCCACGTCGAGGAGCTCCGGGCGCCATTTGAGCAGCGCGTAGACGTCGGCGAGGGCCTGGGTGGGGTGCTCGTCGAGGCCGTTGCCCGCGTTGACGATGGGGATTCGCAGCGTCTCGAGCATCGAGTAGATGGAATTCTCGTTGGAGTCGCGGAGCACGACGACGTCGCCGTAATGGTTGAGCATCTCGGCGATGTCGGTGAGCGATTCGCCCTTGGCCAGACCCGTCGACTGAGGATCGGTGATGGACATGACGTCGCCCCCGAGTCGGTGCCATGCGCTCTCGAAGGAAAGGCGCGTCCGCGTGCTCGGTTCGTAGAAGGCGCTGATCAGCAGCTTGCCGGTCAGCGGCCGGTTGATCAGCTGGGGCTGCGTCTCGTAGCGAGCGGCCAGACGGCAGAGCTGGACGGTCTGCGCGCGATCGAACTGACGTGCGGAGATGATCGGCCGGTTCGCGATCTCGAGCAGCGGGGAGAGATCCTCGGCGATCTTCTCCATGAAGTTCCGAGGGCGTTCGAAGCCCTGGGTGTCGAGCCGCGGCTCGTCGTCCAGCGGCGTTCTGAAGGCGGCGTGCCGGTCGCGGGTCACCATAGATCCCCCCTCCTCGCGTCGCGAACGAAGAGCCCGATGAGAAGAACGGGAGCCAGCGTGCTCACGGCGAGCGCGCAGGTGACCAGGATCTCCAGGGCTGTCGCTGTCACGGTCATCTCGTGTCTCCTCGTCGCATCGGGGCAACCGTCGATCCGCCGACGTCGGCTCCATCGATCTTCATTGTCTGAGCGCCTCCCAGTCGAAATCATCTGGCTGCAGCCGGACCATCGAGATCACGCAGATCATCGACACGGCGGCAGAGGTCAGTGCGGCGACGTAGAATCCGGTGCTGTAGTAGCCATAGAGGCCCGCCAGCGTCCCGAGCACCATGCCCAGCGTCGCACCCAGCGGGCTCGCCTTCCGCCAGTACAGGCCGGCGGCGATGGGCCAGATCGTGCTGGCGACGAAGGCTCCGGTGAAGTGGAGCAGCGCCGCCAGCGTGGCGATCCGTGGCATACACAGCGCCCAGGTCAGGATTCCCAGCCCGACGACGACGTAGCGCGCAGCGCGGGCGAGCTCTGCATCGCTGGCATCGGGGCGGAAATGGCCTTTGTACAGGTCGGTCAGCACCAGATCCGAGGTCGCGGCGAGCAGTGAATCCAGGCTGGACGCCAGCGCGGCAAACACGACGATGAAGACCAGGACCGCGCCCGCCTGCCCAGCGATGTGCGCCGCGACCAGCGGTCCGACCATGTCGGCGGAGGGCACGTTGAGGTCCAGCGCCGGCACCGTGAGCGATACGAACCCAGCCACCACCGGGACCGGTAGCCAGAGCGCGCCCGCGATCAGATAGGAGGGCAGCCCCACGCCTTCACGAAAGGCGAACGCTCGGCTCCACCAGACGTTCGAGTGGAAGATCTCTCCGATGCCGAAGAGCAGGTTGTTGAAGAGGAACATGATGGCGGCGGGCAGGAGCAGGTCGAGCAGTGCCGGTCGCTCGGCCAGCGTTGCTTCGTGCATCCGCTCGAAGCCGACCATGTCGATGGCCATCCACGCCAGCCACGACACGCCGACGAGGATGATGATCGTCTGGACGAAGTCGGTCCCGATCACCGCCCGCAGTCCGCCGAGCAGCGTGTAGAGCACGCAGATCCCGACGATCACGCTCATGCCCCATCGATACTCGATGCCCGTGAGCGCCTGGACGAGCACTCCGCCGGCCGTCCCCATGGAGATCAGCCAGCCCATGGCGTAGACGATGGAGATGAAGAGGAAGACTCGCCACGCCCCCACGCCGTAGCGGATGCGCACGAAGTCGCCGCTCGTGTAGCCGCCGGGCATGAGGGCCCGGATCCGCCTCGCCAGCGGAGCGAAGAGAAGAAGCCCCGTCGCCCCGAGCGAGTACCCGATCATCCCCCAGACACCGAGCTGCAGCGCGAGCTGCGGTGCGGCCATGGTGGTGTTGCTCGTGACCCAGGTCGCCATGGCCGTGGCGGTCCCCAGGGCCAGCCCCACGCGGCGACCGGCCAGCATGAAGCCCTCCAGGTCCTCGGCGTCCCGTCCGAGCCACCAGCCCAGCGCAACCCACAGCGCGCTGAAAGCCGCGAGGATGGCCCACCCGATCCGCGGGTCGAGGATGGCGTCCTGAAGCTCACTCATCCGGATCGCTCAGGGTGGACTCGACCTCCGCGATGGCCTCTGCAGTGGAGAGGACGCGGGCGAAGCGGTCCTTGATGACCATGATGGCCGCGTGCTGGAGCTCCGGGGTCACGGTCGCGCAGCCGTCCGAGATGAGCGTCACGAAGTAGCCGAGGTCGCAGGCGTCGCGAATCGCAGTCGAGACACACTCGTTGGAGTAGACGCCGGTGACGAAGAGGCCGTTGATGCCGAGGTTGCGCAGCACGTAGTTGATGTTGGTCGAGTTGAAGACGCCAGAGGCCGTCTTGTCGATGATGATCTCGTCCGGCTCGGGCGCCACCTGCTCGACGAATTGCGCCTCCTTGGAGCACGGTGCGGCGTGCAGCCCGAGCCGCTTGTGGCCCGGGCTGCGATCCCGGCCATCGCGCGTGAGCGAGCGGATGCGCGTGTGGATGACTTCGAGGCCCGAGCTCCGAAACGCGTCCTGGAGGCGCCGCACGTTGGGCAGCACGATGCGGTCGAGTCGATCGAAGTAGTACTCCTGCGCCTCACGGGGCACACCCGAAGCCTCGGCGTCCGCGAACACTCCGAATCCCGGCACCGCGTCGAGGTACTGCATGTCGATGCAGAGCAGGGCGGTATGGGCCCCGATCAACGAGCGCTGGAGGGCCGGCGTCTCGGTGAACGCTTCGCGGTAGTTCTGTCGCAGCGGGTCGACGTTGAGGAACTCCGGATGGTCCACCGCGGGCGCTTCGGCCTCGGGAACGTCTTCTTCGTTGGGCTTGGTCAACGGGCGAGCTCCATGATGGTGTGGAGAAGGACGTCCGTACCACGGACGAGATCGGCGGGCGCCGTCCACTCGGCGGGTGAGTGGCTCCTGCCCATGCGGCTCGGGACGAAGATCATGCCAGCCGGGGCGACGTTCGCCATCATCTGCGCGTCGTGGGCGGCGCCGCTGGGCATGGTCGTGGGCGCCACGCCGAGTCCCGCGCAGGCCTTCCCGATGGCGGCCATCACCCGCTCGTGACACGAGGTCGGCGCCAGCTCGCTCGTCACCTCGAATTCGAAGGAGAGCTCGTGTCGACGGGCGATGGCGGAGCAGGTGCGTCGGAACGCATCCGAGAGCGCGGCCAGGACCGGGGTGTCCGTGTCTCGAACCTCGAGCGAGAAGCGGGCGACGCCGGGGACGACGTTGGCTACGCCAGGCTCGAGCTCCACCCGGCCGATGGTCGCCCGGCTACGAAGGCTGCCGTGTTCCTCGAGGATGCGGTCGATCTGGCCCGAGAGCTCGCCGATCGCGCGAAAGGCGTCGCGCCGCATCGACATGGGCGTCGTGCCGGCGTGGTTCGCCTCGCCGACGAAGCGCCCGTCCCAGCGGAAGAGCCCGGTGATCGCATCGCCCAGCCCGATGGGCTCGCCCGATCGATCGAGAACCGGTCCCTGCTCGATGTGGAGCTCGACGAAGGCGTGAATCGAGGTCGGCTCGCGCTCGGCCGTGAGCGCATCCGCCGCGCGCATGCCGCACTCGGCCATGGCGTCGCGCAAGCGAATTCCGTCGAGGTCTTCAGCCTGCTCGAGGAACTCGGGCGTGAGCTGCCCGCTCATCGCCGCCGATCCGAGCATGCCGCCGAAGCGGCCTTCCTCGTCCGAGAACGCGACGAGCTCGACGTCACGCGAGAGCTCGATCTGGTGGATCGCGAGCGTACGGAGCACCTCGAGCCCTGCCACCACCCCGAGCGCGCCGTCGAGCTGACCGGCGCCGGGAACGGTGTCGAGGTGCGAGCCTGTGACGACGCGGGCCAGAGCGCGGTCGCGGCCGGGCAGCACCGCGATGACGTTGGCCGCGCCATCGAGCCGGGACTCGATCGAGAGGCTCTCGAGCTGCTCCCTGAGCCACTGCCGCCCGGCCATGTCGGCGGCGCTGAAGGCCCGGCGGTCGATGCCGCCTTCGTCGTTGCGTCCGATGCTGGCGAGCGCCGTGAGATCCGCGATGAGTCGGTCGGCGTCGACCGAGATCTGCTCAGCCATCTCCGGTCCTCCGGTCGGCCGCGAACACCAGGGTCGTCGTCGCGGCGAAGACGATCAGGCCCACGGCGAAATAGCCGAACGCGCGGGGCAGCGAGTGATGCCGGACGTCGACGCGCGCCGAGACATCGGAGGGGGTCGCGCTGCCGACCTCGCGGACCCGGTAGTACCACGTCCCGTCCTCGCGCCCGGTCATGGTGGTGGCCTTGTCCTCTCCGCGGTACACGGCGCGGTGCACGTCGAAGTCTGGCGACGCAGACTCTTCGACCTCCACGGCGACGGCCCCGAGCCCCTGCCAGCGGACCTGATAGACGCCGTCGGTCGAGAGCGAAGGCGAGACGGTGATCTGTTCGGCTTCGGATTCCGGCGAGCCCTCACTGCAGGCGCCCATCACGAGCGCGCCCGCCAGCATGAAGCCGACGGTGGCGAGGTTTCGTGAGGGATCTGGGTGAGCGCTCATGGTCTGATGACCTTCGAAGCTCCACCGAGCCGGCTGGTCGGGGAGGCGATGCAGGTTGATCTGCGGCCGTGCCGCGTCCCGAATGGTCCGCCTGGAAGCCCCAGAAGGGAGCAGGGCTCGAAGCTCGCGTCGGGCGCTGCGAAGCACTTCGGAGCCCGTTGGCCGAGCGTGATCTTGGCAGTCCAATCGAGATCGGGCGACGCGGGAGCAATTGTCCCGCGGGGAAATCCAGCTTTCGCCCGAAGCATAGTGCTCGATTCGAGTGATTCACAGGGCCGTCGCTGCGATCCTGGCTCGCGGCGGGCCCGAAAACCTCGGAATTCCAAGCACATGTGCCAATTCAGGCCCATGGTCGATTCGATGGAGCACGGCTCGAGCCGGGCGGCATCAGCCCGGATTGCATACGACACGATGAACTCAGCCGGCACTCCCGACGTGCTCCATGGCATACGCGCCAACGACAGTCCGGCCTGGTGGTGTGGCCTCCGAACAGATCGCGCCCATCGAGGCGGGCACAGAACGTTTCTGGCCTCCGCTAGGGCACGATGACCAGCACGACGATCGCGACCTGGGAGCCCGTGCTCTCGTTCGTCACGATCGACTCGTAGACGTTGTCCACGGTGAGCGAGCTGGGCAGACCGGTCAGCTGGATGGTGAGGCCTCCGGTATTCGCGAAGCTGACGGTGAGCTTGCTCTTGGCAAGCGTGCTCGGTGCAGCGCTGCCGGCAACCCGCTTCAGGCTGGACCAGTCCAGCGTGATGCCGGTCGGGCCCATCCAGTTGTAGGTCTTGGTGCCCGACGTCTCGCCAGCCTCGAGATTGAACTGGATCTTCGGAACCGCCCACGGATTGCCGACGAGCAGGGGCGCCCATGGGCCGAGGAGGCCGCGCGTCCAGAGCGAGATGGCCTCGGCGTTGAGCTCGCTGATCTTCGTCGCGTCGCCCTGCGTTCCCTGCGCGAGCTTGCCCACCAGGTCCACCGCGTCGTTGCTCAGGTTGCTGTAGTACTCGAACAGGGACTTCAGGTAGCTCGGATGGTTGCTCATGACTGCTCCCCTCTGGCGGTCCGGAGTCGGGCCCAGGGTACCCCAGCCCGGGACTTCGCACTCGAGATCACGGCTGATCAGTCCGGAAGGAGGACGGGGCTGCCCTGCGGGCTCAGGCAGCCCTGGTCCTCGGGCTCTGTGCAGCAGGCGTACTTCGCGGTCGAATCGGCGAGCTCCTTCAACATCACATCCGCCACGTAGTTCACGGATTCGTCGATCGGGTTGCCGCTCACATCCGTCCAGTCCTCGAAGCGTATCCGCTTGACGACCTCGATTCGACTCTTCAGATCCGTCACGTAGCTGATCTCCGAATAGCCCTGGTCGACGACGATCCTGCCGCTGGTGTTGTTCCCGATCCTCGAGAACGCATGCTTGTCCAGGCTATAGTCGACGCGGTGGTGGTTGATCGCGGGCTCGGACGTCACATCCAGATAGACGCTCAGACTCGACGTGTTCCCGGTGTTCGGAAAGATCGGGTCCCACGTCACGACGAATCGCTCGTAGAGCCGATCGGTCCACTCCGAGCCCGCCTCGGGCGGGCAGCTCTTGCACTCGTTGTCGGCATCGACCACGCACGCCTGCTCGAAGTAGGTCACGCATTCGCGGACGTCGTCCCAGCTCTGCGGGTCGAAGAGGGCGCGCAGCGTGTCGAGGTTGCGGTCCACCTCGATGTAGCTCCTGGCGGTCACGGTGCCCGCCGGAATCTCTGACGTGCCGTTGCAGACCTCGCCGGCGCCAGGAGGATCCGGGAGCGGGGTAAAGGGGCACGAGAGCGGGGCCCAGGTGTCCATGGTGAGGATCGTCGACTCGAGCTCCTCGGTGATCGGCCTGATCAGGTGCGGTGGCACGCTGCTGGGGGCCGGGACGGGACGCAGACAGATCGGCGGCTCGGGAGCGAGCCGCTGGAGCGCCAGATCGATCTGTGTGCGGATCGCATCGATCGGTGCGCGCGTGGCCGTGAGGAACTCGAGCGCAGTCGAGGACAGGCAGCCGGGCTGCAGCAGGTCGAGGCCGCCGACCACCGTACGCATCACTGCGTAGCGACGTTGGATCTCGACGGGCTCGCTGTCGGCGGCGAGCTCGAAGAGGGTCCGCCCCGCCTCCGCGAGGGGCATCAGCCTGAGCTGCGGAGCGCGCTTTGCCGGGTCGCCGAGCGCGTGGGCATAGACGGTGAAGAGCGATGCGCTGAGGCGGCACCTGATCCGTTCGGCCTTTCCCTCGCAGAGCCTGCTCAGGTCCGCCTCGGCCGACGCTCGCGACACGTCGTCGATCGGCCTCGATCCCTCCGACGGAGGTGAAGCCGAGCAGCCGGATCCGATTCCGACCAGCAGCAGGCCGGCGATCATGGCGAGGAAGAGACGGGGGAGGGGCATTTGGATTCCACCGACCGCGTCCGTCGGAGCGCGGAAACGCATCACCGTTGCGGGGGGTATGGTCGAC
>CAZQMY010000089.1:0-17565 GCA_964594405.1 uncultured Spirochaetaceae bacterium | reverse complement strand
CCCGCACGCGCGCCGCGCCGACGCCCACGAACATCTCGACGAACTCCGAGCCGCTGATCGAGAAGAAGGGCACGCCCGCCTCGCCCGCCACGGCCCGCGCGAGCAGGGTCTTGCCGGTGCCCGGTGGACCGACCAGCAGCACACCCTTCGGCATGCGCGCCCCGAGCCGCCCGTGGGCACGCGGGTCTCGGAGGAAGTCGACGACCTCCGCGAGCTCCCCCACTGCCTCATCGGCACCGGCCACGTCCGCGAATCGCGTCTCCGTGTCGTCTTCGGCGACGACCCTGGCCTTGCTCTTGCCGATCGAGAGCACGCCGCCGGGTCCCATGCCGCCGGCGCTCGCCATGCGCCGCATCACGAAGAGCCAGAGTCCGAAGAAGAGGACGACCGGCAGCAGCCAGGAGAGGATTCGCGGGATGAAGTCGTTGACCGGCTGACTCGAGTAGACGATGTCACGCTCGGCGAGCGACTGCGCGAGGGACGGATCGAAGCGACGCGTGATCACGCTCTCGGACCCGTCGCTGCGCGGGGTCTTCAGCAGGGCACGAAGCAGGTCTCCTTGAACGACCACCTCGGCGACCTCGTCCTGCTCGAGCAGCGCCTCGAACTCGCTATAAGGCACTACGGGCGGGCGGGCGGCAGCCGCGAAGAAGCTCTGGATTGCGAAGCCCAGGCCGATGGCGGCGACGATGGGGACCCAGGCGGGCACAGGGTTCTTGCGTCGATTGGACGCGCCGCCGGAGGCTGTTTCCTTGTCCCCGCCCTCCTTCGCCCGGGACGGGCGCCTGCGGCTGGCTTCGGTGTCGAAGCGGTTGGGCGCAGATCGGTCGGCTTCTCTCATGGAATCGAGCCCCTCCCTCGGGCGATCTTCTTCTCAACGCACTCTATCTGTCTGATCGAAAGCGAGATTAAACATCGACAGCAATTAGACAAGTGTTCGACAAGCCCGGTATCCCCCGTGGCAACGACACGGGGCCAAGGGGCCGCCTGCCGAAGGTCGAAAGGCCGGAGGAGTGCAGCGGGTGTGGATGCATGAGACGCCGATTGACCGGACGGCATGCCCCCATGTCGGGCCAAGCGCTCGGCGAGGCGAGCGTGGAGCCGTTTGGCCCCACGGGGGCCAACCGTCGCATGAGGCGGCTTCAGGTACGTCCCACCGCTCTGGCTCGGCCCACGAGAGGCCGACTGGTCGGCTTCCATCCGTAGATTAACTTGTGTCTCGTAACAACGAGACAGGAGTTAGACATGGAGGACCGATCCACCCTCTCACCGACGCGCGTCCTGGTCGTTGGAAGCGGCGCGGCCGGAACGGCTGCCGCGTGGGCCCTCAGCCGAACCGATCGCTTCGAGGTCGAAGTCTGGGAGGCCGCCCCGCAGGCGGGCGGCGTCGCGACCAGTGAGCGCATCGACGAGGGCGAGCAGGCGGCAAGCTGGCTCAACGACGGCGTTCAGGGCGGTAGCCCGACCTACCGCAACACGCTCTGGCTTCACGAGCAGGTGGGCTTCGAGCCGCGGCCGGTGGACTTCCGGGTCTCCTTCGGGCGCGACGCGACGGCGTGGAACAACACCGCCACGACCCCCCTCGTCGAGCGGCTGCGCCCGGACATCCGACGGTTCGGGACGCTCCTCGACTGGATCGATCGGCTCGAGCCGCTCTCCGCGCTCGTCCCGATCGGATTGGCGCTGCGCGCTGGCCGCTTCTCGAAGGACTTCCGGGACCACATGCTCTACCCGCTCGTCGCTCTCTTCTTCGGGACCGGCAATCAGACGCGGCGAGTCTCGGCCGCGCTGATCGCGCGCGTCTTCCGGGACGAGAAGCTGCGCCTGTTCGACTTCGACCCCGAGCGGCTCCTCTCCCAGCGACCGCCGATGTTCTCGTTCGACCGGCTCTCGGAGATCTACGCCGCGCTGGTCGAGGCGATCGAGAAGACCGGCCGCGCACGGTTCCACTTCGAGCGGCCGGTCGGCTTCGTGAGCCGGGGCGCGGACGGCGTGATCGCGACGGACACGCGCGGTCAGAGCGCATCCTTCGATCATGTGATCTTTGCCTGTCCGGCGGACGTGGCTCTCGGGCTGCTCGATCGCCCGAGCGCCGCGGAGCGGCGGGTGCTCGGAGCGGTCCAGTACTTCCACGACATCACCGTCACCCATACGGACCGCGCGTACATGGAGAAGTACTACGACGTGGATGACGAGCGGGGCGACCAGTACTTCATCCGGACCTACCCCGACGCGACCGACCGCATCGAGATGTCCTTCGACCTGTCGCACTACCAGCCTCAGCTGGGTCGATCGATCTATCAGACGATCTTCCTCGATCGGGGCAACGATCAACGGCGTTGGACGATCGATGAGATCGATCGGAACAAGGTCCTCTTCGCGAAGCCCTGGGTGCAGTTCTCGCACACCTGGCAACACTTCGTTCGGGTCGTTCCCTGGCTCCGTTTTCTGCAGGGGCGCCAGCGCACCTTCTACGCCGGCTCCTGGACCCTCGCCAACACCCACGAGGTCGCGACGATCTCGGGCTTCGCCGCCGCGACGAGGCTGGGGGCGGCCTATCCGCTCGCGGACGACGCGCTCGCCCGCGAGCAGTTCGAGACCTACCTGGGCGTCGTCCACGGCGGCGCGGCCAGGATCATCCGGCCAGGATCATCGAAGGAGACTGAATCATGCTGAAGCGACGGAGGCTCTTCTACGCGGTCCTGCTCGCCGCGCTGGTGACGTTCGGCTTCAACGCCGGCCATCGTCCCGACCTGCTCGGCCTCGAGGCCGATCGCGACGACTCGACCCTGCGTGAGCTGAGGCAGGGCAGGCTCGTCGGCCTTCGCAGCGCGGGCGGCGCGCACGTCTGGCGCGGCATCCCCTACGCGGCGCCGCCCGGCGGGGCGCTTCGCTGGAGGGCGCCACAGCCCCCGCAGCCCTGGGCGGGAACGCGGGATGCCACCGAGTTCGGAGCCGCCTGCTCGCAGTTCGCGGGGCCGATCTCAGCGGCCGTGGAGGGCTTCGGCTCGACCGAGGTGCGCGGCAGCGAGGACCGCCTCTTCGTCGACGTCTACGCACCGGCGTTCGAGCCGGGAGACGTTCCGACAGGGGATGAGCGCCTGCCCGTCATGCTCTGGGTCCAGGGCGGCGGCAACACCTGGGGCGCCTCGCGCTACTACGACGCGACCAATCTCGCGGTGGATCAGCGGGTCGTCGTGGTGATCGTGCAGTACCGACTGGGCATGCTCGGCTGGTTCCACCATCCGGCGCTGCACGATGCAGAGGCCGACCCGGAGGATCGATCCGGCAACTACGGGACGCTCGACACCATCGCGTCGCTGCGCTGGATCCAGGAGAACATCGAGGTCTTCGGGGGCGATCCGGATCGCGTCGCCGTCTTCGGCATGTCGGCCGGCGGCGTGGACGTCCTCTCGCTCCTCACCTCGCCCCGCGCCGCCGGGCTCTTCCACGGCGCGATCATCCAGAGCTCCGGGGGCAGCGAGACGTTCGAGATGCACGAGGCGAGCAACGCGGTGGACGACCCGGTGCCGGGCCATCCGCGCAGCTCGAGCGAGGTGCTCTACGCATTGGTCGAGGCCGAGGGACTCGCGGCCGATCGCGCGGGGGCGCGGCGCCTGATCGCGGAGTGGGCGCCCGAGCGGATCCGCGCCTATCTGCGGTCGAAGTCCGTCGACGAGCTCTTCTCCGTCTTCGAGAGCCGAGGCGGGATGTACGCGCTTCCGACGCTGCTGCGGGATGGACACGTCCTCCCCGACATGGACCCCTCCGAGGCGCTCGCACGCGGCGAGTACAACCCGGTGCCGGTAGTCTTCGGGACCGCCCGCGACGAAGCCCGGTTCTTCGAGGCCTTCGAGTCGCCCCACCTCGCCCGGCTGGCCGGCGTCCCCCTCTGGTTCAAGGACAAGCGGATGTACGACATCGAGACCGAGTACGGCACGCGCATCTGGAAGGCGGCCGCGGTGGACGAGCCCGCTGCCGCCATCGCCCGGGCCGGGCGGTCACAGGCCTTCGCCTACCGGCTCGATTGGGACGAGGAGGGCAGCCTGCTCTGGCTCGATCTCTCGGAGCTGCTCGGCGCCTCGCACGGGCTCGACATCGGCTTCGTCTTCGGGCGCCTCTATTTCGGACCGGTCACCGGCGCGTTCTACCCGGACGATGTGCGGCCGGCGGCCATGCAGCTCTCGCACGACATCGGGTCCTATTGGGCGCAGTTCGCAGCGGCGGGCGATCCGGGACGCGGCCGAGACGGTGATCTTCCGCGCTGGGAGGCGTGGGAGGCCGACCGGGGACAGTTCATGCTCCTCGACACCGAGGCCGGCGGCGGACTGCGCATGTCGGACGACACGGCGGACCGTGTCCAGGTGCTCGCAGAGCTGGCCCGCGACGAGCGATTGAGGGCGCCCGACGAGCGATGCGCGGTATACGCGAGCCTCGAGGACGCGCACTACCTGCCTTCCGGTGTCCGCGCATTCATCGGCGCGAACGACTGCAAGGCGAGGGTCTCCGACGTGGTCGTTCGATAGCGCGGCCGGCCACCGAGCCGAACGATCTGCCCGCACGAAGCTCGCAGGACGATCCACGAGGCGCGCCGCGCCGAGGGGCCGAGCCTGCTCGGACTGGCCGCACCCCGCTGGATCGCACCTGTCGGACCGGGCGATCGGCTCGGCGCCGGGGCCCGCGGGCCTCGCTCTCCCAGGGCGCGCGCACTGCTCAGTGCGCCGAGCGGCGATGATCCATCGGATCGGTGATGGTCGCGTTCCCGATGGCCTCGTCCATGGCTTCGGTGAGGGCGGCGATCTTCGGATCAGCCTGCTGCGCCTCGGGCACGCGGAGCGAGAAGGCGACGCGGGAGATGAAGCGATCACCGTAGATGAGTCTGGAGAGCACCCAGTTCTGGGTGGCGTAGCGCTGGCCGTCGATGGAGCGCTCGCGCGGATAGGAGTTCAGCGCGCAGCGGTTGAAGGTGATGCGGCTGGTGACCCGGCCGTACTCGGCGTTGAGCTCCTTGCCGATCATGGCGCGCAGGGCGGTATTGGGCATGGGCGGGCCCTCCCACTCGAAGCCTTCGTTCTCGAGCACCAGGCTGACGCCGGGCAGGCTGCGGTGCATGAAGGCCGTCCGCTCCGGGTCGCCGAGCTCGAGCTTCTCCCAGTCTCCGGGAAGCATCATGTGCAGCTGGTCGTCCGCGAAGCGGATCTCCTGCTGCGCGCTGATCCGGTTGCCGCAGGCCGCCGCTGCGAGAGCGAGGACCGCGAGCACTCCGAGCACAAAGGGGTAGCGAAGCATCGGATCTCCTCCTCCAGCGGGCCCAGTCGCGGCCCGTCAGGCGGATAGAGCGTCCCATCGCGCCCTCATCTGAAGGGAGAAGCACACCCAACGGGTGCGGGCCCGCCTCAGACCACGCCGCTGCGCGACCAGGGCAGCTCCACGGTGACCGCGTTGCCGACACCGCGCGCGCTCTCGAGGAAGACCCGGCCGTCGTGGTCACTGACGTTGCCGTGGACCACCGAGAGGCCGAGTCCCGTGCCCGAGCCCCCCCGCCGGGCAGAGTAGAAGGGCTCGAAGGCGCGCGCCGTCTCGTCGGCGCCCATGCCCTCGCCGTCGTCGGTCACGACGATCTGTGCGCAATCGACGGCCGGGTGGATGGCGACCTGGACGTGGCGACCCGGCTTGCCCGACGTCATGGCGTTGTGGAGCAGATTCACGAGCACCTGCTCGATTTCGATCGCGTTGAAGTCGACCAGGGGCAAGGCCTCCGGAAGCTCGGTGCCCACGTACGCGCCCGTCTGCCGCGCGTGGGTGTGGGTGAGGTCGATGGCTGCGTGCACGATCGGTCGCAGATCGCCCGCGACGCGCTCGCCGCTCCCCTCGCGCGCGAAGCGCAGCATGTTGCGCGTGACGCGCGCGGCGCGCTGATTCTGCTCGATGGTGGTGTGCAGCGCTTCGCGCAACACGAGCAGCCGCTCCTGATCGCTTCCGGCCTCGCGATCGACGCGGAGGGCATACTCGGCGGAGAGCAGCGAAGAGCCGACCGGATTGTTCACCTCGTGGGCGATGCCGGCGGCCAGCACGCCGAGGCTTCGCAATCGGTCGGCCCGCGCGAGGTGCTGCTCCATCCGCTGCAGCTCGGACTCGAGGCTGTGGAGCTGGGTGACGTCGTGAAGGCGGAGGGCGAGGGGGGAGGGTGATCCGCTCCGTCCCCCGAGCGCCTGGACGCTCACCCACAGTCGCGAAGTGCCCCGGCCGACGTTCGGCATCAGGTAGTGGGCGCCGCGCTCGCCCTCCCGCAGCGCACGCCGTGCTTGCTCCAGGGAGAAGCGGGAGTCACCGGGCTCGGGCGGACGCAGCGCGCTGCGCAGCAGCGGCTCGACGGGCGCGTAGGGCACGAGCGCCTCGTCCCCGAAGAGCGCATGCGCACTCGCGTTGGCGTAGAGCAGGCGACCCTTCGCGCTCACGATCAGCAACGCGACGGGATCCTCCTCGAGCAGGGCGTTGAGCGCCAGCGGGGAGAGATCGAAGAGCTTGCCGCGATAGATGCCGGCCACGAAGAGGAGGCCCGTCAGCAGGCCGCCGGCGATGGTCAGGTCGAGGGGCCAGTCGATGGGGAGCCACGTGTAGGCGGCATTGCTCGCGATGCCGCTGAGCGTCGCCAGCAGCAGGATCGCGCACTGTCGGCGCGTCGCCGGCGCGTCGTCGAAGCGATGACGCAGGTGTGCGTAGCCCACCGCGCTCGCCAGAAGGCAGAGGTGCGCGGGCACGATCAGGGTGTACCAGAGCCAGTGGTATTCGTTGCGGCCGCCGAGTACCGGAGTGAGGAGCTGGCCATGCCAGGGGTTCGTGAGCGCGGCGAGCGTCACCAGGGCGGCGAGCACGATCGGTGCGCGCTCGACGCTCGTGCTCGCCCAGCGCGGGCGCGCCCCGAGGCTCTCGGCGAAGCGCAGCCAGAGGACCCACCAGGCGGCGACCATGCCCGAGCTGCCCGCATAGATGGCAAAGATCCCCACCTGCTCGAGGACCATGTCGTCGCCGGCCAGATGCGTCAGTGAATCCCCGCCGATCCAGAGCAGGGCGAGCAGCTGGACCAGGAGGAGGCTGGGCCAGAGCAACGACGGCGGACGGTGCCGCCAGACGTAGAGCGCCACGAGCCCGAAGAGCAACGAGGCGCAGGCATTGAACGTGAGGGCAATGTTCACGGCGCGGATCTCACCCCTTCTCCAGGGATTCTAGGGTGCCCGGCGAGTCCCTGGCGACACGTGGTCCGCCCCATGTGCGGACCGGGCTCCGAGGCCCTTCGATCGGCCCCGGGGCGCGGCGCTCATGACGCGCGGTGTCGATGGGCGCCACGCAGCTTCGGCGGGCGGCCATGATCGGCCTCGGCCTCGGCGATCAGGTCGTCCACGCGCCCGCGGTGGGGCGAGTACTCGCAAACGGGATCGGCGTTCTCGGCCGCCCCGGTGAGGGCGAGCGCCTGGCATCGGCAGCCGCCGAAGTCGCGGCTGCGCGCCTCGCAGCTCGCGCAGGGCTCGCGCATCCAGGCCTCGCCGCGAAAGCGCTCGAAGGCCTCGCTCTCGGACCAGATCTCGGCAAGCGGCCGCTCGCGCACATCGTCGAAGCGCAGGCCCGGAATCGAGTGGGCGGCGTGGCAGGGCAGGGCGAGGCCCCGGGGCGTGACCGTGATGAAGCGGCGCCCCCATCCATCCATGCACGCCTTCGGACGTCGGCCGTAGTAGTCGGGCGGGACGAAGTCGATCTGAAGGCGGCCGAGCAGCGCCTGCCGGGCCGCTTCGACCACGCCGCGCGCGCGCTCGAGCTGGGCGCGTCGGGGGAGCAGTGCGGACCGATTGCGCTCGGCCCAGCCGTGGTACTGCACGTTCGCGATCTCGATCCGGCGCGCGCCGAGATCCAGCGCCAGCTCGATGAAGTCCGGGATGCGATCGATGTTGCCGCGGTGGATCACCGCGTTGACGGTGAGCGGCAGGCCACGCGCCCGGATCGCGCGGCCGATCTCGAGCTTGGATTCGTGGGCGCCCCGATGGCCCGCCATGGCGTCGCCGTCGGTGCCGCGGGTGTCCTGGAAGCTGAGCTGGACGTGGTCGAGGCCCGCCGCCTCGAGGGCGCCGAGGCGCGCGTCGTCGAGTGCCGCGCCGGACGTGATGAGGTTCGAGTAGAGCTCGAGTCGATGCGCTTCGGCGATCAGCTGCTCGAGGTCGGGACGGAGCGTGGGCTCGCCGCCCGAGAAGTGGACCTGAAGGACTCCGAGCTGTGCCGCCTGCACGAGCACACGCAGCCAGTCTGCTGTCTCGAGCTCTTCGCTTCGCCGGGCCAGGTCGAGGGGATTGGAGCAGTAGGCGCAGCGCAGTGGGCAGCGATGCGTCAGCTCGGCCAGCAGTCCGTCGGGCGGTCCCGGTGCACTCACGACCTCACATACCCCCGGTCTGCGAGGGATTGCAGAAGCTCGAGGACGTCCCGCTCGATCTGGGCCTCGGCGCCCTCGTAGCGCCGGGCCAGCTCGGCGCTGAGCTGCGAGACCGACCGCGACCCGTCACAGCGCTCGAGGACGGCCACGGAGATCTCGTCGGGAAAGAGCACCCGCTCGGGGGCCAGCAGGACGTAGACGCCGCGGACGGGATCGAAGCGGAGCCGAACGCCGCGCGGCAATCTGGGGCGACTTTCCGCGTGCAGCAGCGGCCTCACGGTCACGATCCGAGCCCGGTCGCGCGCCCGATCGGCCCGCCACCGCGGGATCGGCGCAGTCTACGCGCCGTCGCCCGTGGCGTAGCAGTTGATCTCGAGACCGCAGGCGGCCTCCACCACGGTCGGCTTCTGCCATGCCGGCCGCCGGGCGCCTTCGCTCCGGCGGACGTCGGCGCTGGCTCGTGCTCGCTGGTCGCTGTGCTGATGACGATCCAAGCTCGGGCTCCTCGCTGCGCGATCCACGCTCTCGATCCAGTCGGGCGCCGCTGGGACGCCCCTGCACACACGCAGACCCAAGCGCCAGGTGTGTGCTGAATCGCCCTCAGAGGATACAGCCTCGGGCGCCCCGGCGACACCCGGGCTCCGGACGCGAGCCTTCACGGTGCGCCGGCGCCTATGCGCGGCTGAGGCTGCGCACGAGCAGGCCCGCGAGGACGGGCACGACCAGCGAGATGCCGTAGCGCAGCGCGGCGAAGCGCAGGCCGAGGATGGGGACCTCCCAGGCGATGAATCGGTGGAGCGCGAGCAGCGACCAGGCGCTCAGGAACGCGACGACCGCCCCGTGTCCAGCCCCCGAGCGCAGCATGGCCGCGGCGACGGGCATGGAGATGAAGGGGCCGGCGGGCGTGAAGACGCCGGCCAGGCTCGCGAGGACGATGCCGCGCAATCCCGCCTCGTCGCCGAGGGACATCCGGACCCAGTCCTGGGGGACCAGCCGCTCTGCGAGCCCGGCCACCAGGAAGGAGACCACGATGATCAACGCGAAGCGAAGCAGCATCCGCGCCCCGCTGCCCAGGCTTTCGCCGACCAGCTCGGTGCCGCCGCGTCCATAGGCGACCGCGCAGAGCACGACCAGCAGGCCGAGCATGACGAAGAGGTTCTGGTCCAGACCGAGGGCGGCGCTCATGCCCTTCCTTTGCGGGCTCATGATCGATCCGCGGAGGGGTGTGCCCGGCCGCCGCCCGGGGCGCCGAAATAGGGCGGTCGCCCCTCCACGTAGGCGAGCCACATGGCGTCGAGCATGGCCCAGAGGATGTCGAGCTTGAATTTGAGGATGCCGATTGCCCGCTCCTGCAGCGCGCGCGTGGTGCAGTGCTCGAGGGTGATGGCCAGGCCGTGCCCGACGTCGCGGCGCGCCTCGGAGAGGCGGCCGCGGAAATAGTCGTAACCGCCGCGTTCGATCCAGGGGTAGTGCGCCGGCCAGTTGTCGAGGCGGCGCTGATGGGCCCTGGGCGCGAAGAGCTCGGTCAGCGACGAAGTGGCGGCGTCCTGCCAGCGGGCCCGCCGCGCAAAGCTCACATAGGCGTCGACCGCGAATCGTACGCCGGGAAGCACATGACGAAGATCGATCAACGCTGCGCGCTCGAGCCCGACCGCCTCGCCCAGGCGCAGCCATGCCTCGATGCCGCCGGCTTGGGGATCGTCGCTCTCCGGCGGTCCATCCTGGTCCAGCAGACGCTGGATCCACAGGCGGCGGACCTGGCGATCCGGGCAGTTGGCCAGGATCGCGGCGTCCTTGACCGGGATGTTGATCTGATAGTAGTAGCGGTTGGCCACCCAGCCGCGGATCGCTTCACGGCCCAGCTCGCCGGCGTCCATGCGCTGCTGGAACTCGTGATGCGTGTGGTAGAAGCGCTCCATGGCGCGAAGCTCGGCCTCGAAGGCCTCGCGCGAGAGCGGCGCTTCGGCGGCCCCGGTCATCAGAGCGTGATCTCCATGCCGTCGTAGGCCAGCCCGATCCCCGCGTCGTCGAGCGCCGCCCGTTCGGGGGAGCCCGGATCCAGCAGCGGGTTGGTGTTGTTGATGTGGATGAGGATCCTGCGCGGCCCGTCGATGGCGCGCAGACGGTCGAGCAGCCCCCCCGCACCGGCTTGCTGGAGGTGTCCCATCTCGCGACCGCTCTTCAGGCCCACGCCGGTCGAGCTGAGCTCGTCGTCCGTCCAGAGCGTGCCATCGATCAGGACACACTGGGCCTCGTTCATCATGGCATCGAACTCGGGCTGCCAACTGCCGAGCCCGGGCACGTAGATGAGTGTGCCCTCGCTCCGGCGGTCGACGATCCGCAGGCCGATGGTGTCGCCGGGCCGCGGATGGCCGCGGTGCGGCGAGTAGGGCGGCGCCTCGCCCGCGACGGCGATGGCATGCAGCTCGATTCCCTCGGCGCCGGGGATCGAGAAGGCCCGCCCGGAGAGCCCGATCTCGTGCCAGCGCACGCCGCAGTACTTCTCGAGCACCGTGAACACGGGGAAGCCTCCGCAAAGGTCCTCGTAGACCGCGCGCGTCGTCCAGATCTCGAGCGGCCGATCGTGCTCGCGAAGGGTGAGCAGGCCGGCCGTGTGGTCGAGCTGCGCGTCGACCAGCACGATCGCACGAATCGCCGTGTCTCGTCGTCGTCGTCCCGGTTGGAGCTCGGGGAAGGACTCGAGCTGGGCGCGGATGTCCGGCGACGCGTTGACGAGGATCCAGTCCGCGTGCCCCTCTTCGCCGGGCGCATCGGAGCTGATGGCGATGGAGGACTGGGTACGCGCCTCGCCGGCGAGCTCTCCGCTGCGCACGCGGCGACAGTTCTCGCAGTTGCAGTTCCACAGCGGGAAGCCGCCGCCCGCCCCCGAGCCCAGCACTCTGACCCTCATCGAGATGGTCTCGCCGCGATCATCTCGCCACACGGTACTACGAAAGCACCGGTCGGCAACGCGACACTGCCAACGACTCGCGATGCGCGGGTCAGGGGAAGAGGCGGTCGCCGGGCTCGCGGTCGCGGGGGGGGCTGGCTGCGCGACCCGCCTTCGGACATCCGGGCCTAATGGTGATGGGCAGCATGCTGGCCTTCTCGATCTCGCTGGTGCTCTACGGCTTCGCCTTCGGATTCGCCTGATGCCTGCTGACCGGGCTCGCGAGTGGTGTAGCGGGTCGGCTCTGGATGGTCTCCAGCTATGCGGGATCGCAGGTGGCGGCGCCGGAGCGGATGCACGGTCGCATGATGGGGCTGGTCTTCGTGCTCGTGATGCAGGCGCAGCTCGGGGCGCTCTTCGTGGGGATGCTCGCCGATGCGCTCGGCGATCGGCTGGCGCTCGGGCTCTTCGGCGCGGTCCCGGCGGTGGTGCTGGGTTGGCTGCTCGGGCGGGGCTTCGACGACCTCCGTTCGCTCTGAGCCGTGGGTCCGGCCGGGCGCGGCCGAGGGGGCGCCGTGGTCATGGCAGTAGGGGGCTGCGCGGCCTGCTAGGGTGTCGCGTCATCGTGTGCAAAGGAGGACGCCCATGACCACTCGCCGCTCGCTCCTGCCCGCCCTCTTCGGGGCGGTCCTCATCGGCAACGGCGGTTGCGTGATCCCCATCGTCGATTTCGGTGGGTTCGGCCGCACGGCGGCCCTCGAGGAGACGGAGCTGGAAGGCAGAGGTGATGCGAAGCTCGTGCTGATCGAGATCGAAGGGGTGCTCGGATTCGACGAGTCCGGAGTGAGCGACTTCCTCAGGTTTTCGCGCGAGCCGAGCGTCATTGCGCGTCTGCACGAAGCCCTCGAGCTCGCGGAGGCGGATGACGACGTGGTCGCCCTGATCCTGCGCATTCGCAGCCCGGGCGGGGGCGTCGCGGCCAGCGAGACGCTCCACCACCTGGTGAGCAGCTGGAAGGCGCGTACCGGTCGCCCGGTGGTCGCCTATCTGCAGGGGCTGGCGGCGTCCGGCGGCTACTACGTCGCGATGGCGAGTGACGAGGTGGTGGCCCATCCCTCGGCCGTGACGGGCTCCATCGGCGTGATCATGCCCGGCGTCAACTTCGCAGAGCTGATGGAGAAGGTCGGCGTCGCCGACCAGTCGATCACGAGCGGGGCCTTCAAGAGCACGGGCACGATGCTCAGGAAGATGCGCGACGACGAGCGTGCCCAGCTGCAGAGCGTCGTCGACGATCTCCATGGTCGCTTCGTCGAGGTGGTGGACGCCGGTCGGCCGCAGCTGACGACGGAGCGCATCCGCGAGCTCGCGGACGGTCGCATCTATACCGCCCGCCAGGCGGCCGATGCGGGTCTCGTCGATCGTATGGGGCATATGGAGGTGGCCATCGAGCGGGCGCGGACGCTGGCCGGCGTCCCGCAGGCGACCCTCGTCACCTATCACGCGGCGGGTCGGCTCGCTCGCAACCGCTACAGCCGCTTCTGGAGCGAGTCGGAGCAGCCCGCACCCGCGGCGCGCGCCGAGGCCAGCGTGTTCCCGGACCCGGCATCGGCGCTTCCCGCCGGCTTCTACTATCTCTGGCCGGAGGTGCTGCGCCGATAGACTGGCCCGGGAGCGGCGGGAAGGACCACCGACGCGGCGGTCGGCGCAGCGCGCGCCTCCGGGCGCGCGGCAAGGCAAGGGAGGAGCCTTGGATCTGAAGCAATTCTTCATCGAAGAGCTGAAGCGCCACTATCAGGGGCTGATCACGGGCGCGCATCGGGCGGAGAGCGAGGCCGCGGCCGGGGCGGATCAGCTTCGAGCCGACTCGACACAGAAGGAAGACACGAAGAGCGCAGTGGAGCTGGGCCGCGTGGCGCGCGGCCATCGAGCGCGCCGCCGCGCGGCCAAGGGGGAGCTCGAGCAGCTGATCGCCTTCGCCGCAAAGGGGTGGCCAAGCTTCTCGGCGGGCGCGGCCGTGGCGCTCGGAGCGCTCGTCGACGTCTCCATCGAGGACGACCACGGGGTCGAGGAGCGCACCCTCTTCATGCTGCCCGTGGGCGCCGGCACCGAGCTGACGGGGCCCGGCGGCGATGGCTTCGTCTCGGTGGTGACGCCGACCTCGCCGGTGGGCCGGGCGCTGACGGGCGCGCGCGCCGGCGACAGCTTCGAGATCGTGGTCGGAGAGGCCGACCGCGAGTGGACCATCATCGACGTGGGCTAGGCGATCCGGGCAAAGCGCTCGGGCGTCTCGCAACCAGCTCAGCGCGGCGCCCTGGCTCGGAGTCGCAGGCGCAGCGTGGCGAGTCCGGAGCCGCGGATTCGGAGCCGTAGCTCCGGGCAATGCCAGTCGAATTCGAGGGGCGCCGGGGTCTCGTCGAGCCGGGCCCCCGCGATGTCGGCGATCCGCCAGGCGAGGCTCGGTCCAATACGCAGCCGTGTGTCGCTCGGCTCGCTCGACGTGTTGAGCAGGCGCAGGATCAGGCCGTCGCCATCCTCCGCGGGCTTGAGCGTCGTCAGCTCGATGGGCCCGGGCTCGATCGCCAGCAGGGACTCGCCCTCGGGCAGGGGCGGTGCGTGGCCCGCGGCCACGGCGATCATGCCGAGCTCGGCCTCGCGGGCTCGCGCCCCGCGCTGGTCGGCCTCGCTCGCGAAGAGCGAGAAGCGAGCGTGCATGCGGCCGGGCACCTGGGCCCCGGGCGTGGGCAGCGATGGGCCCGCCTCTCCCGGGCGCGTCGAGAGATCGGGCCGCGAGAGCCAGCCGGTGGCGCGCAGGACGGTGAGGGCGAGGCTCCCGTCGTCGAGCAACTCGCTCTCGAGCAGGCCCGGGGCCGCTACCGTGAGGCCACCGAGCGAGACCCAGCCCTGATTCGGGAAGGTCGTCGGGGCGGGATGGATCCATCCCTCATCGCTCCGCTTCGCGCTGCTTCGCCGTGCGACTCCGAAGGTCGTGGCGGCCTCGCCCGTGATCGGGCCGCCGGTCGTCGCCGTGCAGGGCAGCAGGACACGCAGGCGATGGTCCCGCGCCCGGTTGTCGACCTCGAGGTCGAGGTCCACGCGCGGCACGCCAGGCGCGATGCGCGCTGTGAGCACGAGGCCGATTCCGACCCGCTGAGCGCTGCGCTGGGTGCGCTCGGCATCGAGCTCGAGCGGCGCCTCGATCATGCCTCGGACCTCGAGCTCGGCGAGGCCGCCAGGATGGACCCGGCGCCGCGTGCGCAGGCCCATCAGCTCCGCGCGATGCCCAGGGCGGTGATCGCCGGGCACCGGGTCGAAGTCGTAGGTGTCGCCGCGGTCGCCCAGGGCCTCGAAGCGGAAGAGCCCGCTCCACTCGTGCTCTCCGAGGCGAACGCGCAGGCCGCCATCGCCGAGCGCCTCGACCTCGATGCGCGCCGCGCCGTCGCCCTGGGAGATCATGGCACCCTCGTCCTGCTCGGGCGCCATGGTCTCGGCGCGGCGCAGGGTGACGCGCCGCGCGCCGAAGGCCGGGACCTCCTCGGCGATGAACTCGACGCTGTGCACGGGCTGACCGGGTGCCAGCCCGGGGCGCCTCGTGCCATGGTACTCGCGCACCCAGGCCGGCCGGCCATCGACGGTCAGCCCGCCCCCCTGATTGATGATCGCGTTCTCGAGCAGCAGGGGCGCAATGCCATGGCGCGTGAAGGCCGGGAAGCCTTCCAGGGGAAGCACGACGCGTTCGCTGCGGGTCCGCGCGCTCGGGTTGAAGACGTAGAGGTCGATGCCCTGGTCGGGCTCGTGGGGCGGCGGCTGGCGATCGGTGCCGAGGCCGGCGAGGCGCTCGAGCAGGCGCGCGGTGGTCTGCTCGCCGAGATCCTCGATTTCGTCGTAGCGCGTAGCCATGTGCTCGTGCACGCGATCCTGCGAGCAGCCGCAGATCGAGTCGTGGGCCTGGTTGGGAAGCAGCGCGCGCCAGGCCAGGCGCAGCGCCGCCCGCTCGTCGGCCGCGTCCAGCGCCAGGGCGAGCGCCGCCATGGGCTCGGCCCAGCCCTGCAGCAGCGACTCGCAGCGCCGGTTGGCGATCTTCAGGGGCGCGTGCGTGCTCCACACGCCGGGCAGCAGATTCGCGACGCGCCCGCCGAGCAGCTCACCCTCGAAGCGCGGCAGCCCCGAGGCGTCGCTCTCCGGCGCCGCGCCCTCGTGCACGCCCGAGAGGCCCGAGGCGTAGTCGTCGAGCAGCCCGCGCG
Source organism: uncultured Spirochaetaceae bacterium (assembly GCA_964594405.1). Taxonomy (GTDB): domain Bacteria; phylum Myxococcota_A; class UBA9160; order UBA9160; family UBA4427; genus CAZQMY01. Next base: position 2,015 of record CAZQMY010000089.1, on the reverse strand, counting down.
TGACCTCCCATCCGGTCGCCTTGGCCAGGGCCTCGCTGACCTCGCGCGTGGTGTCGTCGGGCAGCATGTGATCGATGCCGTTCATCAGCAGCACCGTGTCGCGCTCGCTTCGCCCGCGGAGCTCGCGGGCGAGGCCCTCGAGTCGCCGCACGGCGGTCTCCACGTCCGGATCCAGTCCCCAGGCCGGGAAGTAGCCCTTGCCGAGATGACAGGCCGTCACCGCGCTGCCGTCCGGCGCCTGCCATCGATAGTCCGCGGGCAGCTCGGCGATCTCGTCCGCGTTGCCGCGCCAGTAGACGAAGGGCCCCAGCCCGAAGCCCGCGAAGAGCTGAGGGAACTGCGCGGGATGGCCGAAGGAGTCGGGCGTATAGGCGATCCGGCTGCAGGGCCCGAAGGACTCGGTCGCGCGCCGGCCCTCCAACAGGTTGCGCACGTGCGTCTCGCCGGTGGGGATCAGCGAGTCGGGCTGCACGTACCAGGGGCCCGCGGCCAGCCTTCCTGCGGCCAGGGCGGCCACGATCGCCTCGCGCCGTTCGGGCCGGATCTCGAGGTAGTCCTCGAGGACGATGGCCTGACCGTCGAGCTGGAAGTGGAAGCCCGGGTCGGCATCGATGAGCTCGAGGACGCGATCGACCGTATCCACCAGCCGCGCCCGGAACGACTGGAAGGTCATGTACCACTCGCGGTCCCAATGCGTGTGAGAGACGAGGATGCAGCGCATGGCCTCATCATACACCCGCGCGGGAGCGGGCCGTCAGGCGTATCGCGCCACGGCCGCGCGGGTGTCGTCGTCGGGCCGCAGCACCGTCTCGATGCTGTCTTCGAGATCCGCCACGTACTCGTCGATCACGCGCGCGTGGGCGGGCGAGAGCATGAGGTGGATGCCCTTGGGCTCGGTCACCACGCCGCTCATCCAGCCGCGTTTCAGCATCTGCCCGTAGACCTTCATGATCGGCAGCCCGCTGCCCGGCTCCGGTCCATAGGCGAAGAGCCCCAGGACCGGATCGCCGATGATCTCCAGTCCGTCCATGGCGCTGATCCGCTCCATCAGCGTCTCGCGCGTCTCGCACACGGCTCGCGCCTTCTCGCGATAGCCCTCGACGCCCAGGTGGTTCATCACCGCCCAGGCGCCCGCGATGGCGCCCCCCGGCCGCGTGCCCGCCGCCGTGGGCGTGCTCATGTGGCCGGCGGGCCAGTCCTCGAACTCGAAGATCTGGTGGGCGCGCTGCGCCTCGCTGCGGTGGAAGATCGTGGACGCGCCCTTGGCCGCATACCCGTACTTGTGCAGATCCGCCGAGATGCTGGCGACACCGGGAAGCGAGAAGTCGAAGTCGGCCACCGGCACGCCGTTCATGCGCGCGAAGGGCGCGAAGTAGCCTCCCACACAGGCGTCGACGTGCAGCCAGATCCCGCGCTCCTGCGCGAGCGTCGAGAGCTCGGCGATGGGGTCGATCAGGCCGTAGGGGAAGCAGGGCGCGGAGCCCACCAGCATGATGCTGCGATCCGTGAGGGCGGTGGCCATCGCCGAAACATCGGCGCGATAGTCGCCCGCGAGGGGGACACGCACGACGCGGAGCCCGAGGTAGTGCGCGGCCTTGTCGAAGGCCGGGTGCGCGGAGCGGGGCAGGACGAGCTCGGCGCCGGCCGTGTCCATCCCCCCGGCACGGGCCTGATCACGGCAGGTCTTGACCGCCATGAAGATGCTCTCGCTTCCGCCGGAGGTCATGTTGCCGCAGGCGCCCTCCGGCGCGCGCAGCAGGCGCAGGCCCATGCCCACGACTTCCTGCTCCATGCGGTGCAGGCTCGGGAAGGCCGCGGGCCCGAGCCCGTTCTCGGACTGGTACATCGCGTAGGCCTCCTTGGCCACGCGCAACACCTCCTCGCCGGCATTGAAGACGTAGACCGCCGTGCGAGCGTTGCGCCAGTCGGCGTCGCCCTGGCCCATCTCGCGCATGGTCTGCTGGAGTGATTCCCAGGCCGTTCCCTTCTCGGGCCAGTCGACCTGCTCGCTCATC
>CAZQMY010000088.1:3936-17567 GCA_964594405.1 uncultured Spirochaetaceae bacterium | reverse complement strand
CCCCGCCCCGCCGCGGCGCGCCCCCATACGCAGATGCGCGCCGTGGGCGGGGCGTGGATCAACACGGGGATCGCGGATGCCGTCTTCGCGACGTTGCGCTATCCCGACGACGTCCTCGTCAACCTCCACGCCTCGTGGCTCAACCCACGGAAGGCGCGCGACATCACCGTGGTCGGAGATCGGCAGATGCTGACCTTCGACGACATGAGCCTGACCGAGCCCCTGCGGATCTACGACAAGCAGGTCTGCGACGATCGCAGGCAGCCCGGCTTCGTCCACGATTTCGGGGGCTTTCGCATGAGCGTTCAGGAGGGGGACATCAAGGTGCCCAGGGTGGCGATGAGTCAGCCTCTCGAGAACGAGTGTGAGCATTTCATCGACTGTGTTCTGGAGGGAGCCCCCTGTCTATCGTCCGGGCGGGCGGGGCTCGACGTGGTGCTGGCGCTCGACGCGCTCAGTCGATCGCTGCGTGAGGGCGGCCGCGAGGTCTCGATCGGGTCGTGAAGCCGCTGTCGGCCGCCGCGCGGCTGCCGCGCCTGTCCATTGCCATGGCGCTGGCGGTGGTGATCGGAGTCGCGCTGCTCGCGCGCGCCCTGGGCTTCGAGTGGGTCTTCGTGGGCGCCGATGTCTACTTCGCTCCCGCCGATGCACAGTATCACTTGCGGCGCGCCTTCTATGGCTACGAGAACTTCCCGCGAGTCCTGCTCTTCGATCCCTACATCAACTTCCCGGGCGGCGCCTCAGTCCCCTGGCCTCCCCTCTACGACCAGCTCATCGCGCTCGTCTCGCGGGGGCTCTTCCTCGATCGGGCCGGCTTCGAAAGGGTGGCCGCCTGGTCGGGGCCGATCCTGGGCGCGCTCACGGTCATCCCGATCCATGGGATCGCCCGTCAGCTCGCGCCGGCGGGCGTGGGCGTGCTTGCGGGGCTGATCTTCGCGCTGCTTCCCGCCAGCATCGGCTACTCGCGCGTGGGCAATGCCGATCATCACAGCGCCGTGGCGCTGATCGGAGCGTGCCTGCTCTATTGCGTGGTCCGGCTGGTGCGCCCCGGGCTCGGCGAGTGGCGCTGGCACGGGCTCGTGGTGGGCCTCGCCGTCGGTCGGCTGGCGCTGCTCCTCACCTGGCACGGCAGCCTCCTGTACCTCTTCGCGGCCGAGGCGATCCTGCTCGGCGCGGGCGTCTTCGCGGACGATCGGCGCGTGCTTCGAGCGCAGTCCATCAGCGCCGCGGGCGTGCTCGCGCTGCTGATTCCCATCCGACTCTCCCTCCCCATGCCGCTGGGCGGCCCCTACTCGTCGATCGCGCTCTCGTGGCTCCACGTGATCGCGATGCTCGCGGTGCTCGCCGTCAGCGGCGGGCTCGCGCTGCTGCGTGCGCGAGGAGTCGGTGAGACCGTCCAGCAGCGGGCACTGGTCGCGGCGGCTCTGGCGCTCGGTCTGCTGGCCCTGCTCTTCTCGCTGCCCGGGCCGCGAGGCGGCCTGCTGCCGGCCATCCGATTCCTCACCATGAGCGATGGGGGCGGTCACGTCACCGGCGAGCAGCGTCCGCTCTTCGCGATCTTCGGCGAGCGCGGTGGACTGCAGCCGCCGGAGCTCGAGTGGGGCTGGCTCGCCTACGCGATTCCGCTGACGCCTCTCTTTGCCCTCCTGCACTTTCGCGCCCTCGGTCGGGGCGAGCTTCCCTTCGGCCGGGCGCCCAGCGGCGAGAGCCCACCCGACAGCGCCGCCGACACGCGCGCATCGGCGTTGGCCCTCGTCTTCTGGGGGGGATTCTTCGGGACACTCGCGATGGCGCAGCAGCGCTACGGCAACGACTTCGCCCCCTGCGCGTCGGTGCTCTTCGCGCTCGGGGCCGCTCAGCTCTCTACGCGGCTCTTCGCCGGGGGACGCGGCGAGCGCGGCCCCTGGCTGAGACAGAACGTCGTGGCCGTCGTGCTGGTATTGGTGCTCATGATTCCCGCGCTGCACCGGGTCCATTGGCCCCGTGCGAGAAGCAGCTGGGCGAGCCTGGCTGGGACCGGCTGGCCCGGAGGCGCCGCGCGGCTGACCGTGGCAGCGACGCTCACGCGATTCGCCCGGAACGTGCGGGCGACCACGCCCGAGACGCGTGGCTATCTGGACAGCTCCCTCACGCCCGAGTACGGCATCATCGCGCATCCGACCCTCGGCCACGCGATCCAGTACGAAGCCCGCCGCGCGACCGCGACCGATCCGTTCTGGGCCTACATCGGGCAGGAGAACTGGGATCGGACCATGCGATTCCTCGCGGCCCGGGACGAAGCGTCGGCCCTGGCCGCGGCCCGCGAGCTGATGGCGCGATACGTGATCACCATGCCCGGCGATCCGGAGGACACCGTCGTCGGTCGCCTGCACGATCGGGATGGCTCGCAGAGCGGCAATCGAGGCGCGCTCGAGCATTTCCGCTTGATCACCGAGGCGCCCCAGCGAGGCAAGCCCATCTCGGAGATCTTCCGCGTCGGCATGCGGGGTGTCGTCCCCTACAAGCTCTTCGAGATCGTCCCCGGCGCCCGGCTGCGACTCCTCACAGATCGTGGCGCCTACGTGTCCGCGTCGTTGCGGCTGCAGACCAATCAGGACCGCCGCTTCGTCTATCGCGCCACCGCCACCGCCGATGACGAGGGCGTGGCCCATCTCGTGCTTCCGTACCCGACCGACGACTCGCCGATGGAGCCCTCGCTCACCTCCCGCGCGATGGGGGCCTACAGGATCCGGGTCGGCGAGCTCGAGCAGGCCTTCCAGGTCTCGGAGGAGGCGGTGACGAAGGGGCGCACGCTCGAGCTCGACCTCAAGGAGCGAACGTCACCGGAAGCCTCTTGATCCCGCGGATCAGGAAGCTCCCGTGCCTCTCGGCGCCCGGGTCCGCGATGCGCAGCCCGTGCAGTCGGGAGAGGATCGCCTCGAGGGCGCAGCGCGCCTCGAGGCGAGCGAGCGAGGCGCCCAGGCAGAAGTGATTGCCGAAGCCGAAGGCGAGATGCCCCTGTGTATTGCGATCTGGATCGAAGACCTCGGCCTCGGGAAAGCGCGCCTCGTCCCGGTTGGCCGCGCCGACGAAGGTCATCATCATCGAGCCCTTCGGAACCTCGGTGCCGGCCAGCTCGGTGTCCTGTGTGGTCAGGCGCATCAGGAGCTGGACGGGCGAGTCCCAGCGCAGCGTCTCCTCGAGGACGTCCGGCACCCGTGTCGGATCCTCTCGGAGCAGGCTCATCAGCTCGGGGCGCTCGTCCAGGGCCTTCACCGCGTTGCCGATCAGGTTCATGGTGGTCTCCGAGCCCGCGGCGAGGAGCAGCGAGGTGAAGGAGAGCACCTGGCGCGGCGTCAGCGAGTCTCCCTCATCGGCGGCGTCGACCAGGACCGAGACGAGATCGTCGCCCGGCGCGGCGCGGCGCTCCTGGATGTAGCTGTTCAGCGCCTCGGCGAACTCGCGCATCAGGCGCTGCGACTCGGTGCGCCGGCCCGGAGTGGCGGCGTCGAAGCTGGTCGAGCCGACGATCAGCGCGTTGGACCAGCGGCGGAAGTCGTCGCGCCGCTCGGGCGGGAGTCCGAGCATCTCCGCAATCACGACGACCGGGAGGGGACCGGCGAACTCGTCGATGAGCTCGGCTCGGCCGCGCCCCTCGAAGGCCGAGAAGAGATCGTCGACCACGCCCTGGATGCGACCTTCGAGCCCGGCGACGCGCCGAGGCGTGAAGCCGCGATTGACGATGTTGCGCTGGCTGGTGTGGAGCGGAGGATCCTGACTGATCAGGGAGCCCACGATCGGGACGTCGCTCGGGACGTCGCCCCGGCGCCCGGCGCGCCTCGAAGCCGCGCCGTTGCCTGCGCCGAGCACGCCTCCCATGGCGGCCGACGAGTAGATCTCCGGATGCTTCAGCACCGACTGCACGTCGTCGTAGCGCGACGCCACGAAGAAGCCGCCGGGATGGCGCGGAATGCCGCTTTGATCGCGCAGGCGCGCATAGGTGGGGTAGGGGTCCGCGAGGAACTCCGGATCCATCGGATTGAGCGGGACATCCACGGTGCTTCTCCTCGCGCCTGCGGCGCCGAGCGGCGCCGTGCCTCCTCCCTCGAGAGGCTACCACGGGCCGGACCAGGCAGGATCGCGGGCGGCGGACCCACCGGATCATCGGCCTCGCGCGTCGGCTCCGCGCCAGCAGCGCTCCGGGAGCGCCCGCACACCCTCAGCGAGCGACTCGGCGAGCAGCGCATGGCCCTCGGCATTCGGATGCGCGTCGAAGTAGCTCACCCAGAGATGGGGCTCGTAGGCGCCGGCGAACCGGTCGTCACTCCGCACGACGAAGAGACCGCGCGCGCCCGCTGCCGCCGCGACGCGATCGTAGATCGGCGTGTAGGGGTGGAGGCCGCCGAGCTGCACCAGCTGCGTGTGGATGAAGACCACGGCACATCGCTCGCTCTCCCGGGCATGCGCGGCGAGCTCGTCCAATGCGCCGGTGATCACGGCCCACGCGGCCTCGTTGTGGAAGTAGTTGTAGAGCAGCTCCTCGCTGCGGGTGCCCCGCTCGGTGCTCATGGACTCTCCGAGGCTCAGGATCCGCGGCCAGACCAGGCGCCAGAGTCGGGAGGGCGATCGCATGGCGGAGCGCGTGCGCTCGAGCATGCGCTTCTGCACCTCGCCATCGAGTCGCTTCTCGAAGTGCTCGTTCTCGATGTCGTTGTTGGTGAAGCCGTAGACGAGAAGGTCGAGCTGGTAGACACGGTCGTAGTGCATCAGCCGATTGATGGCGCGCCGGGTGTCCAGGCCCGCCATCCCCGCGTTCAGCACCTCCCAGCTCGTTCCGGGTGATGCCTGCTCGAGGCGCTCCTCGAGAAGGGCGGGATAGGCGCCCTCTTCCGGAACGCCCCAGCCCATGGTGACCGAGTCTCCGGCGATCCCGATGCGCCGCGTTCCGGGAAGCGGCTGCACGGGGACGTCCGGCCCCCGCAGCCCGTGAGCGTTGGTGCGGAACAGCACGCCGCGATGCTGCCCTCGGACGTCGCGACCCATGAGGTCGGGGAGCGTGCGCAGCACGGGCAGATCCGCCTGCTCCTCGGGGCTGAGCGCGGGCCTTCGCGGCGGCAGATCCGGGACGAGGATGCGCGCGATCAGCTCGCCCACACCCACCACGAGCAGCAGGCTGGCGAGCAGCAGACCGGCGCGAAGCACCCGGAGGCGCGCGCCGTCCGGTCCGGGCCGTCGGCCCTCAGCGGATCCGGAATCGGCCGCCATAACTCAATTCATGAGGGCGCAGGATGCGGACGGCGTAGAACGCCTCCTGCCCCTCGCCCGTGAGATGAGGTGTGATCTCGACCTCGCTCCGCTGGTGCTCGGGGAGCTCGTCGAGGGCATCGAGGAGGCGCGGCCCGAGCCCGAAGAGGTCGTAGCTCGCGTCGTGGATCAGGTAGTGGGTGTTCGCGTCACCCCGATGCAGCCAAGGACGCCCGGCGCGCAGCGCGTGCGGAATCGTCCAGATGGGCTCGGCGAGACGGGTGCGGCGGGTCAGGAAGAGCAGGTTCTCGTGGAAGCCCCAGTCGAGGCTCACGACCTCCTGATCGCCGCGTCCCTCGATCTCCAGGGCGAAGTCGTCCAGCGCCTTGCTCCACCGGCCCCGGCCGCCGCTCGCGTCGATCAGCCGCTCCGTCTCGCGGATCACGCGAAGGTTGGCGGCGCAGGTCAGGGTGAGGAGCAGGGCGAGCCCCACGGCTGTCGCGCGGCCCGCCGCCACGCCGACGCTCTGGGCGGCCTGCCAGAGAGAGATGCCCGCCAGTGCGACGATCAGCTGCAGCAGCGGCATCGCATTGAGCTGATGATGGGCGCGCACCGCGCCGGGCATGACGAGCATGCCGACCACGAGCAGCACGCTGCTGATCAGCAGGAAAGCGGCGCCCGAGTCGATCAGGCGAGCATGGGCCAGTCGGGCATCGCCGCCTCGGGCGAGCAGACCCAGGGCGACGAGGACGGCCGAGGCGAGCAGGAGCACCCAGCCGAAGAGACCCGCCGGCGCCGTGATGCCGAAGATCTCGTCGAAGCGGCCGCCCACCTGCATCAGCCGGTGGAAGTGCGAGCCATCCAGAACCGTGCCGAGCACCGCGGCCTTCACGTCGACTCCACCGCGATCCGCGATGGCCGCGCTCGAAGTCATGAGCGAGAGACCCGAGAAGAGCATCGGCGACGCGCAGACCAGCAGCGTCACGCTCCCCGAGACGACGGCCGCACGCCGCCCCCGCACGGCAGCGAGGATCAGGTCCGGGTGTGCGGCGAGCAGGGCGATCCCGGCGGAGGCGAGGATCAACCCGAAGTCCGCGCGGCTGAAGATGCCGAGGCCCAGCACGGCCCCACCCGCGGCGGCGAGCCCTGTGCCCCTGGCTCCGGGGCCCCGCGCCCATGCGGCCACCAGGAGGTATGCGCCGAGGCAGCGGCAGAGCAGGTTGGTGGTGAAGGGACCCCACTCGAACTGGCCCAGGAAATAGAAGCTGGGATCCGTCGCGACGAGCAGGCCGGTGGTCCATGCCACCGGGCTTCCGAGGGTGCGCTCGGCGTAGAGCATCGCGAAGAGCAGCGCGAGCAGCGCCGTGGCCCATGTGGTGGCGCGGAGCACGAAGGGGCTCGCGCCGAAGAGTGAGAAGGCCGGGATCACCAGCTGGCTCTTGAGCGATCCCAGGTAGGCGGCGTTGCGCACGGGAAAGGGGCGCCCGAAGAGATCGACGCTCCGCACGCTCGCGGGGTGGCGGCCTCCGCGATCGGGCTCCACGAAGTCGCGGGCCTGGGCCGCCATGAACGCCTCGTCGTAGTAGAGTCCGAGGGCGTCGTTGCGCGGCAACGCGTGGATCAGCAGCATGAACGAGAGCAGGGCCCAGACGAGCACCGTCGCGGAGGGCCGCCGGGCCATCAGTCCCGGCCCTCCAGGCAGAGCCGCGCGATGAAGTGCAGCCGCCGATCGAAGAGCAGACTCGCCGGAAAGGGATAGAGGCCGAGTCGGGTGACGAGGGTTTCGAGCTCCAGGCCTGCCCGCACCCACTCCTCGCGCCAGCGCTCCAGTCGCCAGTAGTCGTAGGGGAGAGCGACGCCATGACGCTGGTTGCCGACGCGATCCATGAAGCGCAGCGTCGCTCTCGCGAAGAGCCCGCTCGGATCGTGGTCCTTGATCAGCACGTGTCTCCGCGTCACGCGAGCGGCTTCGGCGAGCAGCTGTGGCTGATCCTCACAGTGGTGCAGGACGTCCACGAAGAGCACCGCGTCGTGGCTCTCCGCGTCGAAGGGCAGGGTGCGCCCGTCGAAGGCAGAGACCTCCACCCCGATGTCTTCGCGCACGAGGACGTCGATTCCACGGTACCTGATGTCGCGTCGCAGCGAGAGGAGCCGGCGCCCGAGGCGACCGTCCCCGGCACCCACGTCGAGCACCTCTGCGCCCTCTGGAAGGAGTGCGGCGAGGCGGTCCGCGAGGACCCGGACGCGCCGATCCACCACGTAGGCGCCGTGCACGTTCTCGATCGCGCTCAACGCCTGTTCATTCCCAGGATGCTGACGAAGAAGCCGGAGAGGATCGTCTGGAAGCCCAGCGCCGCCAGCGTCACGCCGGGGATCACCGCGCGCATGGTCTTCGCATAGTCGAGGTCGCCGAAGTCGACCTCGTTCCACTTCAGGGTGGTGCGGACCAGCAGGCCGAGGCCGCATGCGAAGGCCAGCCCGCCCGACAGCAGGCCGCGCTCGAGGGTCGCGTGCTCGAAGAAGCGGTCCAGTCGCGGGTCCCTGGGCAGCAGCCCCACGCTGGTGGCGAAGGTCTTCGAGAGGAGCGCGAAGAGGATGGCCTGGTAGCCCATCAGGATGGCCAGGCTCGCGACGAGCAGCGTGTGCGCGTCGAAGCGTGCGCCGAAGAGCGAGATGCCGGGCATCGCGAGGCCGTACCCGAGGACGCCGAAGGCCACCAGGAGCAGGCCGGGGAGCAGGAAGAGCCAGCGCGGGCTGTACATCAGGAAGAAGCGCAGCGTGCGCCAGCCGTCCCGGAAGGTCCGCAGGTGGGGGCCGTGGCTCCGCCGGCCGTCGGGGTGGAGCGTGATCGGCACCTCGCTGATGCGCGCGCCCATCAGGCTCGACTTGATGATCATCTCGGTCGCGAACTCCATCCCCGTGCAGCGCTGATCCAATCGATCATAGAGCTCGCGGGTGAAGCCACGCATGCCGCAGTAGGTGTCGGTGACCGGGGCGCGGAACATCAGGCGCACGAGCGCCGAGAGCAAGGGGTTGCCGAGCCAGCGATGGAGGGGCGGCATCGCGCCGGGCAGCACCGTGCCTCCGCCCGCCGGCAGGCGGCAGCCCTGTACGAGGTCATTGCCCGCCTCGAGCCCCGCCACGAACTTCGGGATCTCTAGGAAGTCGTAGCTGTCGTCGGCGTCTCCCATGACCAGATAGCGCCCGCGAGCCGCCGCGATGCCGCCCATCAGGGCGCTCCCGTAGCCACGCTCGGGCACGTGCACGACTCGCGCGCCGAGGTCGTCGGCGATCTTCTGGGATCCATCCGTGCTGCCGTTGTCGGCGACGACGACCTCGCCGTCGATGCCGTGCTCACGGAAGCTCTGCTGTGCCTTCTCGATGCACGTGGCGAGCGTGTCGGCCTCGTCGAGGCAGGGCATGACGACGCTCAAGAGGGGTGCTGCGGTCGACTCGGTCATCGCGGGGGACCTGGGTACGGGGCGGGGCCGGGCGCCCGCATCGTTCGCTCGTCTGGGGGATGCCATCGATCGCGTGTCGGGCGTTGCGCAGGGGCGGGCGTCGGGTGAAGCATCCGACGGCCATCCTACCCTAGACACGGTCCCGGAAGAAGGTGGTCCTCCAGCGGGACGCGCTCGTTGCGCCTTCGTCACGCGTTGGCGGCTGCGATCTCTGGTAACCTCTCCCGTCATGGCGTCACGTGAGGGTGTGTCCGAATCCGAGCGGCAGGGCACCGGCAACACGCCGGAGGGGACCGTGCTCGTGGTCGGCGGCGCCGGCTACATCGGCAGCCATACCGTCCGGCTGATGCAGGAGCGGAACGTGCCCGTCGTGGTCTTCGACAACCTGTCGACGGGCCATCGGGCCGCGGTGGACGTCCCCCTGGTGATCGGCGACCTCGCCGACCGCGCCGCGCTGGCATCAGCCTTTCGCGAGCACCGCCCGACCGCCGTCATCCACTTCGCGGCCCTCTGCTACGTGGGCGAGTCCGTGGTCGATCCGGCACGCTACTACCGCGAGAACCTCGTCCACACCTACCACCTGCTCGAAGAGATGAGGGTCGCCGGCTGTCGTGACATCGTCTTCTCGTCCACCTGCGCGGTCTACGGGATCCCGCCGAGCCTGCCCATCACCGAGGACATGCCCAGGGCCCCGATCAACCCCTACGGGCGGACGAAGCTGGCGATGGAGGGCATGATGGAGGACTTCGCGCGGGCGTACGAGATGCGCTGCGCGGCGCTCCGCTACTTCAACGCCGCGGGCGCCATGAGCGATGGCAGCATCGGCGAGCACCATGATCCCGAGACCCACTTGATTCCGCTCGCCCTGGATGCGGCGGCCGGGCGCGGCCGTCCCATCTCCGTCTTCGGCACCGACTATCCCACCCCCGACGGCACGTGCATCCGCGACTACATCCACGTGGTCGATCTCGCCGACGCGCACCTCCGGGCCCTCCATCAGCTGCAGGCGGGCCGCCGGCAGCTGACGTGCAACCTCGGGACCGGCCGGGGGCACTCGGTCCGGGAGGTGATCGAGATGGCCTGCCGCGTGGTCGGCCGACACGTCGAGCCCGAGCTCGCGCCGCGGCGTCCGGGCGATCCGCCCGAGCTGGTCAGCGGTGGCAGCCTCGCGGCGGATCTGCTGGGATGGGAGGCCACGTCGTCCTCGCTCGAAGGGATCGTGCGTGACGCGTGGGCCTTCCGGGAGAAGCATCCCGAGGGCTACGGCGCCGGCTGAGCCTGCGCACGGTCGAATCGGAGCGGATCGGGAGCAGGGCGCTGGCGCGGAGCACGCGGAGTAGGAGCGGAGCGAAGAAGCGCGGCGCGAAGGCGGGTCGGGCGAGCGGTGACGCGAATCGTCAGCCGGCCGGGGCTTCGGCGCCGCGTCGGCTCGCGCGCGCGGCGGGCCTCTTCGCTGCGTTCTCGATCGTCGGCCTCGTGGTCTACTGGCCGGCCATGGATGGCGCCTTCATCTCCGACGATCACCACTACGTCCGGGACAATCCCTACATCCACGAGCTCTCGCTGGAGAACGTGATCGCGATCTGGGATCCGACGAGCGTCGTCACGCTCCTCGTCGAGAACTACGCACCCGCCCACCTGATGCTGCACGGAATCGAGTGGCAGCTCTTCGGCCTCTCGGTGCAGGGCTACCACGTGGTCAACGTGCTCTTCCACGCGCTGGCCTCGGTGATGCTGGTGGCGATCTATCGAAGGAGCGGCATCGCCGAGTGGCCCGCGGCGCTGGGGGCGCTCGTCTTCTTCCTGCATCCCGCCAACGTCGAGTCGGTCGCCTGGATCTCGCAGCTCAAGAGCTCGTCCGCGCTGGTGCTCTCCGCCGGAGCGATCCTCCTGCATCCGCGCAGGCCGCTGGCGGCCACGCTCTGCTACACCCTCGCGCTCTTCGCGAAGCCCTTCTCGGCATTCGCGCTCATCATCGTCGCGCTCTTCGGGGCCATGCGGCGCGCGGCGCCGAACGAGCACGCAGAAGGGGCGACCGCGGGCTACGGCTGGCCCTGGCTCGGCCTCTGGCTCGCCATCACCCTCGGCTTCGGCGCCATCGAGGCCCTGGCCTTCGCGAACTCGGCGGGATCGGCGCCGCCCCTCTACACCGACCTCCTGATCCGCTATCTGACGATCTTCAGCATCGCCCTGCGCTACCTCGGGATGGCGGTCACCGGGCTCGGCCTCTCCGCCTTCCACGAGCCTGCCCCTGTCCAGTCGCCCGTCGATCCCCTCTTCCTGCTGGCCGTGGTGATCATCGGAGCCCTTGGTTGGCGGGTCATCCACTGCCTGATGGCTCGCAAGGAAGAGGGGGTGTATTGGCTCTGGGCCGCGGTCAGCTTCGCTCCGCTCTCGGGTGTCGTTCCGCTGCCCTATCCCATGGCCGATCGGTACCTCTACTTCGTTCTGCCGGGGCTGATCGGGGCGGTCCTGCTCGGCCTGCGCGACCTCGAGCCGATCGTGCTGAGCAGGCTCTCCGGCGTCGGTCTCACGCCGCTGTTGCTCCAGCGCGCCACCCTGGTGCTCGTGGCGCTGCTCTGCGCCCACTTCGCCGTCGCCAGCCACTCTCGCGCGGGCATCTTCCGCTCGGGCGATCTGCTGATGGCCGATGCCGAACGCAACTACCCCGAAGGCGCCGCCGCCAATACGCGCAAGGCGAGCCGCGCCTCGCGAAATGGCCAGTTCGAGCTGGCGGTCAAGCATCTCGCGCTCGCCCAGAAGCGCGGCTACAACCGGCTCGATCACCTGCTCCAGGACCCGAGCTACGCCCCGATCCAGGACCATCCGCCCTTCGTGGAGATCAAGAAGGAGATGGCTCGGGACTGGCTCGAGCGACTCGGGGGCAAGGCGATGCCCTCGCAGATCGAGTCGCGATCCCTGGCACAGGCCTACATCGTGCTCGGAGATCTCGAGGCAGCGCTCGGCGTCATCGAGCGCGCGATCGGCGTTCCGGGCCCCTGGACGAGCGAGCTCGAAGGCGACGCAGAGATGCTCCGGCGCCAGATCGAGCTGAACCGGCGCATCGAAGCCGAGCGCCGCGGCGAGGCGGCGGCCGGCTCCGGCTGATCAGCCGGCCCTTGCGGCGGACCCGCCCAGCTCGCGCAGCCGGCGCTCCGCGTCCGAGGCGTCGGTGAAGTCGGGGTTGATGGCGAGGGCGCGCTGGAGCGCCTTGCGCGCCTGGTCGAGCCGATCGAGCTCCATCATGGCGAGGCCCAGGTGGTAGTAGTACTCGGCCACTGGCGGCGAGGCGTGCTCGGTCGCAAAGCGGAACTGGTAGAGCGCGGACTCCGCCCGTCCCTGCTTGAGCAGCACGAATCCGAGGGTGTCGACCGCCGCCAGGTTCTCGCCGGGCGCCTCGGTGGCCGTGCGGGCCAGCTCCTCCGCCCGGTCCAGATCGCGTCCTTCCAGCGCGAGCAGATAGGCGAGATCGTTGTAGAGCATGACCAGATCGCTGCCCTGCTCGAGGGCTCGCTCGTAGGTCTGCAGGGCGCGGTCCCGCTTGCCCTGCTGCAGCAGCAGGCGAGCGATCAGGACGAGGCGGTCCGGCGTGACCTTGCCCTCGCGGTCGGACTTGTCCATGGCGGCGAGGAGCTGGTCGGTGTCCGGATGACGCGAGTAGACGGTCGAGAGCGCCTCCATGGCGTCGTTCTTGAGGGTCGGGGCGATCAGCAGCACCTTGTCGATGTCCTGCCGCGCCTCCTTCAGACGGCCTGCGAGCGTGTAGATCCGGGCGCGAAGCAGGTAGGCACGCCCGGCGAGAGGCTGCTTCGCCAACAGGGCATTGAGCCGGCGCAGCGCTCTCTCGGCGTTGCCTTCCTCGAGATCCATCTCGGTCAGCACCGCCAGCAGCTTGTAGTTGCTGCCGCCCTGCTCGTACGCCTTCTCGACGGCCTGGTAGATGGTGAGTCGGGTCATCGCGCCCCCGCGACCCTCGCGCTCCAGCAGCATCAGCGCTGCCCGCGCGGGCTGCGCTCCGGCCTCGATCATGTCGATGAGGATCTTCTTGCCGAGCACATCGAGACCGCTCTCGTAGTGAGCCTCGGCCATCGCCCTGGTGTCGGCAGGCGTCAGCTCGCCGTGCTTGTGCACGGCCTTGAAGGCTGCGATCGCAGCCGCGTGCTCCGACTGGGCGTGAAGCGCATGGGCGCGGGCGCGCCGCGCCTCCACGGCGGGGCCGCCACCGGCCAGGGCGATGGCGCGATCCGCCGCCTCGAGGGCGGCGTGGGCGTCGCCGCGTCGCAGCTCGACGCGTGAGAGCGCCACCTGGAGTGGCTCCGAGTCGGCCTCGGCGATGGCGGCCTCCAGCGTCGCGGCTGCATCGGTGAGGCGATCGCTCCGGAGCTGGACACGCGCGAGCAGCAGAGCGATCTCGGGGTACTCGGGATGGCGCGCCTTCAGGTCCAGGAGCGTCAGCTCGGCATCGCCCGGATGCCGGTGGGCGAGCTGTACGCGCGCGATGCCCGCCAGCAGTGGGGCTTCGGGGAGACCCGCCTCGATCTGCCCACGAAGGTGCTCGATGGCCGTCTGCAGGCCCTTGTTTCGCGCCAGGTGCTTTGCGTAGATGATGTGTGCTTCGGGGTTGTCCGGCTGGGCCTCGAGGAGCGCTGCCGCGGTCTTGATCTCCATGACCGGCTTGGAGGCGTAGATCTCCAGCAGGCGTGCCCAGGCCACCATGTCGCCCGGCTGGAGGCGCACGATCCAGCGAAGCGCGTAGATCTCGGATCCCTCGAGACCGACGTTGTTGGAGAAGCGTGCGGCGCGCCGCAGGGTCAGCAGCTGCTCTTCGGTCGTGGCGTGCTTGCCGGCGTAGATGATGGCCTCGGCCCATGCGCGCGCCGCCTCGTCCCGATGCCCTGGCCAGCCCGCGAGGAGCCCGGCGATCTGCATCTTTGCCACCAGGGCGTC
>CAZQMY010000088.1:0-3926 GCA_964594405.1 uncultured Spirochaetaceae bacterium | reverse complement strand
AGGGCGGCCGGCCCGTCGCGCTCGATATAGGTCCGGTTGGCTTCGATTGCGGCCTCGATGGTTCGAGGCGAGACGACGCGTTCGTGTCGAGCTGCGGCATTGCGCGCCTGGATGATGCGCTGCTGGTGGATGGTGCCCAGGGCCCAGTGCGGAGCCGCGAGATCCGGATGCGCGTTGGCGGCTTCGCGCGCCGTGCGCACCGCATCCTCGTAGGCGCCGCGCCCCATCAGGGCCAGCGCCTTCACGAGCTTTGCGGCGAGGTCGTCGGGATCCTCCTCGAGCACGGACTCGGCGAGGGCGAGTGCCTCGTCGGGTTCGTCCTCGGCGAGCATGCCCGCGAGCTTCAGGGTGATGGCGGGATCGTCGGGTGCGATGTCGTGGGCTTCGCGGAGGCTGCCGAGGGCATCCTTCCGATAGCCCTGGAGC
The DNA here is from genome assembly GCA_964594405.1 of uncultured Spirochaetaceae bacterium. Taxonomy (GTDB): domain Bacteria; phylum Myxococcota_A; class UBA9160; order UBA9160; family UBA4427; genus CAZQMY01. Next base: position 3,500 of record CAZQMY010000088.1, on the reverse strand, counting down.
ATCGAGAGGTCGGCCGCGCGCACCAGGATGCTGGCATCCTCGGGTGCGTATCCCGCAGCGCTGTGCAGCTCGAGGAGCGCCTCGTCGATCCGCCCTTCGGCGATCAGGCGGTCGGCGGACTCGAGGTGCCCTGCCGCGCGATCCTCGTCGGATCCGCAGCCCGGAAGCAGGGCGATGCTGATTGCGAAAGACACGAAAAAGTGTCGGATGGTCAGGACGCGCATCGGCTTCGTCTCCAGTGGATCAGGACTCGGCCAGCTTGGAGAGCTCGGCCCTTGCGTCCTCGGCCTCGGGGAAGACGGGGCCCTGGAGCGCCTTCGTGAACATCTCCCGAGCGCGGTCCCGATCGCCGGTCTGGATCAGCGCCTTGCCCAGGCGGTACTCGATGGAGGGCGAATCCGGCCGCTGCTCGAGCGCCTGGCCCAGCACCGTCACGGCCTCCTCGAAGTTGCCCTTCTTCAGGTGCACGTAGCCGAGCGTGTCGAGGGTCTCGGCGCTGCGGCCCAGGCGGACGGCGCGGGAGGCCAGCTCCAGGGCCTTTTCCAGGTCGCCGTCCTGGCTCGCCAGCAGCCAGGCGAGATCGTTGGCGGATGCGAGGTGCCCGGCGTCTACGAGTAGCGCGCGCTCGAGCTGCTCGAGTGCCGCCGCCTGCTCGCCCTTGCGCAGCAGGAGCTGCGCGACCAGGTAGACGTAGTCGGCGTTCTTCTCGTCCGCGGCCTGGGCCTTCTCGTAGGCGGCCCTTGCGCCATCGAGATCCCCGCCCGCGGCGAGCAGCCGCCCGTGCAGCTCGAAGGCCTGGGCGGGTGCGTCGTCGAGGGCGACGAGCTTCTCCACGGTGGCGCGCGCCTCGTCGACCTGCCCGGTCTTCAACTTCACCCGCGCTTCGAGCTCGAGCAGCAGGGGGTCCTTCGGATGGGCCGCGGTCGCCCTGGAGACCAGCGCTCGTGCCTTCATGGACTCGCCCAGCTGGAGCTGATCACTCGCCGCTGCACGGAGCAGGTCGATGTTGGCAGGGTCTGTCATGTCCAGCCCGCTGCCTTCGAGGATGGCCAGCGCCTCGGCCGGGCCCGACTTGGAGCGCGCGATGCCCGCCCGCTCGACGAAGAGCAGCGGATTCTCGGGATCGATGGCCTCGAGGGCCCGCAGGAAGCCCAGCGCCTTCTCCTCGTCGCCGGACGCCATCGCCGAACGCGCCCCGATCACGTGTGCGGTGGGCTCCTGATAGGGCCGCTGCTTGATGTGGCGCTCGGCGAACTGGACGGCCGTCTTGTGCTGGCCCAGGGAGTAGTAGAGCTTCGAGAGGTAGAGTGAGGCGTTGGTGGCCGTCTGATCGATGCGGATGGCCTCCCGGTACTCGGCCACGGCACGCTTGCGGTCGCCGAGCGCCTCGGCGGCGCGGCCGGAGAGGAAGCGGGCTCCCGCGTTGTTCGGCCACAGGCGGAGCCCCTGCTCGAAGACGGCCAGCGCCTCGGCGGGCTTGCCCACCGAGTAGAGGATCGCGCCGTCGAGCATGTGCTTGTAGCTCGGCTCCTCGAGGGTGCTCGCGATCTCGCGAGCCTTCTCGTAGTCCCCCTCCTCGATGTAGAGGTCGGCCAACGAGAACTGGAGGGCCGGCGAGACCTCGCGCGTGCGCTCCATCGCCTGCTCCAGGGCCTCGCGGGCAGCGGTGGAGTCACCGCGCGCGCGGTAGTGGTTGGAGAGCAGGCGCCAGGCCTGCGGTGTATCGAAGAGGTCGACTGCGTCCTTCAGCACGGCGAGGGCCTCTTCGCGCTTGCCCTGGCCGTAGAGGAGGTCGGCCAGCTTCGCTCGCAGATTCAGGTCCTCGGGCTTTGCCTTGACGGCCTTGCGCCAGACGGTGATGGCCCGGTCGCTGTCGCCCACGTCGATGTAGAAGTCCGAGACCCACTGCTGCAGCAGCCCGTGGCTCGGGAAGGTGGCGATGCAGTGATCGAAGGTCGAGCGCGCGGAGGCGACGTCACCCTGGCTCCGATAGAAGGTCGCGAGCGCCATGCAGGTGCGCGCGCCACGATCGATGTCGCCGCTGGCCTCGGCGGAGGAGGCCATGTCCTTGTAGATCGATTCCGCCTCCTCGGGCCGTTCGAGATCGAGCAGGGCCGAAGCCTTCAGCGCGACGCCCTGGATCTCCTCGGGCCTGAGCTCGAGGACGCGCTCGGCGTCGGTGAGGGTCTTGTCGGGCTTGCCGGACGCCAGGCTCGCGTGCGCGCGCGTGATCAGGGCCGTGATGTTCGTTGCGTCGATGTCGATCACCTTGGTGGCGGCGCGGATCGCCTCCTCATGGGAGCCGCTGTTATAGAGGGTGGTCGCCAGCATCATGCCCGCCGTCACCCCGTACTCCTCACTGTCGGCGGCCTTCTGCAGGGGCCAGACCGCGAGGCTGGGGCGCCCGGTGTGCGCCAGGGCGACACCGAGGCGGAAGTTCGCCTCCGGATTGTCGGAGTCCTTGGCGAGGAGCTGCCGGAGGGGCGCGATGCTCGCGTCGTACTGACCGGCATCCTGCAGCGAGCGGATCTCGACGAGCTGCGATTCGCTGTCGCCGCCACAGGCTACGAGAACGGCCACGAGCGCGGTGGCGCTCGCCGCCATCCAGGGGCGGGGGCTGCTCAAGTGACCGATTCGACAAAGGAAACCGTGCGGAGCGATCTGGCTGGACATCGGGCGGACTTGCCTCCAAGGAGCGAAGTAATCGCCGAGCATACGCGCAAGCCCCGGGCGATCCAAGCACTTTCGGCACCATCATGACGCCGCTGGAACGGCTTGTGGGTGGCCTCTGCGGTCGAAAGGTGAAGATTCCGCCGCGATGCCGGAGCCCTTCGATCAGGCCCGTGGGCCGGCCAGCCGACGGGTCGCACGAGCGGGCGGATCGGGAGCACCCCTCGAGGGGAAGCCCGTGTCGGAGGCCCCGATGACGGTCCCTGTCAGACGTCGCCTACCACCAGACGAAGCCCGCACACGGCCTGCCGATCGGATGCACGCACTCCGATCGGAGCTGTCTGCGCATCCGCCCTTCAGGACCTGTTCAGGTGCCGGGACGTGGAAGCCGACACGTAAAGCGGGCATAATCTGGCTCGTGGTCTTCCCCACCCATTCGCGCAGTCGTGCCGAGTGATTCGCGACCGGGAAGCCGGAGAGGCGTGCGAGGTCGCGCGAGGCTCCGTCGTTCCCAGGTGCGCGGGTCCCAAGGCGAGTATGGCGTGGCAATGGATGGCAAGCCCACATTCGGGAGTTGACGCAACGCTGTGACACCCCGTCCATCGAGCCGATCGACCCGAGGTCCGGGACGAGCGGTGACGGGGTCGCAGTGCTGCAAAGTGCAGCTGCAACGCGTTGAAGCGACGTGCGGACGCGACGTGCAGAACGTGCAGAAGCAGAAGCTGCTGGGAGAGAACCCCACATGATGTTACGCAAGTTATCGATCCTGCTGGCCGCGGCCGGCCTGGTGCTGGGCATGGCGACGACGGCAAGCGCCGGCGTCTTCCTGG
>CAZQMY010000087.1:0-17652 GCA_964594405.1 uncultured Spirochaetaceae bacterium | reverse complement strand
TTCTCCAGGACGGCGGAGCCCATCAGCCGGGCATGCATGGCGGCCGGCACCCACTACCTGGATGTGACCGGCGAGGTGGACGTATTCGCCAGCGTGGCCGAGTGCGGCGGCGAGGCGCGAAGGCGCGGCGTGATGCTCCTGCCCGGCGTGGGCTTCGACGTCGTCCCCTCCGACTGCCTCGCCGCCCGGGTGGCCGCGAAGGCCCCGGAGGCCACCTGGCTCTGCCTTGGGATCAGGGGCCTCGTTCATGCTTCGCGGGGCTCCTACCGCACCATCCTCGAGCAGCTGGGCCGGCCGATCATGATTCGCCGAGGCCACCGGGTCCAGGAAGCGCCCGCCGGCCAGCTCACCCGAGCGTTCGACTTCGGCGAAGGTCCGCGAGAGAGCATCGGCGTGAGCTGGGGCGATGTGGTCACGGCCTGGCACAGCACGGGGATCGGCGACATCGGCGTCTACTTCGAGGCGACGCCGGCCATACGCGTGGCCACGGGGATGAGTCGGCTGCTCGGCTCCCTCCTCCGCTCGCATACGCTGCGCGCCCTGCTCAACACCCAGGCGGACCTGATTCCGGAGGGCCCGAGCGACGAGGCGCTCGCTCGCCATGAGTGCGTGATCGTCGCCGAAGCGGGCGATGCCACCGGCGTCAGGGCCCGATCGAGGATGCGTACGCCCGAGGCGTATCGATTGACCGCACACTCGGCCACTCTCGTGGCGACGCGGGTGCTGGGCGGGACCTTCGAGCCCGGATTCCAGACGCCGGCCGCTCTGCTGGGGCAGGACTTCGCGATGGAGCTGCCAGGCGTCTGGTGCGAAGACTTCTGAGCCGGTCCGTGCGGCGAGGGGTCGGGATCGGCAGCGGAGTCGCGATCGGGAGATCGCGATACAGGGAAGCAGAGATGAGCGAGTCGATACAGCACGACCAGCGACGCGAGAGGATCAAGGTCGCGATCATCGGCGGTGGCTGCGCCGCCATGACCACCGCTTTCGAGCTCTCGAGGCCCGAACACGAGGGCCGCTACGACATCACCATCTATCAGCAGGGTTGGCGACTCGGGGGCAAGGGCGCTTCGGGGCGCGGCCCGGCCGGTCGCATCGAAGAGCATGGGCTGCACCTGTGGATGGGTTGGTACGAAAACGCCTTCCGATTGATGCGCGCCGCCTATGAAGAGCTCGGCCGCGACCCGGCCACGTGCCCGGTGGCGAGCTGGCGCGACGCCTTCGAGCCAGCCGATCGGCTCGGCGTGATGGAGCGGGGCGTGCACGGCGATTGGTCACGCTGGACGGCGCACTTTCCCTGCAGCGAAGACGAGCTGCCGGGCGACCCCTATCCCGAAGATCATCGATTCACCCTACTCCACTATGTGCAACGCGGAGCGGGACTGATTCGTTCGTTGCTCCAGAGCATCGGCACGGCGCGGAATCTCTCGGGCCAGAGCGAGGACAGGGGCGAGGCGCGGGCATCCGGCGACCTGCCGAGCTCCCTGGTGGACTGGATCGAGCTCCTTGCCCCCTTCTCCGACGCCGTCGGGCTGACGCTCCTGGTCCAGGCGGCCGGCGTGCTCGAATCGGCGCTGCTTCGCATCACCCGCAACGAACAGGATCGGGCCGTCGAGCTGCTGCGGCTCCTCGGACGCAACGCGCGCCTGGAGCTCGAATCCATCACCGAGGAGGACTCCGACGTCAAGCGGCTGTGGATCGTCCTCGACCTCACGCTCGCCACCATGCGCGGCATCCTCTCTTCGGGACTGATCTTCGACGAGCGTGGCTTCGATGCCATCGACGATTGGGAGTGCCGCGAGTGGCTGCTCTACAACGGCGCCGCCCGCACCTCGGTGGATTCCGGATATCTGAGGGGGCTCTACGACCTCGGCTTCTCCTACGAGGATGGAGATCCCGAGCGACCCGCCATCTCGGCCGGCCAGGCCATGCGGTCGATGGTGCGGGCCTTCTTCACCTATCGCGGCTCGTTCTTCTGGACGATGCAGGGCGGGATGGGGGACATCGTCTTCGCGCCGCTCTACGAGGTGCTGACGAGGCGCGGCGTACGCTTCGAGTTCTTCCATCGGCTGGAAGACGTCTCCGTCGGCGGGCATGCGTCCGACCCCGTCGACGGTCGGCACGTTCGTGCGCTCCGCTTCGACGTGCAGGCCAGAGCCAGGGCCGGGCAGGCCTATCGGCCGCTCGTCGACTACGCGGGCCTGCCCTGCTGGCCGAGCGAGCCCGATTGGACGCAGCTCGAAGACGGAGATCGGATGCGCGCCGAGGATTGGCGCTTCGAATCCTTCTGGGAAGAGCGACGCACAGATCAGAAGACCCTGGAGGTGGGCCAGGACTTCGATCTCGTCGTGCTGGGCGTGAGCATCGGCGCCATCCCCCATGTCTGCTCGGAGATCGTCGACAGCGACCCGCGGTGGCGAACGATGGTCGACCATGTCAAGACCGTCGCCACCCAGGCATTCCAGATCTGGATGAAGCCGACGATGAAGGAGCTGGGTTGGCACGACGATGCGACGGCCATCTCGGGCTATGTCGAGCCCTTCGATACATGGGCCGACATGGCGCATCTCATCCCCCTGGAGGACTGGGAGGAGGATCCGGGCGCCCTCGCCTACTTCTGCAACGTGCTTCCGGAGATCGGTCTCGAGGTCAGCCGGCAGCACGCCGAGCTTGCGGTCCGGCAACGCGAATCGGTCCGAAGCAATGCGATCCGTTTCCTCGACCGTGACGTGTCGGGGCTCTGGCCGGGCGCTGCCGCTGGCGACGGACGATTTCGATGGGATCTGCTCATGGACCCCAGCCCCGGCCAGGCCGCGCCGGCGCATGGCGAGAAGCGCTTCGACTCACAGTACTGGACCGCCAACGTCAGCCCGTCCGAGCGCTACTGCCTCTCGCTGCCCGGGAGCGCGAGCAAGCGCATCTCGCCCCTGGACACCGGCTACGACAACATGACCGTGGCGGGCGATTGGACGAGCTGTGGATTCAACGCCGGCTGCGTCGAGGCAGCCGTCGTCTCGGGGCTCCTCGCCGCCAGCGCGGTCTCGGGGAAGCCGCGGCTCGAGGAGATCATCGGATATGATCACCCCTGACCAAGATGAAGACGACGACGACGGAAAGGCGCCATGAAGCATCGCATCAAGCTACCCAGAGCCGAACGCTCGGCGCCCCTCCGCGGTGGCACCTTCGAGATCTTCGGCTCGCCCAATGTCTTCGAGGGCGCGAAGCCATCCGAGGGCGAAGCCGGGTCCGGCGAAGGTGGCCCCGGAGAAGCCGTCATGAAGACCATCGAGCGCGCCTATGGAGTGGTGGATGCGCACATGCGGCAGGGCGAGAGCGCAGCGCGCCGCATGGCCAGACGTGACTATGGCCCGACCGCGTTCGCGCACGACATGCAGGATGCGGCGGCGCGCTCGGTCCAGTTCATGGCCGAGGTGCTCGATGTCTGGATGAAGACCGGCAGTGCGGTGATGGCGCCACCGCCGCTGGGCTCGTCGCCGCCTGCGCCACCGCCGATGCCCGGGGCCGGCCCCGACGTCACATCCGCTGCCAGGGCCCGTGTGCGCATCCGGGTGAAGGCCGATCGCCCCACGGCACTCTCCATCGACCTCGACGATCCGAGTCGGCCCTACGATCTGCAGCCCCTCCATGGGCCCGGCGGCGCTCTCCGTCCGGAGAAGGATGCGAGCCGCGATCAGATCTGCATCGAGGTCGCCGACGGATTGCGCGAAGGTCTCTACAGCGGTCTCGCGGTGGACCCACTCACCAACATGCCGGTTGGCAGCGTCACGCTCGAGGTGGGCTCCGCCGCCCGCACGATGCCGGGCCGCTAGTGGCGGGAACCGAGGCCGCAAGACTCGTTCGCGAAGTGCTCGACGATTACGGGCGCTCCACCCGCGTTGCCCTGTCGGAGTACCTCCGCCCCCGCGAGCCGCGCAGGCACCTCTACGATCTCGCGGCGGACTATCCCGGACGCGGGGGGCGGATGTTCCGTCCGGGTCTGTGTATCGCCACGGCGCGCATCTTCGGCGCACCCGTCGAAGACGCGGTCCACATGGGCGCCTGCATCGAGCTCCTCCACAATGCTTTCCTCGTCCACGACGATGTCGAGGACGACAGCGACGAGCGCCGCGGCCGACCGACCCTGCATGCCCTTCACGGCGTGCCGCTTGCGGTCAACGTCGGCGATGCGCTGACGCTCCTCGGCTTCGAGGCGCTCATCGCCAACCAATCCCGCCTCGGGCATCTGATGACCATCCGATTGATGGAGGAGACGCTCCAGATGGCCAGGCAGAGCGTCGAGGGACAGGCCATCGAGCTCGGCTGGCGCAAGGACAACGTCGTCCACCTGCGCGAGACGGACTACCTGGAGATGATCCTCAAGAAGACGTGCTGGTACACCACGATCTTCCCGAGCCGGGTGGGCGCACTGATCGGAACCCGAGGCACCTTCGATCCCAATCGCTTCATGCGCTTCGGCTTCTTCCTGGGCGCGGCCTTCCAGATCCAGGACGACCTGCTCAATCTGGTGGGCGATCCCGTGCGCTACGGGAAGGAGCTCGACGGCGACCTCCTGGAGGGCAAGCGGACGTTGATCCTCATCCACCTGCTCGATTCGGCGACACCTCATGAGCGTGAACGCCTGGCGGAGATCCTCGGTCGGGAGAGACAGGGCCGCGGTGTTGAGGAGGTGGGTTGGATGCGTGAGCGGATGGACTTCTACGGCTCCATCGAGCACGCCCGGAAGCTCGCCCATGCAATGGCCGGCGCGGCGCAGCACGAGTGCACGCTCATCTACGCGGACAGACCCGATTCGCGAGACAAGCGCTTCATCGAGGCCCTACCGCGATGGGTGCTCGAGCGCGCGTAGGCCCGTCCAGCTAGCCCAGCCGCTCCACGAGCAAGCGAGCCCGCACGATGGGCGGACTGGCCTCCTCGCGATCGAAGCGCTGACTGATGGGCACGATCACCGCGCGGGCCTCCTCGGGGCGCCCTTCCTCCTCCATCAGCTCGGCCAGCTCGGTGCCCGCGCGCAGCTCGTACCACCCCGCTCCGCCACGGCGAGCCAGGTCGATGGCCTCCCGATAGGCGGCTTCGGCTTCGGCCCGATCGCCCAGGGCGAGATGGGCTCTCGCTGTGAAGCGCTTGAGTGGAGACACGTAGTAGCGGTCCAGGCTGGTCTCGGCGAGGGCGAGGCCCTCGCGGCTGGTGGCCAGGGCTCTCGCGGCCTGTCCCGCCAGGAGCTCCGCCTCGGCACGTAGCGCATAGAAGGTCGAGCTCGCCGTACGCATGCCGATGCCGCCCAGGAGCGCGAGGCAGGCATCGAGCTCGGCGAGCCCGGCTTCAGGCTCGCCCGAGCGCGCGACCGCCCAACCGTGAATGCACTGTGAGCAGAGCTTCCAGAGCAGGATGTGCTGCTCATCCGAGAAGGCGATCTGCCGCTCGGCGGCCTTGCGGGCGCCCTCGACGTCATCGAGCTCTGTGGCGAAGAGCGATTCGAAGTGGCCCGCCACCGCATCCCCGTAGGCATTCTCCAGGCGCCTGGCCACGGCGAGCATCCTCGCCATGGCGTCGCGGGCGCGGCGCGGGCTCCCCCGCATGAGGCACACCCAGGCCCACCACGCGGGCGGATGGACCGCGCCCCCGTAAGGGAGGCGATCGAGATGGATGGACTCCGCGTAGATCTCGCACTCATCCGTCGACCGGGCGAGCTCCATGTCCGCCTGCGCGAGCTCGCCCATCATGGCGGCGCGAAGTCCTGCGCAGCCATGGGCGTAGAGCTTGGCCATGGGCTCGGATTCATCGTCGGCTCGCGCGCGGAACTGCTCCACGAGCACGGCCGTCTCCTCGACCCGGCCCAGCATGAACCGAACGCCCCAGATGCCATAGAGCGTCTCGAACGAGACCTCCTCACCCAGCTCGTCGCTCAGTGACTCGAGGTGCGTGAAAGTCTCTTCGACGCTCGGGTGTCCGTATCCCAGGGTCGAGTAGTAGGCCATTCCGAGCGACTCCCGAAGCGCCATCTCGAGGTGGAGGGCCTCCCGGGAGTCTCCCAACGCACGGGCATCGTCGAGCCCCTTCTGCAGGCGAGCGATCGATTCCGCATAGGCGGCCCTGGCCAACGCGCGTCGTCCGGCGACGTTCCACTGCTCGGCGGCGCGTGCGTGCAGGCCACCGTGACTCAGGTGGTGGGCGATCAGCTCGGGATACTCCTGCGCGAATGAGGGCCGCTCCCGCTCGAGGTAGACAGCGATGCGCGAATGACAGCTGGCCCGATCGTCGCGCGGCATGGCCCTCCAGGCGACCTCGCGAATCAGCGCGTGCCTGAACGCGTAGCGCTCTTCGCCGGCCCGGAGCCGTGTCACGACCATCCCCGCAGCGATCAGCTCTTCGAGCTCGTCCCGCAGAGCACGGTCGCCATGTCGCGTTGCGGAGCGCAGGAGCTCGAAGTCGAACTCTCGCCCGATCGCCGCGGCGACGTGCGTCGCTTCGCACGCACCGGAGCCGAGGCTGTCGAGCCGTGCCTGCAGGAGCGCTTCGACGGTATCGGGGATGGCACGCTCGGCGAGGGACCGATCGCCCGCCTTCAGCGCACCGACGATCATGTGCGCCACTTCCTCGACGAAGAGCGGGACGCCATCCGAGCGGGAGACGACCTGGCGCACCACTTCTTCGCTCGCCGGCTCACCCTCCGGCATGCGATGGTCGACCATCTCGGCCACTTCGTCGTCGGAGAGCGCCGGCAGCTTGACCACGGACGCACCGGTCGGCGCCCAGTCTCGGCTGGTGGCCAGGACGAGCAGGCGCTGCGACTCACCGGACTCGATCTGCCGAACCAGGCCCTCCAGGACTTCACGCGTGGTCGGATCGGCCCAATGAAGGTCCTCGACCACGAGCACCGTCGACGCGTCGCTTCCCAGATCGGAGAGCAGGCCCACCAGCGCCCGCACGACGATCGCCTTCGCGCGCTCGGGCGTCATGTGCGGCGCTGCGCTCGCAGCATCCTCGACACCGATCAGCTCCTCGAGCAAGGGGCCTGCAGCCGACTCGCCGAGGCCGAAGGTATCGCCCCCCCCCGTCGTCCTGGTGCAGCGCGCGCAAGAGCTCGATGAACGGGCTGAGCGGGGTGTCGGAGTACTCCTCGAGGCAGCGGCCCCGGATCACGCGGATCTGCTCCAGCCCGGCGAGGAAGTGCCTGATGAGCCGCGACTTGCCGATGCCCGCCTCGCCCTGGACCGTGATGAGCTCCGAAGTGCCGGCGCTCGCCGCCTCCCAGCTTTCCTTGAGGACCCTGAGCTGACGCCTGCGACCGACGCAGCCGGGCGCCTGCTCCGAGTGATCTCCGGATGTCACCCGGTCCTGCACCACGCGATGCGCCTCGATGGGTGCAGCAGCGCCTCGAATGGAATGGGCGCCGATGGGCTCGCACTCCATGGCATCGCCCAGCAGGCGCCGCGCCGATTCGCTGATCACGACTTCGCCGGGCCCGGCGAGCTCATCGAGCTGGGTGGCAATGATGGGCGTCGGCCCCGTGACCTCGACACTCGACGAGCTGCTGGAGGACTCGCCTTCTCGCGCGATCACGGGTCCCACATGGACGCCCATGCTGACGTGTACCCGAGGCAGGCCTTTACGATGGCTGAGCGTACTCGCGACCTCGGCGATTCCGAGCCCGGCTCGACAGGCGCGCCGCACATCGTTCTCGTGGGCGACGGGAAAGCCGAAGTTCAGCGCCAATCGCTCGGCGAGCCGGGCTCCCACGTAGCCACCCTGATCCTCGGCGATCCGGCGGCAGTGCTCCGCCATCGCCTGCAAGGCCGCGTCGGCGCGCTCGACGTCCGGCGTATCGCAGCTGAACCGACAGCTCAACACGACCAGCTGTCGCCGCACGGCGCGCGGCGCAACGGCGCGGTGCGGCGAGAGGTCGAGCGCGACGGAGCTGCAGTCCTCGAGTGCTCGCATCGCCCATTCGGCGTCCACCTCACGGGCGTCGACGTCGGGCTCGAGAAGACGGGCGATCACGTCCGCGATCGGGTGATCGGCGAGGGCGTCGGGGATCGGCGCCTTCTGGGCGCCGATGCGGGCGCCGAACTCCGGCTGGGCGCTGAATGGGTGCTGGCCCGTGAGACACTCGAGCAGGATCACCCCGAAGGAGTAGAGATCGGCGCGCTCGCTGGGGTCCGCGCCGAGAATCTGCTCGGGTGCCGCGTAGCGGAAGGTGCCTGCGAACTCACGCGATCCGGTGATGCGGCGCATGGCTTCGCGCCGCTCGAAGGCAAAGCCGCCCAGTCCGAGATCGAGCAGGGTGGCGTTCCGGATGACACCCGTTCCGCCGATCATGATGTTGGCTGGCTTCAGATCGCGATGGACGACACCCGAGCGATGCGCGGCCGCCAGAGCATCCAACACCTGCCCCATCACGCGCAGGGCCTCGCGAGGCGCGAGCACCCCCTCCGCATCTATGACCTCAGCCAGCGTCTGGCCGGGCACGTACTCGAAGACGACGAAGGGCTGCCCGCTCTCGGTCGTCCCGGAGTCGATCAATCCGACCAGGTTCGGATGCGAGAGCTCGGCGCAGAGCCGCATCTCGCGTTCGAAGCGCGCGACCTGGACCCGCACGGCGTCCTCGTCCGCGTCCTCGGCGAAACGCAGCACCTTGAGGGCGACGACTTGACCGGTGGAGCGCTGATGCGCCCGGTACACGCGACCGAAGGCGCCCGAACCGGCTTCCGACTCGATCTCGTATCGTCCACCGATGAGGATGCCGGGCTGGAGGATTTGGTCGGTCGGCGGCACCGAGAAAAGGCCTCATCAACGCGCGGGAATCGACGCCGGACAGAATCTCTCGCCCTCGCGGCCGGGGGGAGTTCGGCGTCGGAATCCTAACCGAAGAACGGAGCCGCGGCGCGCGTGGGCCTCGCTGATCGAGACACGCCCGACCGGAATCGCAGCGGCAACGCTGACCTCAACGTGTCGAATTCGCTGCACCTCGATCCGAGCATCGTCCCGGGCCCGTTGGAGGTCATCTCATCCCGGAGAGATCGCCCGGGGGTGGGTCCGGTCTGGAGGGCGACCACGTGCCCGAGCCGGCGCGACCCTCCGAATCGATCGAGTGCTTGGCCGAGAGCCGGGCCACACCCGCGAATGGACGACGTTCGGGGCTCTGCGATGCTTCCACATCACGCCTCCGCTCGCGCGGCGAAGATCCTCGAGCGCGCGGACAGCCGGGAGGGCGAGCACACGGAATCCGAGTGGCGAGTCGGAGAATGCCCGACTGAGCGGCCCCCTCTCACCCAGCATCGGGCTCTACAGAGGTGTTCGATCGTCGACTATGCTGGGACTCGGGGATAGGAGATCGAGATCACGCAGACCGAGACGCGAGAAGCCGTGAGCGACGAAGGCGCCGAGCCCGACGCAGAAGGATTCGGTGTACACAGAGGCGATGCACTCGATCCGTGGCGGACGCAGCTCGACGCGGCGCTGCGCGCCGACCTGCGTCGCCTCGCCGGGCAGCTCGATGACACTCTCGTACGTCAGGTCGGCAAGGAGCTGCGCGAGACCGTCGAGGCCGTTCGCGATCTCTCGCGCCGCGCCGACGATGGCGACGAGGAGGCCTCGGCCCGGCTCAGGGCGATGCTCGGCGACGTCGCACCCGGCACGGCGATCCACCTCGCGCGAGCCTTCACCACCTATTTCCACCTGGCGACGGTCGCCGAGCAGAGCCATCGCGTGTCGCTCTCGAGCTCGCCCGAGACCTCGGAGCGAGGCTGGCTCGCGTTCACCGTCGACCGTCTGATCGAGGCAGAGACGTCGGCGGACGCGCTGCGCGAAGTGCTCGACCGGCTCGAGCTGCGCCCGGTGCTGACCGCGCATCCCACCGAGGCGTCGCGCCGCTCGACGCGCTCGAAGCTCGCCGACATCGGCGCCCTCGTCGACGAACGACGCGATCCGCGCATCCGGGACCGCGATCGCGACCGGATCGATCGACGTACGGCCGAGCTGATCGACCTGCTCTGGCTGACCGCCGAGCTGAGGCTCTCACCACCTCGCCCCAGGGACGAAGCGGAGACTGCCCTCTACTACATCGAGCCCGTGCTCCTGGAGGTCCTCCCGGACCTGCTGGGTGACCTGCGAGCGGAGGTCGGGCGCATGGGGGTCGACCTGCCATTGGAGCTGGTGCCGATCCGCTTCGGAACCTGGGTGGGGGGCGATCGGGACGGCAATCCCCACGTGACGCCCGAGGTGACCGGCGAGGTCCTGGCCTGGATGACGGACCGTGGCTTGCGGCTGGTCGAGACCGCCCTCGACTCACTGGTCGGCGAGCTCTCGCTCTCGATCCGCATCGCCGGGGTCTCCGACGCGTTGACCTCGAGCCTCGAGGCCGACCAGCGACAGCTTCCCCAGGTCTGGGAGCGACTCAGTCATCTCTACGCCGAGGAGCCCTACCGCCTCAAGCTCTCCTACTGCCTCCAGCGCGTCCAGAACACCAGGGAGCGTCACCGGATCGGCGGCGAGCATCAGCCCGGGATCGACTACCGCGACGTGGACGAGCTCATCGAGGAGCTCGACCTCGTCTGTGCCTCTCTGCGCGCATACGGCCACGAGCTGGTCGGGCGCGGACGCGTCGAGGCCCTGCGCCGGGTCGTCGCGGCAGCGGGCTTCCAGCTCGCCACCATGGATGTGCGAGAGCACAGCCGGCTCTTCCACCAGCTCACCTCGGAGCTCTTCGCCGTCAATGGTCTCGTCTATCCGCCGGACGAGGTCGGTCGCCGCCGCGAGCTCGACCGCGAGCTCACCGGAGCACGGCCGCTCTCGGGCCTCACCACCCGCGTTTCGGAGGGGGCGACCCGGGTCGCCCGCATGTTCACTGTGATCCGCGAGTCCATGGAGCGCTTCGGCGCGGGCACCGTCGACACCTGCATCATCTCGATGACCCGGGGCGCGTCGGACGTGCTCGCAGCGGCCGTGTGCGCGCGAGAGTCCGGGCTCGTCGACATCAGGCAGGGCATCGCGCGGCTCTCCTTCGTGCCCTTGCTCGAGACGATCCACGAGCTGCAGACCGCCGATACGATCCTGGACGAGCTGCTCTCCACGCCGAGCTACCGCGAGATCGTGACGGCGCGGGGCAACGTTCAGGAGGTCATGCTCGGCTACTCGGACTCGAACAAGGACGGCGGGATCGTCACGTCCCAATGGTCGATCCAGCTCGCCATCCGCTCCCTGCGCGACGTGGCCGCGCGGCACCGCGTCCGCCTCCGGCTCTTCCACGGCCGAGGCGGGTCGGTCGGTCGCGGCGGCGGGCCGGCCCACCAGGCGATCCTCTCGCAGCCCTATGGCGCCGTCGACGGCACGATGAAGCTGACCGAGCAGGGAGAGGTCATCGCGGACAAATATCTGCTCCCCGACCTGGCTCGGCACAACCTCGAGCTGCTTCTCTCGGCCACCCTGGAGGCCTCACTGCTCCATCACGAGTCGCGTCAGACACCGGCGACGCTCGGGCGCTACGACACCGCCATGAACCTCGCCTCCGAGGCCGCACGCAAGGCGTATCGAGCGTTGATCGACGATCCCTCGCTCGTCGAGTACTTCCTCGCCTCGACGCCGGTGCAGGAGCTCGGGCGGCTGCACATCGGATCCCGCCCCGCCACCCGCCCGGACTCGGGCGCGGGCCTCGGCGGACTGCGCGCGATCCCGTGGGTCTTCGGCTGGACCCAGAGCCGCCAGATCGTGCCTGGCTGGTTCGGTGTGGGCAGCGGTCTCGCCGCCGCGCGAGCAGCCGGCCAGGGCGAGACGCTCCGGGAGATGGCCCGAGACTGGTGGTTCGCCCGTGCGCTGATCTCGAACGTCGAGATGACCATCCGAAAGACCGACCTCACCATCGCCCGGCACTACGTCGAGGCGTTGGTGCCCGAGGAGCACGCGCATCTGCTCGGACGCATCGAGGAGGAGCACGCCCGCACGATCGCCGAACTCGAGTGGATGACCGAGGGCAAGGGTGCTCTCGACGCCCATCCGATCCTCCGCCGCACGCTGGCCGTCCGCGACCGCTACCTGCATCCTCTGCACGCGCTGCAGGTGGAGCTGCTCGCGCGAACCCGCGCATGCGTCGAGCCGGAGCCCGAGACCGATCGTGCCCTGCTCCTGACCATCAACGGCATCGCCGCGGGGCTGCGCAACACCGGGTAGAGACCAGAGCGCGATCCCGGGCGCCGCCGAGCTCATTCCGGGGCCACGTCGAAGGGCCGAACGCATCGGCCTTCAACCCCGCCTCCCCCTCACTGCGGATCGGGCAGATCGTCCGGAGTGAGTCGCTTGCCTGCAGCCATGCGCTCGCGGGCCCACTGGGCCACCGCGCGATCCGCGGCCCGTTGCGCCTCGCCCCGCTTCTCCAGCGATCGCAGCGGCATCGCCACGCGGGGATTGCCGGTGAGCGCGTCGCGATTGCGCTCGAGGAAGGCCCAGTACATGGGGGTCACCGGGCAGTTGCGCTTGGCCGAGAAGGCACATGCGCCGCAGTAGTCGCTCATCCGGTCGATGTAGCGCGCACCGGAGACATAGGGCTTGGTGGTGAAGAGATCGCCGAGGGAGAAGGTCCCCATGCCGAGCACGTTCGGCTCGACGACCCAGTCATAGGCATCCACGTAGGCCACGTAGAACCACTCGCTCAGGGCGCGGGCGTCGACCCCGAGCAGTGTGGCCAGGTTGGACAACACCATCAGCCGCGTGATGTGATGGCCATAGCCGGTGGCCCAGACCTCGCTGTCCACGTGGTCGAGTCAGTGCAGTCCCGAGGGCTCGCCCCAGAAGGCAGGGGGCAGTGGGGCCGTCGCGTCCAGACCGCCCGGCTCTGTGCCTTCGGGCAGCTTGCGGAATCCTTCGGTGGCCCGATGGACATGTCGCATGAACTCGCGCCAACCGAGGATCTGCCGGATGAATCCCTCCTTGCTCGGGATGGGGATGTCGAGCTCGGCGGCCTCCTCGACGATCCGCCGCGCAAGCAGTCGCCCGTTGTTCAGCAAGGGCGAGAGGCGCGAGTGGAAGAGGTTCGCAGAGCCGAGCGCCATGGCGTCCTCGTAGGGACCGAAGTGCGGCAGACAGCTGCTCTTCGCCCACGCCCAGACCGCCTCGGCGTGCTCGGCCGTGACCGGAAGCAGCTCGACGTCGAGCTCGCCCGGATGATCCGCGAAGCGCTCGGCCACCAGCTCGGCCACCTCCACGGTGATCTCATCGGGCACGAAGCGCGGCACCTCGGGCGCCGCCGGCGTTCCCTTCCAGGGCTTGCGATTCTCGCCGTCGAAGCTGAATCGCCCGCCGACCGGCTTGCCCCCTTCCATCAGGAGCCCGCTGCTCCGGCGCACCGCGCGGTAGAAGCGATCCATCCGCCAGGGGGGATTGCTGCCGATGCTGGCCTCGAACTCCGCCGGGGTGGTGAGAAAGAGCTCGTTCGGCCGGACCTGCAGCAGGCCGCGGGCCACCGCGTCGGCGAGGTGCTCGCGCAGCTCGAGCTCGGCCGGCTCCATCATGGTGAGTGGGCCGAGCTCTTCGGCGGCGCCGGCGAGCTGCTCACTGTAGGGCGCCTCGCCGGTGAGGTAGTGGACGAGCACACCTCGACGCGCCTGCTCGAGGGCGAAGTGGCGCTGGCTGGCGAGGACGAGGGCCAGCTTCTGCTTGTGGTAGGGCCGCCGCTGTGGCTTCCAGAGGGACTCCACGAGCACGATGCCGAGCTCGGCGGGCGGCTCTTCGGCGAGCGGGCCGACGCTGTCGGTGAGCTGGTCGTAGGGCACGTACACCCACTGACGCCCCTTCACCCTGGCCCGCTTGGGCCGAGCGGCTTTCAGTGCACGCGTGAAGACGCTCACCAGCGGACTCCTTCCATCGAAGACCAGAGCAGCCAGAGCAGGATCAGACCACGGGCCGTCCACGCGCCGGTGCGGATCCAATTGCTGCGCACGAGCCAGCGGTGTCGGTCGGCGTCGAAGCGCTCGCTGAGTCCGCGATGGATCGGCACCTGGATCAAGAAGGTCGAGAGCCAGATCACCTTGAGGAGAGCCATCGAGAGGAGGAAGGGCGGCGACCACGCCGTCTCGCTGCCTCGGATCACCAGGGCGGCGCCGCTGAGCAGCTCGATGATCATCATCGGCGCGACGACGGGCGTGATGCGATCCACGTGGCCGCGCTCGTATCGGGTAAAGGAGGTCGGGCCGACCTCGCTCATCAGTGGGTACTGCACTCGCTGGACGATCCAACACAGACCCACCAGGAACCAAGTGGCGAGCGTATGTGTGAGGAAGAGCGCGGTGGTGGCGGTGTCTGTCATGGCTCCTTCCAGGAGTCAGACTAGAGTCTGCCCGGTTCCGCGACAAATCGGAGCGCCGGCCCGGGGGTCTTCGACGAGGAATCCTGCGCCCGAGGCAGGCGGAGGTCCCGGACCGAGATGGACGCAGATGCCCGACCGATGTCGACCAGGAGGTGCAACCGAATCCGCACACCCTCGAGGCCGACTTCCGCGCGGATCGGGTGCAGGGACGGGCGCTCGGGGGCGAGGTCGTGATCCTGGCGCGAGGCCTCGGGGGCCTCCCGACTCCCGCCACTCCGTCCGCCGACGACCCTCGAATGTTCGCGGGGAGCGGGGCGTCCACAGAATATCCAAAAGCAATCTGAACCCTTTCTGAACTCACGCGGATTCACTGGCTGTTGGCGCGGCCGAGGTCGGTCGCGCCCCCAACCCATGAGCCATCGGGCTCGATCCAGATGTCATTCGGAAAGGAAGACCCATGACCATCCAGCACCTCCGCGGCGCGTGCGTCGCGCTCGCATTCGCCTTGTCCCTCACCGCCTCGAGCGCCGCTCTGGCCGAGGACCACCGCGGAAAGGGGCGATTCCGCTCGGTCACCCAGCTCTCGCCCGACCAGGAGGTCCAGGCCGTCAACGACGACGGCGGCGAGCTGCTCTTCTTCGAGCCCGCGGAGCTCGTCGGCCATCCCGCGGGCGAGGCTCGAGCCGTCATCAGCTTCGACCCAGCACTCAGCCATGCGCGCGTCCGCGTCCGCTTCGACGGTCTGACCAGCGACCTCACGCGACTGCACCTTCACTGCAGCGCAGCGGGGACGAACGGCCCGGTGGCCATCGGACTCATCGACCTGCTGAACGCCGCGAACGACAACAGCGCGAACGGGGCGATCAGGCAGTCGGGTCACCTCGTGACCGGCGTCCTCCGGAACGAGAACTTCCCGGGCGGCGACCGCTGCACGGGCCCGATCGGGCGACCGGTCAACAACATCGCTTCCCTCGCGGCAGCGATCGAGGCCGGTCTGATCTACTGGAACCTGCACACCGAGCTCAACGGCCCGGGCGAGCTGCGGGGCCAGGTGCGCACCTTCCAGAGATAGAGACCTGCTCGAGCTCGAGGCCCGGGGAGGACTCTCCGGGCCTCGAGCCAGGCCTGGAGATGGAATCCCGGCGACGATCGCCCCATCTCGCTTCCCGCTGCGAAACGCCGAAGCATCGAGGCCGATCCGACCTTGCAGCTCAGCGCAGGCGCGCTGCGATCTCCGCGAAGACGCTTGGACGAAAGAGCAGCTCCACATGGCCGAGCTCACCGAAGACGACGCTCTCACCGAATGGACAGCTCGCCGACTCGACCGGCTGGATGAGAAGATCGCGCCCGGCGACGATGGACGTCGTACGAAGCTGCTCGGGCGCAGGCTGTGCGTTCAGATACCGGATGAAGGGGCTGTCGGGGAGCAGCTGTCGCACGAACGCCGAAGGGACGAAGTTGGCCGCGTGGGTTCCGTGATGGGGTGTGCCGAGAGTGATCAGGCGATCCACCCGACGCGCGCCGCCCAGCAGCTGCAGATAGCAGCGGGAGACCAGCCCGCCCAGGGAGTGCGCCACCAGATCGATCCGTCCGCCGCCCACCCCTTCGTCGATGGCCCGCTTCAATCGGAGCGCCTGCCGCTCGATGGATCCGGCACTGCGATAGTCGAAGGCGAGCTGTCGATCGTGACCATGCAGACGCAGGTAGGCCCGGAGCGGAAGGAAGCCCGACCGATTCGCCGCGAGCCCGTGCACGAAGACGAGGGTGCGCAGCTCGCGCCGGCGCTCCGGGCGCGGCTTCGGGCGCATGAAGCCCAAGGGCATGAGCACGCCGTAGGCCGCGAAGGCGAGCGCCTCGCGGCGGATCGCGCTGCGCACCTTGTCGGGATCGTGGTCGCTCCGCATGGCGCGGCCGGCTCAGGGCTTCGCTTCTCGATCGTCTCGCTCGCCCAGCAGCTCGCCGGCCAGCTGGTTCACCTGATGGTTCACATCACGAATCACGTCGTAGACCGCGCCGATCGAGGCTTCCTGCAGCGAGCGCACGTTCTCGGCGGTGCGCTCGAAGAGCCCGACCCGCTCGAGCACGGTCAGGGGTAGATCCGCGATTTCACGATGGATCTGCTCGACGGTGGTGGCACCTTTCTCGACGGCTTCCTCGATCAGCTGGGTCAGCGCCTTCTTGTCTGCCATGACAGGCTCTCCTTCCGGATGGCGGCTCGGTGTGCGAGGATGTAATACAACCGATGACATATCGGCGCAAGCCCGATGCTCTGTAGTACATTCATCTCATGGCCGATCCCGATCGCCCTTCCCGCCCTCGCAAGGATCGCCTGATCCAGACGCGCGTCCCGCGCGATCTGGAGGCGACACTCAAGGCGGAGGCTCGCCGCCGACGCTCGACGGTGTCGCACCTGATTCGCAGTGTGCTCGAGGACGCCTTCGACCTGGTGGACGACGTGGTCGCCGACGTCGACGAGATCGTCTCCGACTCGTCCCGTCTCGCGCGCAACGTGCGCCGCAACGCGCGCCGGCTGATCTCACACGCGAGCGAGCCCGATGGGGACGGAGAGTCGCAGGCCGACGCGTTCCCCGAAGTCTACGCCTGGAACGAGCTGGTGCTCAACCGCGCCGCATCCTGCGCTCGCTGCCGCCAGGAGATCGCCCGCGGCGAGCGGGGCTTCTTCGGGCTCAGCGACCGGGGTACGTCGGCCCCGCGCGTCTGCCTGTGTGCGCGCTGCGCGGCGGCGCTGCAGCTGTGATCACCGAGCAGGTCGTCCATCCAGGCGGGTCCGTGGACGCAGTCGCCCTTTCATGAAGATCCCAGTCGATTCGGATCGCGGCAACAGGCCCCTTCACACTTCCTGGCCCTGCGCGTCCTGATAGGATGCGCGCATGAGCAGACGACCGCGCACCGGCTTCCTCGTACTCGCAGCCCTCGCCACCGCCGCCCTCACGCTCGGGCTTCATCGACTCCTCGAGCCGACGAGCCCCAGCTCGCCGCGCATCGCCGAAGAGGCGACAGCCGGCGATCTCCCCCACGTATCGACACCGCTCCCCTCCGAGCCGTCACCGGCCGCCGGCCAGCAGGCCACGCCCCGGAACGCGAGCGCCACGCGCCCCGACGACGCGCCGTGGGCCCTCGATCTTCCTCTCGGCTTCGATCCCGACGATCCCGCGGCGGCGTGGTCGAAGGTGGACCTCGAGTCCGTCCGACGCGCCCTTCCAGACAACCGCTACTGGATCGACCACGTGCCGAGCGACGATCCCACGATCCTCGCGGAGCGCAAGCGGGCGAAGGCCGAGTGGCGCGAGAAGCGGACGCACGTGGAGTCGGGCCGGGCC
>CAZQMY010000086.1:0-17688 GCA_964594405.1 uncultured Spirochaetaceae bacterium | reverse complement strand
GGGTGGCGGCGTCTGGTGGGGTCCTCTGATTGCCGTGCGGTGTCCGTGGGCCGCCCTATGGCTTGAGGCCGTGAAGGAAGCGAGAACGAAGAAGGGCGCGGCACCTCGGAGGTGCCGCGCCCTTTCTCTTGGATCACTTCGTCGAGGGCTGCCGCCCGGAGTCGGGCGCGATGCCTCAGAAGCTCCAGGTCGGTGTGATGCCGAGCTTGTCCATCTTGGCGTAGAGGGTCCGTCGGCCGATGCCGAGATGGCGGGCGGCCGCGGATCGGTTTCCGTTGCACTCGCGCAGTGCCTGGGTGATCCGCCAGGCCTCCGCGAGCTCGAGCCAGGCCCGGAGTGATCCGGGGGCCTCGTCGCGTTCGGCGAGGCGATCCGCGTGGCGCAGGAAGCGCTCGAACTCCGCACTGGTGCGCGTCGCACCACTGCCATTGATGGGGCCAGGGCTGCTGGGGCGATCGTGTTCTTCGTAGTGCATGCTCACGGCTGTTCTCTCTTCGCGCTCGGCCATTGGCAGCTTTCCTCGCCCCTGGCCGAGGCGATTCTTCGGGGATGGGCTCGCTAGATCGAGGCGGGAAACGCTTCCGCGCTCGTGCGGAGAATCCTGCAAGGGGCGTTCCCATCTCGTATGGGGACGCCGACATGTCGCCAGCGCGCTCTCGTGCCGCCGAGGCCCGCTCTCGAGCGGTGTCCAGATCCGTGCGAGTGGCGCGCTCTGCACCCTGGGCGGGCAGCGATGCTCAAGGGGTGTGCAGAACTCGGCACCCGGTGCGAGGCGCGGTCGGGCGGGCAGCCGAGCGGTCTCGTCGCGTTTCGGCCGAACGACGTGTTAACGTGCTGCTGCCAGCACGGATCTGCTCGAAGTGGCACGGGCTGCCGCGTGCTTCGCCCCTCGCGATGGGGCGCACGCCGGCATGACGTCGTGGCGGGCGCCCGCGGTGCGGCGTGGCCACTGAACCACACACGGGAGCGAACGCGCGATGAAGAAGATCGAAGCCGTGATCAAGCCCTTCAAGCTCGACGAGGTCAAGGCGGCTTTGCAGGATATCGGTATTCAAGGCCTGACGGTGAGCGAGGTCAAGGGATTCGGTCGTCAGAAGGGGCACACCGAGCTCTATCGCGGAGCCGAGTACGTGGTGGACTTCCTCCCCAAGATCAAGCTCGAGATCGCCGTCGCTGACGAGATGGTGGACAAGGTCATCGACGCGATCGTCGAATCGGCCAACACGGGTCGCATCGGTGACGGTAAGATCTTCGTGCTTCCGATGGAGGAGGTGATTCGCATTCGCACCGGCGAGCGCGGACCCGATGCCGTCTGAGTCTTCGATCAAGGCAAGTCGCAACCCACCCCAGAGTTTCGGAGCCCGAGCAGGCCGGTCACGCTCCTCGCTCGCTGGGCCCTGAAGAGGAAGGCAAGGAAACCTCAATGAACGCAAAGCAAGCACTGCAATTCGCTCGAGACAACGGCGCCGTGATGGTGGATCTCCGCTTCACGGACTGGCCGGGAACGTGGCAGCACTGCTCGTTCCCCATCGAGTTCATCGACGAGGACACCTTCGAAGACGGCATGGGCTTCGACGGCTCGTCCATCCGCGGATGGCAGGTCATCAACGAGAGCGACATGTTGATGGTTCCCGATCCGACCACCGCCTTCATGGATCCCTTCTATCAGCATCCCACGCTGGTCATGATGTGCGACATCCAGGATCCCATCACGCGCGAGAACTACTCGCGCGATCCGCGCAACATCGCCAAGAAGGCCGAGGCCTACCTGACGAGCAGCGGGATCGGAGATACGGCCTTCTTCGGCCCGGAGGCCGAGTTCTTCGTCTTCAGTGACGTGCGCTACTCCACGGGCAGCGACCACGGCTTCTTCAGCGTGGACTCGCCGGAGGGCAGCTGGAACAGCGGCGCCGAGGAGCCCGGTGGAAACCTCGGCTACAAGATCCGCGCGCAGGAAGGCTACTTCCCCACGCCGCCGCTCGACACGCTCCAGGACCTGCGCACGGAAATGGTGCTCGAGATGCAGAAGCTGGGGCTGGTCATCGAGGCGCAGCACCACGAGGTGGCGACCGCGGGCCAGTGCGAGATCGACATGAAGTTCAACTCGCTTCTCACCATGGCGGATCAGGTCATCAAGTACAAGTACGTGGTCAAGAACGTCGCCCGTCAGAACGGGGTGACGGCGACCTTCATGCCCAAGCCTGTCTTCGAGGGCAACGGCTCGGGCATGCACTGCCATCAGTCGATCTGGATGGACGGCAACCCGCTCTTCGCCGGTGATGGCTATGGGGGCTTCTCGGAGCTGGGCCTGCACTACGTGGGCGGCATCCTCAAGCACAGCCGTGCCCTGGCGGCCTTCACCAACCCGACCACCAACTCGTACAAGCGACTGGTGCCGGGCTACGAGGCGCCCGTCAACCTCGCGCTCTCGAGCCGCAATCGATCGGCGTCGTGCCGCATCCCGATGTACAGCCAGAGTCCCAAGGCCAAGCGCATCGAGGTCCGCTACCCCGATCCCACCGCCAACCCCTACCTGGCCTTCAGCGCCATGCTGATGGCGGGACTGGACGGGATCGAGAACCAGATCGATCCGGGCGAGCCGCTGGACAAGAACATCTACGCGCTCTCGGCCGAGGAGAAGGCCGGGATCCCGTCGATGCCCAGCAGCCTCCAGGAGGCGCTCGAGTGCCTCGAGGCGGACCACGAGTTCCTCCTCAAGGGTGACGTCTTCACCGAGGACGCCATCGAGACCTGGATCGATTACAAGCGCGAAGAGGAGTGCGATCCGGTGCGGCTGCGACCCCACCCGCACGAGTTCGTCCTCTACTTCGACATCTAGCCATCCGTGGCGCGAGCGTGTCGCGCTCCACGAACGATCGAGCCCGAAGGCCCCGTGGCGCGAGCCGTGGGGCCTTCTTCGTCGTTCAGTCGGGGCAGCGATACACGTCGAAGCTGCGCCGGCCGGCCTCCACCTCGCCGACGGGCACGATCGCGTTGGCGCCCTTGGCCGCCGCCTCGTTTCGCGCGAGGGCCTCGAGCTCTTCGAGCATCTTCTTCTCGCCGCGCGAGAAGAAGAGCACCTTTTCGGACGTCTTGGCCCGGAGTGTGCTCAGCTTCTGGCACTCCGCGGCCGCGTCCGAGGGCAGGACCCGGACCTCTTCCGCCCCCGGCTCGAGGGACACCCAGGTGCACCCCGGTACGCTGAGCATGATTGCACTGACGAGGATCTTGCTGCCGACCCGAATCCGCCTCACCTGGACCTCCGATGGCTGTCTGAACGCGATGGCTGGCTCTCCTCGCGAGTCGTAGCACGGTGGAAGCGGGGCGCCCAGCGAGACCCTTGCGGATCGTCACGCGGGCCGCGAGCCTACGCGGTGCGAGGACGCCGAGGTGGAGCGAGATGTTCGATTGGCGCGCGACCCCCGACGAGCGCACTGAGGCGCTGCCGGGAGACGAGCGGATTCCCGAAGCGGCGGGCCCTTCGACGCACGCCGTCACCATTCGTGCGCGTCCGGGCGCAATCTGGCCCTGGCTCCTGCAGCTGGGCTGCGACCGGGCGGGCTTCTACAGCTACGATCGACTCGACAATGCGGGCCGGCCCAGCGCGGACCGGATCATCCCCGAGCTGCAGGACACGGTCGTCGGAGACATCCTGCCCTCCCGCCCGGGCAGTCCCCATGGCTTCGAGGTGCTCGAGATGGACCCGCCGCGCCTCTTCCTGCTGGGCGCCTATCTGCTGATCCCCGGGTTCTCGAATCTGCCCTGGGATGCCGCGCGCCCACGCGCCTACGTGCGCAGCACCTGGGCGTTCGTACTGCGCGAGCGGCGCGAGGGCACCCGTCTCCTGGTCCGAACGCGCGGGATCATCCGGCCCCGGTGGATGGAGCTGGCGATCAACGCCTTCATGGATCCCGCGCACGTGGTCATGCAGCGCAAGCAGCTGCTGAACCTGCGTGCCCGCGCGGAAGGCATGGCTCAAGAGGGCAGCGGCAGCTCGCCGGCCACGTCGTAGACCTTCACCTCCATCGAACGGGGCTTGATCGAGGCGACGGC
This sequence comes from uncultured Spirochaetaceae bacterium, assembly GCA_964594405.1. Taxonomy (GTDB): domain Bacteria; phylum Myxococcota_A; class UBA9160; order UBA9160; family UBA4427; genus CAZQMY01. The sequence goes on along the minus strand of CAZQMY010000086.1, from coordinate 13,635 downwards.
CCTGGAGAACTCCGCCATGTGCGCGGTCTCGAAGTGTGCCCTCAGGGCGTCCATCGAATCCCACTGCTCGAAGATCCGGATCACGGTGGGATCGGCGATGTCCGTGGAGAACGTGTAGGTGATGCAGCCCGACTCTTTGCGGGTCTGCCGCTGGATCTCGACCAGCGCGCCCCTCGCCTGCTCGAGCACCCCCTCGTCGATCCGGACCTCACCTGCGACGATCAGCATCGGGCGCCCCCTCTCTCATGCGGCGGCGAAGAGCCGCGCCCCGCGCTTCTCGACCCGACATCCCTCGAGGAGCGAGCGCAGATCGAGCAGCTCGCTCCCGCCCTCGAAGCGGCCGAGCCACGCCTCCAGGGAGCTGCGTCCCGCTTCGTGCTGGACGACGCGCGAGAGCACCGACTCGAGGCGTTGGAGCATCCAGATCTGGTAGGGGACCACCATGCGTCGGCCCCTGGCGCCGTGGACCTCGAACTCGTGGGTGAGCGCGCCCTCGCCGGTCTGATGCGTCTCGAAGCCCGGCGTGGCGGTGAAGGTCTTGCCCGGCAGCTCTCCGCCGGCCTCGAAGTCCGGACGCGCGATGAAGGCGCGAAGCACCTGCGCGCTGCTGCGAAGCACCGGCCACAGCTCGTCGAAGAAGAGGGCGATGATCGGGTCGAGCGTGGGGGCGAGCGCGTCGTCCGGGAGCCATTCGCCGCCGTCGCTCGTCGCCGGGCGACCCTGGAGTCGGCCCTCGCCGTCGAGGCCGTAGAGCTTCTGCCCGAACATCCGCGCGTTCAGCGCTCCCTCGCCGTTCGTGCGCTCGACCCACTCGCTGACGATCGGGAAGTGCGTGCGCAGCGCGAAGCCCGGGACGGCGTCGCGATAGAGGTGGGCATAGAGCGGGCCGAGCAGGCCGTAATCGCCGAGGCTGGGGCGCCCGCCGAGCACGTAATCGTGCGCGCCGAAGTGCGTCTCGAGCCGCTCGAGCAGACGATGCTGGCTCGCCTGCCAGGCGCGCTCCGTGGTGGCATCGCAGCCGAGGTGGACGAGGCCCGCATAGACGCCCCTGGGCTCGTCGCGCGAGTGGCTGATCCCGAAGGCCTGCTCGAAGAAGGCGGCGCCCACCTGTCGCCGCTGCGGCCCGCTCGCGCCCGCGCCGATCATCGCGCCCCACTGCTGCTCGTTGAAGCCGCGATGGCTCGGCGCGCGGCCGTCCTCGCTGAAGAACCACCGTGCCCAGAACCCGGGCACCACCGTCCACTCGTCGGCGAGCAGCTCGATGATGTACGAGGCCACGCATTGTCGCGGGGCCGCGACGGGATCGGGGACGACGCCACACTCGGGATGCGCGGCCTCGCAGAAGTCGATGATCTCGCTCGAGTCCTGCACCCAGGTTCCGTCGGGCGCCTCGAGCTGCGGGACGGCGGTGCTTCCGGACCGCCGGTCCAGCAGACCGGTCAACAGCTCGGGCGTGGCGAGGATGTCCTCGAAGCCATCGCCGAGCGCCCCGGCGCGATGCTTGTGCCTCAGGTAGGCGCGCACCTTGCCGGAGAAGTAGCTGTGCTCCCAGGAGTAGAGACGGTACATGTCGGTTCCCTCGAAGTTGGTCCACGCGCCTTGCCAGGCGATGCGTCGACGCGTCGCCCGGAGCGCGCGCGAGTCTACCATGTCACGGCGACGTCGTTCGTCTTCGATCCGGCGCAGATTCGGCGCACGGCTGCGAGCCGGCCCGGGTCGCCACGCCCCTCGAGTGTGATTCAGCGCGGAACGCGCCCCCTGCGGCCCAGCCACCAACGCATGCAGCGATGTCCGAGGTCCACCGGCTCGCAGTACATGAGCGGGCAGCCGCCGACGATGCTCTCGATGCCGTGCTCGCGGCACGCCGCCACGGCCGCGTCGGAGACGCTGCCCTGCCCGAACGAGCGATGGAACCAGACGTGCTTCACCCCGTGCTCGGCGCATTGGCGAATCACCTCGGAGGCGGCGTCGGGATGGGTCGCCACCATGACGGATTCGACGGACTCCGGGAGTGCGGCGAGGTCCGGGTAGCAGCGCTCCCCCTCGACCGCATCGGCGTTGGGGTTGATGGCGAACACTTCGTGGCCCGCCTCGCGCAGCTTCTTGTAGATCGCGTTGGCGGGCTGGCTCGCATCGCGCGACACGCCCGCCACGGCGATGCGACTGGCGCGTAGGAAGTCACGAACGGCGTCGGGAAGCTGGGCCACGGGCGATCTCCTTCGCGAGGTGGAGACTCGGTGATGATGCCTCCAGGCTGCGCACGTGGCCTCCGGGTCAAGAGGCCCGCGCTGCGCCAGCCGAGCCTACCCGCGCCTCTGGCGCTCGAGTGCCGAGGGCCGAGCAGCGAGCGCCCGGCGCCACGCCGCACGCGCCCGCCCCCGGATGCCCGGCACCAGCGCGGCCATGACGCCCGCCACTCCGATCAGCGAGGCGGCAGCGCCCCATCTCACGGACGCCGGCTCGTAGCGCATCACCACCTCGCTCCTTCCCGCGTCGACGCGGACGCCTCGAAACGAGTGATTGGTCCGATGGATCGCGACTTCCCGCCCGTCGACCCGAGCCACCCAGCCGGGATAGTAGGTGTCCGCGACCACGAGCAGACCTCCGCGCGGCGCGTCCACTTCGATCCGAAGCTCGTGGATCGTCTCGGAGACGATCCTGCTCTCGGCCACGGGTGCGTCGTCCCCTTCGCGCACAGGGCCGCGCAGGTCCTCGAGTCCCTCGATCTCGCCCTCCACGTAGCTCAACGATCGGGGATCGAAGTCGGGGCGCGCCAGCCGGCCGAGCAGCGCCAGCTCGTCCTCGGGCGCCTCCATGATCCGTCGCGCGAGATAGCTACGCGGCAGCGCCGACGGGTTCTCGAAGAGGATGTGATCTTCGGCGAACTCGACCGCGAGGTGCGGATCGGCGCGGAAGTAGCTCACCGACCAGATCGCGCGGCTGGTCCACTTCGGCCGGACGACCCAGCGCACGGCAGCCAGATCCAGCAGTCGCGACCTCGCCGCCACCTGCGCGACGTCGATGCCGTATGAGGCGAGGTGCACGTGGCCCGCGAAGGGCTCGGTCCGCGCCCTGAAGCGCCCGCGCCTCTTCGGCCCCTCCAACGTGCCGGTGAGGAGATAGCCGAAGTACCGCGCCTGGCGTCCGAGGGCGACGGGCTCGTAGTCCGAGACCACGTCGATGCCGTACGCCATGCCGACCTTCTCCGGGATGCGATGGGTGGGGTCCAGGATCCAGATCCGCCCGTCGCGCTCCCGCAGGCCCCGCAACGTACGGTCATGCTCCAGGTAGCCGGGGAGCGGATGATGGCCGAAGCCGAAGTTGAGGGGGGGAAGGATCGAGGGGGCGGCGAGCAGCTCGACCAGTGTCGCGCCGGGGACCGCCACGGCGACGGCCCCGACCACCCTCTTGTCCTGCATCCGGCTCCGCACGATCCCGAGCAGCGCGTGCAGGCCGTAGGCGGCCAGCAGGCCCATGCAGACATCGGTGATGAAGAGGACGCGATTGGGCTGCCTGAACGAGGAGAGCTCGGGCAGGGCCATGAAGAGCTCGAAGAGCGGACTGCGCAGGTCGATGCCGAAGCAGAACGCGATCGCGCCGAGGCAGAGGATCGCGGCGACCTCCTTGCGGTGGGTCCTGGCGAAGAGGGAGAGCGGCATGAGGAGCAGCGCGGCGAAGCCGGCCGAGAGCGGCAGGATCGGGACGGTCATCCGGCCTTCGAGCGCCTGCGTGACGAGGTCTCCGAACGACTCGGATGGCGGGGTCGGACCCAGCGGAAACATCAGATCGAGGGGGAGCGGACCGCGCTTGCGAACGCCCAGATCCGCCATCTCCAGGGCGGGAAGCACCTGCGCGCCAGCCAGCGCTACCCCCAGGACCACGCCGCCCAGGAAGGCGAGCGCACTCCACAGCCACTCGCGGGCGGGTGGCCGATCGAAGAGCAGGAGCAGGCCGAGCAGCCCGCCCCAGCCATAGACGGAGTAGACGCTCATCTGCGGGAAGCCCGCCAGCAGGCTGAGCCCGCACGAGAGCGCCACCAGCCCCGCGCCGCGCAGGCGGTCGCCACGCAGCACGTCGAGCACGCCCAGCAGACCGAGCGCGAACCAGGCCTCGGCCTCGAGCATCGCAAAGGCCTTGAGCTGCGCGGGATGCCAGCCGCGCAGCGCCGCAAGCATGGCGCCGAGCACCGCGGGCGCGTGACCGAGGCCGAGGCGCCGGACGAGGAAGAAGGTGCTGACGGCGAGGATCAGCAGGTGGAGCAGGCCGCTGGCCGCGATGGCGAGGCCGACGGGCAGGATCACGTAGAGGATGTGGCCCGGGTAGAGGACGCCAGACTGCAGATTGCCGAGGATCGGCAGCCCGCAGAGCTGATGCGGGTTCCAGATGGGGATCACCCCCTCACGCAGGTGCGCGCTGGTGAACTGGTAGGCGGGGTAGTAGTAGGCGGTGATGTCCTTCGCGTAGGTGATCACCGGGTCGCGCACGATGACGTGAACGACGAAGAGCGAGATCCCCGCGGCCACCACGCACAGGACGCCGGGCAGCCACGGATGTCCGAGCAGGCGCGCACCCGCTTCAGCGCTGAGGCGCATCGCAGCCGTTCCGGGACCGGAAGTGCGCCGCCGTGGACGCAGCCCACCGCGGCATGCGCATCTACGACAGGCCCAGCACTTCGGCGATCGTGTAGCGGCCTGCCGGTCTCCCCACCAACCACTCGGCCGCGCGAACGGCGCCCTTGGCGAAGTGGTCGCGCGTGGCCGATCGATGGGTCAGCTCGATGCGCTCACCATCGCCGATGAAGTAGATCGTATGCTCGCCGGGGTTGTCGCCGCCGCGCAGCGTCTGGATGCCGATCACGCCTTCCGGCCGGGCCCCGGTCTCGCCCGCGCGCTCGAGCACCAGGTGGTCGGCGAGCTTCTTTCCCTGTCCCTCGGCGACGCACTCGCCGAGGAAGAGCGCGGTGCCGCTCGGTGCATCGCGCTTGGCCGAGTGGTGCAGCTCGAAGAGCTCGGCGTCGAAGCCCTCGCCGAGCTTCTCGGCCGCGATCCGAGCCAGGTGGCCCAGCACGTTGACGGAGACCGAGAAGTTGGGCGCGTGGATGATGGGGATGCGCTCGGCGAGCGCGTCCATCCGGGCCATCTGCTCGTCCGAGAGGCCGGTCGTACCGGTCACGTACGCGACGCCCGCTTCGGCGGCCGCGCCGAGATTGGTCATCGTGGCGACGGGGATGCTGAAGTCGATGGCGACGTCGCAGCCCGCGAGGGCCGCTGCCGCGTCGTCCTGCAGGACGATGCCGGGCTCGATCTCGTCGCCGATCCGCTGGCTGCCCGCCGCCTCCAACGCGCTGCCCAGCTCGAGCGCCGCGCTGCGCGCCGTCCACTTGCGCACCTGCTCACCCATGCGCCCCGCGGCGCCCACGACGCAGACCCTCGCCATCTCGCTCACTCCAGGATGCCCGCGTCCTTCAGCACGACACGGAGACGCTCGCGATTGGGCTCCGTGATCTCGGTGAGGGGAAGTCGGAGCTCGGTCCCGATCCGGCCCATCAGCGCGAGCGCGGCCTTGACGGGGATCGGGTTGGTCTCGCAGAAGAGGATGTCGAAGACCGGCATCAGCGCCTGATGGGCCGCGAGCGCGCCCCTGGGATCGCCCGCCTGGTAGAGGCGCGCCATCTCGATCATCTGCCGTGGGGCGATGTTCGAGGTGACGCTGATCGCGCCCTTGCCGCCCACGCTCATCAGCGGGAGCGTCAGGGCATCGTCGCCGGAGAGCACGTCGAAATCCGCCGAGCAGCGGGCGACCACGTGCGCGATCTGGTCGAGGTCTCCGCTCGACTCCTTGACCCCCACCACGTGATCGAGCGCCGAGAGCCGTGCCAGCGTCTCGGGCAGGATGTTGGACGCGGTGCGCCCGGGGATGTTGTAGACGATCAGCGGGAAGCCGGTCTCGCGGGCGATGGCGGCGTAGTGGGCGTAGATGCCCTCCTGGGTGGGCTTGTTGTAGTAGGGCGAGAGGAGGAGCGCGCCGTCGGCGCCGGCGTCACGCGCGTGAGCGGTGAGGGCGATGGCCTCGCGAGTGGAGTTCGAGCCCGTGCCCGCGACCACGGGCACGCGACCGGCGACGGTCTCGACGACGATCTCGACCACGCGGCGATGCTCTTCGTGGCTGAGCGTCGCGCTCTCACCCGATGAGCCGCAGGGTACGAGCCCCGCGATCCCCGCATCGATCTGGAGCTCGATCAGGTCGCGCAGCGCGGGCACGTCCAGCTCGCCGTCGCGGAAGGGCGTGACCAGAGCCGTGAGGATGCCTTCGAACATGCCCCGTCCTCCATGGGCGCACGAGCGCGCCCCCCGGCTGGCGACGCTAGCAGCCTGCGAGGCGGGCTGCCCTCGGGTGCCCGGCACGCCACGCGCCGATCAGGCGATCTCGTCCGGGATGGGGAACTGGCCGGTGTAGACCTCGGCCGCGGTCCCGGTCATGAACCCGTGGGCGTCGTCGTCCGCCCACCCGATCTGTAGCGTGCCGCCCCTGAGCTCGACTTCCACCTCGCGGTCCACCACCCCACGAAGCATCGAGGTGACCGCCACCGCACACGCGCCACTCCCACAGGCGAGTGTCTCGCCGGTGCCGCGCTCCCAGGTGCGCTGCTGGATGCGACCGCGGTCCAGCACCTTGATGAACTCGACGTTCACGCGATTCGGGAACGCGGGATGGTGCTCCACATGGGCGCCGAGGGCGTGTACCGGCGCGGTCTCGACGTCGTCGACCTCGATCACCGCATGGGGATTGCCCATGGAGGCCGAGCTGAGCTTGACCCGGCCGCTGCCATCGAGTGAGAGATCGGCGGGGACGTCGAGCATGACGTCGAGCAGGGGCCCCTCGCCCTCGCCGAGAGTGGTGGGGATCTTCGCGGGCGCGAGCACCGGCATCGCCATGTCGACGGTGACGAGATCCTGGCCCGCCCAGCTCGGACGCACGATGCCCGCGAGGGTCTCGACGCCGACCTGCTCGGCGTCCGTATGGCCGTGGTCGCGCAGATACTTGTAGAACGCGCGGATGCCGTTGGCGCACATCTCTGCCTGAGAGCCGTCCGGGTTGAAGATGTCCATGCGGAAGTCGCCGCCGCCGCTGGCCTCGCGCACCACGAGGATCTGGTCGCACCCCACCCCGAAGAGGCGATCTCCGACCAGCCGGCTGAAGGCCGGCAGCTCCGAGGGCACCGCGTCGCGCAGCGCATCGACGACGACGTAGTCGTTCCCAGCGCCGTGCATCTTCGTGAAGGGGATGGTCTTGCTGCTCATCGAACGCCTCCGGGCGCCCGCAGTCTAGCCCACGATGGCCGAGCCGCGGCGGGCCGTCTGGCCATCTTCAGCTCGTGGGCTCCACCGCTCGGGTGCCTTCGCTCTTCTCGTCGCGCTCTTCGCCGTCCTCTTCCGGATCCGGTGTGGGCTGCTCGGCCGCCGCGGCGGGCTGCCTCGGCGCCGTGCGTGTCGGCGGGCCATAGCGCCCGCAGCTCGTCGAAGCGCTGGCGAGCAGCAGCGCGGCGGCGATCACCACGCGGGTGCGGCTCATTCCGCCTGCCCCTCGAGCTCTGCGCGCTCACGTCCCAGCTCGGACTTCATCTCTTCCAGCGCCCGGGCGACGGCCTGTCGCGCGGTGCCGCCCCGCAGCGAGCGCTGCGCGAAGCTTCGCTCGATGTCGATCAGCTCGGCGCTCGACGAGGGGAAGGCCGCGTTGAAGCCCTTCATCTCTTCGTGGGTGAGCGAGCGCAGGTCGCGACCCTCGGCGACACAGAAGCCGACGATCCGCCCCACCGCCTCGTGGGCCTCACGGAAGGGGACGCCCTGGCGCACCAGCTCCTCCGCGAGATCGGTGGCCAGCAGCATGGGGTCTGCAGCGGCCTCCGCCATGCGGGCTTCGCGCACGCGCAGCGTCGCCATCGCGCCGCTCGTCACCTCGATGCAGTCCCGCAGGGTCTGTGCCGAGTCGAAGAGCGGCTCCTTGTCCTCCTGCATGTCGCGGTTGTAGGTGAGCGGCAAGCCCTTCATGGTCGTCAGCAGGCTCATCAGGTTGCCGACCACGCGACCACTCTTGCCGCGCACGATCTCGGGGACGTCGGGATTCTTCTTCTGCGGCATCAGGGACGAGCCCGTCGAGTAGGCATCCGCGAGCTCGATGAAGGCGAACTCGCTGCTGCTCCAGATCACCAGCTCCTCGGAGAGGCGCGAGAGGTTCACCATGCAGATGGCCGCTGCCGCCATGTACTCGAGCGCGGCGTCGCGCGAGGAGACCGTATCCATGCTGTTTCGCGTCGGTCCGTTCTCGAAGCCGAGGGCCGCGGCGGTGTGCTCGCGCTGCAGCGGGAGCGTCGAGCCCGCCATGGCGCCGGCGCCCAGGGGAGAGCGGGAGATGCGCCGGCCCGCGTCGGCAAAGCGCCCCGCGTCGCGGCCCAGCATCTCGACGAAGGCGAGCCAATGGTGGGCCAGCCGCACGGGCTGCGCGCGCTGCAGATGCGTGTAGCCGGGCAGCACGGTGTCCACGTGCTCGGCGCTTCGCGCCGTGATGACCTCTCGCAGCTCGAGCAGGGCGAGCCGCGTGGCGTGGCAGGCATCCCGGAGATAGAGGGCGAGGTCGGTGGCCACCTGGTCGTTGCGCGAGCGGCCGGTATGCAGGCGACCCGCCACGGGGCCGACGCGCTCTCGCAGTCGGGCCTCGACGTTCATGTGGATGTCCTCGAGGGCTGGATCGAAGGGGAAGTCGCCCGCTTCGATCTCGGCGAGGATCGCGTTCAGACCGCCGACCAGGGTCTCGACGTCGGCCGCGGGGATCAGCTGCGCATCGCCGAGCATGCGCGCGTGCGCGATGGAGCCCCGGATGTCATAGCGGGCCAGCGCCTTGTCGAAGTGGACCGAAGCCGAGAATCGCTCGACGATGGGATCGGTGGCCTCGCTGAAGCGGCCGCCCCAGAGCTTTCCCTGGCCCTCTTCGCTCTCCTGCTCACTCATGGCCGGAACTCTCGCCATTTCCGGTGGCCCGCACAAGGCGAGCCTGGGCCGGTGGGCGCGTGTGGAGCCTGATCGAGTGGGAGCGCTCCTCGCGAGCTACGATGGCGGTGAGGGCATCCTTGGCGCTCGCGGCCCTTTGGGGCACGGATCGTGGATGAGGAGAGCGGCGCGAGGCCGGCGGCGGTGAACCGCCGAAGGTCGCCGCTCGTCCCACCTGGTTCCAGGATTCGGGACCGGGTGCGAGTCCGCCTCGAGGGCCAGTCGGAGTGAAGGCGAAACGGCGATCGTGGCGAAGAAGAAGGCTGCCTCAAAGAAGAAGGCCGCGGCGAAGGGGAAGGCGGCCGGCGCACGCAAGGTGAGCGCTCGCAAGAAGGCGCCCCCGCGCAGGGAAGGGGACCGTTCGGGAGGCGCCCGGCTCCGCACGGTCGGCCGCATCGCCGGCGTGCTCGCCTTCTGCTTCGGCCTCTGGCTCTCGAGCCTCGTGCTGCGACTGGACGACGTGGTGGTCGCTCGCTTCGAGGGCGGGCGCCGCTTCTCGGTGCCGAGCAAGGTCTATTCGGCGCCGGTGGTCGTCTATCCCGGCATGGACTGGCAGCGCATCGATCTGCGGGGCTGGCTCGCTCGTCTCGGCTATCGGGCACAGCCCGAGGGCGGGGCGCTCGCGCCGGGCCGCTACGAGTGGCGGCCCGGCTCCCTGCGCGTCCACCTTCGCGCCTTCGATCATCCGCTCCGGCCCGAGCACGCGCGCGAGCTCGTCTTCACGTTGGCCGATGGTCGGATCAAGGAGGTGATCGACGCGAGCGACCAATCCTTCGTGGACGTGGTCGTGCTCGAGCCCGAGAGCGTCTCGGCCTTCCTGGGACGCGATCGCGAGCAGCGCGACCTGGTGCGCCTGCGGGACGTTCCCGAGCACCTCGTCGCCGCGGTGTATGCAGTCGAAGATCGGAGATTCGAGGAGCACCACGGCATCGATCCGCGCCGCATCGTGGGCGCGATGCTCGCCAACCTCAAGGCGGGGCGAATCACCCAGGGCGGCAGCACGCTGACCCAGCAGCTGGTGAAGAACTTCTTCCTCACGCCCGATCGCACCTACCGCCGCAAGCTGCGCGAGGCCGTGATGGCCCTGATCGTCGAGGCCCGCTACGAGAAGAGCGAGATCCTCGAGGCCTATCTGAACGAGATCTATCTCGGCCGGCGCGGCAGCACGCAGATCCATGGCGTGGGTGAGGCCGCCCGCTTCTACTTCGGCAAGGACGTCTCGGACCTCTCGGTCGCCGAGTCGGCGCTGATCGCGGCCATCATCCAGAGCCCCAACGGGATCTCTCCCCATCGCAGGCCCGAGCGTGCCGTGGCGCGTCGCGATCTCGTGATCCGGCTCATGCACGATCAGGGCTTCCTCGACGACGCGGAATATGGCGTGGCGCTGGCCGAGCCTCTGCGACTGGCCGAGTACTCGGATGACACCGGAGAGGTTCGCTACTTCCTCGACGCACTCTCGCAGCAGCTGCCCGAGGTCTACGACGAAGAGGTCCTGGCGAGCGAGGGGCTGCGCATCTACTCCACGCTCGACCCGCGACTGCAGCGTGTGGCCGCCCGGGTGCTGCGGCGCGGACTGGCGCGCATCGAGCGCGCGCTGCCCGAGGGCGAGGAGCGGGATGCGCCGCTCCAGGGCTGCCTGATCGCGATGCGCCCGCAGACCGGCGAGGTGCTCGCTCTGGTGGGCGGGCGCGACTACGGCGCCTCGCAATTCAACCGCTGCACGCAGGCGAGGCGTCAGGTCGGCAGCGTCTTCAAGCCCATCGTGTACGTGGCCGCGCTCGACGAGTCCAGCGGTCCGGCCATCACCCTGGCGAGCCGACTCCAGGACGAGCCCTTCGAGATCGAGACCGAGGACGGGCCCTGGAAGCCGGAGAACTACGACCACGAGTTTCGCGGCTCGGTGAGCGTTCGCGAGGCCATCGAGCGCTCGCTCAACGTGCCGGCGGTGCGTCTCGGACAGCGGGTCGGCATCGAGCGTGTGATCGCGATGGCGCGTCGGCTGGGCATCGACTCGACGCTGCCCGCGGTGCCGAGCCTCGCCCTCGGCACCGCAGAGGTCTCGCCCCTCGAGGTCGCGCGCGCCTACGCGACGCTCGGCAACGGCGGACGTCGACCGACGCCACGGACCTTCGTCGACGTAGTGGAGGCCGAGGGCCTCGCGCACGAGAACCGACCGCTGGAAGGCGCGACCCTCGCCATCGATCCCGCGACCGCCTATCTCGCGGTGTCGCTCCTGCAGGGCGTCGTGGATCGTGGGACGGCGGCTCGCGTTCGCGGTGCGGGCATGCTGGGCCCGATCGCGGGAAAGACGGGCACCACGGATCGCGAACACGATCTGTGGTTCGTGGGCTTCACGCCCGAGCTGGTCGCGGTGGTCTGGGTGGGGTTCGACGAGCCGAGAACGATCGGCGTCCCCAGCAGTCGCGGTGCTCTGCCGATCTGGACAGCCTTCATCGAAGAGGCGGTGGGCCCGAAGGTCCGCGGCACCTTCCCCCGCCCGGAGGGCGTCGTCGGGATCGAGGTGAACCCGGCCACGGGTGCCCGCGCGCTGCGGGGATGCCCCGAGCGCACCCGGGAGCTCTTCATCGCGGGCACCGGGCCCACGACGACCTGTCCACACGAGGCCTCCTCGGACGAAGCGCGCGACGGGCGGCCGGGGCTGCTGCGTCGTACCTTCCGGCGGCTCTTCGGGCGATGAGGCGCGGGCCGGCAGCGCGGCGTCGTTCCATTTCCGTCGGGCCTCGCCTCCATGGCGCGGAAGCCCTCCACCGAAGGCAACGCCTGCTCGCGATCGGCGCTCGGCCGGGAAGCCGAAGCACTCCCTGAACTGTGACGAAGGACACACTCAGCATGTCGCGAAGCCATCAAGCGAGCCGCGAACGAGCACGATGGTCGAGCGGGGCGCAGGTGCTCCTCTGTGTCGTGATGCTTCTCGTCACGGGCTGCGCGCAGCTGACGAGTGGACGCGTGGACGAGACCGTGCAACCGCTGCGGCTGAGCGCGCTCGCCGAGGACGGCGATGCCGCTCGCCGCGCATCGACGAGGCTGATCGTCGAGGGCCTGCGCGCGGATCGGGCGGGTGAGCCCGCGCGGGCGCAGGGCAGCTACGAGCGCGCGCTTCAGGTCGACCCCACCAATCCGAATGCCTACCTGGCGCTCGCGCGGCACCACCTCGACGGCGATCATCCCGCGCGTGCGCTCCCGCTCCTCGATCAGGCCGTCGCCCTCTATTCGGCCGAGGGCCTCTTCGGTCCGGAGGTGGAGGTGCACGTCGTCGGACTGCGTGGAAGGGCGAAGCTGCGAGCCGGCCGGGGTGAGGACGGTGTGCTCGATCTGGAACGGGCGCGCACGATGGCGCCGAACGTGTGGGACGATGGGTATCTCAGTGCCGATGAACTGCTCTGACCACCCCCGCCGTTCATCGATGGAGATCGTCCCGCGCGCTGCCCGGCCGAGTCTTGGTCGTGGTCGGGCGACAGGAAGAACCGGGAGATCGAGTCGGGTCTTTCCCTGTGTCGGCGAGGCGCATGGGATGCAGCTACTCGATCGATCGATCGAGGGGACGCGCGGCAACGGTCGAGGGAGGGGCCCATGACGCTCAAGCTCAAGGCGCTGCTTCTGACGCTCGCCGTCGGCTATCCGCTGGATCAGCTCAGCAAGGCGTGGGTCACGGCGAACATTCCACCCGCGAGCCCCGATGACTGGATCGAAGTGATCCCACGGATCTTCTACATCACACATGCGCGAAACCCGGGCGCCGCGTTCGGCCTGATGGCCGATTGGAGCCTGCCCGTGCGCGCCGTCGTATTCTCGCTGGCCGCGTTGATGGCTGCTTACGTGACGGTCACTTTCTATCGCGCACTGGCCCCACGGGACCGCATGAACGCCATCGCGCTAGGGGCCATCGCGGCCGGCGCGCTCGGCAATCTCACCGATCGTGTGATGCATGGCGAGGTGGTGGACTTCTTGAGCGTTCATCTATGGGCGGGCTTCAGATGGCCCGACTTCAACTTCGCGGATGCCTTCATCGTCATGGGGGTCGCCACCCTCATCCTCGAGCTGCTCGCTACGGAAGGCGAGCAACGTGCCGCAGACGCCTCAGCGACGAAGCCTGACGAAGAGGCATCATCCGATGCAGCGAGGCACTCGTCGTTGGATGGGGATGGCTGAAGCCGAGTCCTTCGGATCGCACGCCTCGTCGTCGCATCGCCCGCGTGCGAGCCTTCACCCCTCGATCCTTCGAGCGCCAGACATCAGAATTTTCTGGCGACTTTTCTCGATGCAGGGGGGTTGCTCGAAAAGAGCAAGATCGATTGGATCTTGCACGCGGAAAGACGACACATCAGTGAGTAATGTCGGGTTTCTCGCGGCCGCGAGGGACGCGATTTTCTTGACACCTCTCATCGCGCTACGGTAACAATTGCTCACCCCCTGGGCTGGTAGGTCGACAGCGACGAGCTACCGCCCGAAGTCATCGGTGCGGACCATGAAGCCCACTCTCTCCCAACCCCCCAGCGACTTCACGACGGACCGGGCCCTCTCGACTGTCACTGTTCGAATCAAGAGCTTCGGTGAGCGAGACGGGTCAGCG
>CAZQMY010000085.1:0-17738 GCA_964594405.1 uncultured Spirochaetaceae bacterium | reverse complement strand
CGAACTGCGAGCCGGATGGACGCCATACGGTGGTGACGGCTCTGCTCCAGGACACCGGTATGGAGATCCTCGCGCCGCGGCGCGCCGCCGACGATCCCGCCAGCCTCGTGCGGCGATTCAGGGAGGCGCCGGACGGCGCGGTGCTCCTCGGGGCGCGCACCTTCTGGCAGGGGCTCGACGTGCCGGGGGATGATCTGCAGGCCGTGGTGATCGAGAAGCTGCCCTTCGAGGTGCCCACCGAGCTGCGCAAACGTCGCGAGCAGCGACTTCGTGAGATGGGCGTCGATGCCTTCGGCCGCTACTCGCTGGGCAAGATGCTGCTCCATCTCAAGCAGATGACCGGGCGCTTGGTCCGCGGCGAGGCGGATCGCGGTGCCGTGGTGATCGTCGATGCGCGGCCGGATCGGCGCTACTTCCGCGACCTCGAGAAGGCCTTTCCGCCGGGCACGCGCATCCGCCTGGGGGATCGATCTGCGATTCCGGGGCTGCTGGCCGAGATCGGTCTCGGGGTCGGTACGAATTCGGCGCCGATCGGGTGCCCGGGGGATGACTCCCGGTCATGATTGCGCTTCATTCTCACGGGGTCGCGCCGATGGAGAATTTGCAGGACCTTTGCATTACACCCTGCATCACAGGGCTAGCCTCCCCAGACCTGCACGTTCCCTGGCCGGATCCCGAAGTCCTCCACCAGGAGGAGCCGGCGATGCGCGGGTGGCAGTGCGCCCCGTTCTGGCGCGACTCGATATCGCCCGCCGAGGAAGTGCATGGAGTGTGAGGGATACGGCCCCCGGCACGCAGATGCGCAACCCCGAGCTTCCATCCACACCCGTGAGACAGTCGCGAGTTCGCAAGATCACAGACGCGTCGTCCGCGCCGACCAGAGAGCGAGGGGCCGAAGATTGCCGATCCAGCACGACTCAATCACGAGGAGTCGAGTCACCGCAGGGGTCGACTCGAGCCGAGGCCGCGTCCGCGGCGCCTGTGTCCGCACGGAGGCCTCGCGATGACGCTCCACCTGCACGGACTCGGTCACTTCCACCCCGAGAACGAGATCACCAACGCCTTCCTCGAGTCGCTCGAGATCGGGACCAGTGACAAGTGGATCATGGAGCGCGTGGGCATCCGCTCGCGGCGCACCGTGATGTCGCTCGACTACATCAAGCAGACGCGCAACGCCGAGCCGCGCGACTCCTACGAGGCGTCCGACTACACCAACGCGCAGATGGGCGTGCGCGCGGTGGACCTCGCGCTCGAGCGGGCGGGCATCTCACGCAGCGATGTCGGTCTGGTGATCGGCGGCACCTGCGCGCCGGACACCGTCTCCCCCGCCGAGGCGTGCAACCTGGCGAGGGCTCTCGAGATCGAGGCGCCCGCATTCGACGTCAACAGCGCGTGCACGAGCTTTCTGGCCGGCATGAGCGTACTCGACATGATGCAGCCGGAGCGGCTGCCCGACTACGTCCTCCTGGTCTCCATGGAGTCCATGACGCGCACCGTGAGCTATGACGATCGCACGTCGGCGGTGCTCTGGGGCGATGGCGCCCTCGCCGCCGTCATCTCGCCGCGCATTCCCGGGCGCGCCCGGATCATCGGCACGGACATGGCGTCGAGCCCGGCGGGCAACGACAAGGTGATGATCCCGCGTCAGGGCTTCTTCGAGCAGGAGGGCCGCACGGTCCAGATGTTCGGGATCAAGAAGACCTCGATCTTCTACAACCGGCTGAAGGAGCAGTATCGGCAAGAGGGCCGACCCTTCCACTTCATCGGCCACCAGGCCAACCTTCGCATGCTCGAGTCGATCTGCGCCCGCTGTGAGATCCCGCCCGAGCTGCATCACAGCAACGCGGAGTGGTACGGCAACACGGGCAGTGCCAGCTCGGGATCCGTGATCAGCCAGAGCTGGGACAAGTGGCGGGACGCGGACGACATCGCCGTGGTGGGCGTGGGCTCGGGCCTCACCTGGGCGTCCTATCTGCTCCGATTCGGGGAGGAGCCCGGATCGTGATGACCTATGACGAGTTCAAGGGCCGCGATCACTTCGAGAAGGCCGAGCTGATGGCCTTCGCGTACGGGCGACTCGTCAAGGACCCGCCGGAGAACTTCGACGCGCGGCTCCCCACGCCGCCCATGCTCATGCTGGATCGGATCACGGAGATCACGGCCAACAAGAGCAAGGGCACGATCGTGGCCGAGCGCGACGTGAACCTCGACGACTGGTTCTTCCAATGCCACTTCGTGAGCGACCCCGTGCAGCCGGGCTGTCTCGGTCTGGACGGGATCTGGCAGCTGCTCGGCTTCTACTGCAACTGGCGGGGCGGTACCGGATCCGGGCGTGCGCTGGGTTGCGGCGAGGTCGATTTCTTCGGCCAGATCCGTCCCTACAACGCGGTGATCCGCTACGAGGTGAACGTCCGGCGATTCACGGAGCTCTCGAGCTCCGGCGCGAGCATGGTGGTGGGCGACGCTTCGCTGCTCGTCGACGGCGAGGAGATCTACACGGTCAAGGGTGCGCGGGTCGGGCTCTTCCACGGGATCGGGTACCCCGACTTCCCGCTGGAGAGCGAGAACTCGCGCGGCGGGAAGATGGAACGATGAGCGATGCGCCCATTGCAGTGGTGACGGGTGGGGCGACGGGCATCGGTGCGGCCTGCTGCCGCCAGCTGGCGAGCGAGGGCTTCCGCGTCGGCGTGCTCTATCGCTCGAGCGAGGAGAAGGCGAGCAAGCTGATCGCCGAGCTGCCGGACGCCTTCGGGCTGAAGGCCGACATCGCCGACCCCGAGCAGGTGGACGCGCTGATCAAGTCGCTCAAGGAGGAGGCCGGCGGCGTGGACGTGCTCGTCAACAACGCGGGCTACAACGTCAACGCACCGATGCTCACGATGAAGCTCGACGAGTACGACGCGGTGGCGGGGCTCGCACGCGGCACCTGGTACCTGACGAAGATGGTGCTGCGCCGCTTCATGTTCCGGAAGGGGACCGGGCGCATCATCAACATCTCGAGCGTGGTGGGGCATACTGGCAACCCTGGCCAGATCCCGTACACGATGGCCAAGGCGGGCCTCGATGCCTTCACGAAGTCCCTCTGTCAGGAGATGACGGGCAAGGAGATCCTGGTCAACTCAGTGGCCCCGGGCTTCATCGACACCGAGATGACGGAGGAGTTGCCCGAAGACGTGAAGGCCTCCATCCTGGCTCGGATTCCGCAGGGGCGGATGGGCCGGGCAGAGGAGGTCGCCGAGGTGGTCGGCTTCCTGGCGACCCGCGGGAGCTACGTGAACGGCACCGTGATCCACGTCAATGGGGGGATGTTCGGTGGCTGAAGGGCTGAGCAAGGAGGAGGTCCTCGCGCTGGTCCCCCAGCAGGATCCCTTCCGATTCATCGACGAGATCCACGAGCTGGACCGCGAGCACATCGTGGCGAGCTATCGTTTTCCCAAGGACGCCGACTTCTATCGCGGGCATTTCCCCGGCAACCCGATTACGCCGGGCGTGATCCTCGTGGAAGCCATGGCGCAGGCCGGGGTGGTCGCCATGGGGATCTACATCTACGCCCTCGATTTCGGCGCGGAGGCAGTCGAAAGGGTCTTGACCGTATTCACCGATGCCGAAGTCGAGTTCAGCGGCCGGGTGCTTCCGGGCGACCGCGTCACCACCACCGGCCGGGTCAGCTTCTTCCGCCGCAAGAAGCTCAAGGCGGAGGTGGAGATGCGCCTCGACGACGGCACGGTGGTCTGCTCGGGCACGCTCTCCGGCATGGGAGTCGAACAATGACTCGCCGCGTCGTGATCACCGGAATGGGCGTCATCGCGCCCAACGCCAATGGGGTAGCGAGCTTCGATCAGGCGCTTCGCAAGGGGCAGTCCGGCATCCGCTTCAACGAGCGGATGGACGAGCACGGGTTCGGCTGCCGCGTCGCCGGTGCGCCCCAGGGCGTGGACGAGCTCGCCGAAGAGGCCTTCGAGAGCGAAGAGCTGATGGCCATGAACATGAGCCATCGCTACTGCAGCCTGGCCGCGCTGGAGGCCTGGACGGACGCGGGGCTCGAGCGACCGCGCCGGGACGACGACACCGTGAACTGGGAGAGCGGCGCCATACTCGGGACCGGGATTGGCGGCATGGACACCATCGGCGCGCGCGTCATCCCCTTCACCGATGACAAGAAGGTCAAGCGCCTGGGCTCGACGGTGGTCGAGCAGGTGATGGCCAGCGGCATCTCGGCGCGGGTCTCGGGCCAGCTCGCTCTGGGCAACCAGGTCACGACGAACTCCAGCGCGTGCAGCACGGGCACCGAGGCCGTGGCCATGGGGCTCGAGCGCATCCGGCTCGGCCTGGCCGAGCGGATGCTCTGCGGCGGCGCAGAAGCCGCGAGCCACTACATCTGGGCTGGCTTCGACAGCATGCGGGTGCTGAATCGCGGCTCCAATGACGCGCCCGAGAAGGCCTCGCGCCCGCTCAGCGCATCCGCGGGTGGGTTCATCCCGGGAGCGGGAGCGGGCGTGCTGCTGCTCGAGAGCCTCGAGAGCGCGCAGTCTCGAGGCGCGCGGATCTACGCCGAGGTTGCGGGTAGCGGCATCAACTGCGGGGGCCACCGCATGGGCGGCAGCATGACCGCCCCCAACCCCGAGAGCGTCCGGCGCGTCATCCAGATGGCGCTCGATGACGCGGGGCTGTCCGCGGACGACGTCGACGCGATCAACGGTCATCTGACGGCGACCGGCGCCGACCCGAAGGAGGTGGGCTCCTGGGCTTCGGCCCTCGGACGCGGGCCGGGCGAGCTGCCGGTCATCACCGCCACCAAATCCATGATCGGCCACACCCTCGGCGCCGCGGGCGCGATCGAGTCCGTGGCCTCGGTGCTGATGGTCGCCGGCGGCTACGTTCATCCGTCGATCAATTGCGAGGACGTCCATCCGGAGATCGAGGTCCACGCCTCGTCGATTCCGCATACGCTGCGCGAGATGCCCGATCTGAAGGTCCTGATGAAGGCCGGCTTCGGCTTCGGCGACGTCAACGCCTGCCTGGTCTTCAGGAGGCTCGATTAGTCACGGTGGCGCCCGGCGGCGGAGGTCGCTCGAGGCGGGCCGGAACCAAGAACCATCGACCAGCAAGACCAGCAAGAAAGGGGAAGCAGATGGACCAGTCTGAAGTGATGGAGCGCGTCGTGAAGATCCTTACGCCCTGGGTCAAGAACGAGGAGGCTCTCCAGAACGTGTCCGCGGAGACGAACATCCTCGAGGACCTCAAGGTCAACTCCGCTCGGCTGGTGGATGTCGTGATCGCCTTCGAGGACGATTTCGACATCGAGATCGAGGACGAGGACGTCGACTCCGTGAACACCGTGGGTGACGCGGTCAACCTGATCTCTTCGAAGCTCGGATAGCGCGGCTTGACCGAGCTGGCGCAGAGCGAGGCGCCCGCCCGCGAGGCGGATGGCAAGAAGCCTGACGACCCTTCGGCGGAGTTCGCGCTCGCCCACGCGGTGCATCGGGCCATCTGCTGGGCGGTCGCGCCCATCTGGGTGCCGCTGGCGGCGCTCACCATGCGCTTCTACTTCGGCGTGCGCCTCGGCGACGTCCGCGAGGCGCGCCGAGAGTTCCGGCGACTGCGCGCCGAGCGCGATACGCCGCTGCTCGTCTGTGCCAACCATCTGACGCTGATCGACTCCTTCCTGATCGCCTGGGCGCTCTCGAACCCATTCCGTTATCTGGTGGATTTCGACGCGATGCCGTGGAACACACCCGAGGAGACGAACTTCGCCAACACTCGGCGCAATCGCCTCCTCGCCTATCTGGGCAAGTGCATCCCGATCCGGCGTGGGGGCAGCCGCGAAGACGTGGCCCGCGTGCTGGGCCGAGTCAGCCACCTGCTGAAGCGCGGCGAGCTGGCCCTGGTCTTTCCGGAAGGGGGCCGCAGCCGCACGGGCCGTGTCGAAGCGGGCAGCGCCGCCTGGGGGGTGGGTCGTATCGTGGCTGCCACACCCGGGTGCCGTGTGCTCTGCGTCTACATGCGCGGCGAGAAGCAGGAGACGTGGAGCGACTATCCGGGGCCGGGCGATCGGCTGCAGCTGAAGGTGACGAGCTTCGAGCCGAAGAGCGACCGGCGCGGGGTGCGGCGGACACGAGACATCGCGCAGCAGATCGTCGGGCAGCTGATGCGCCTGGAAGAGGAGTTCTTCCATGGTCGGCAATGATGTCGTGGATCTGCGCAGAGCGACTCACCGGCCGCGCAGTCCGCGCTTCGACGCCCGGGTCTTCTCCGACGCCGAGCAGTCGGCACTCTCGCGGGCGAGCGATCAGGCGCGCCTGCGCTGGCGGCTGTGGGCCGCCAAGGAGGCGGCCTACAAGCTGCTCCGTCGCGAGGACGCTCGGGTGATCTTCTCGCCGCGTCGCTTCGCCGTCGAGTCGCCGGAGCTGCTGGCGCAAGGGGCCGATGTCGGTGCGCTCCGCCACGCGGACCAACGAGTGATGCTCCGCTACGTCGACGGCGACGACTACGTGCATGCCGTCGCCGTGCGCAGTGAGGAGCAGATGTCGGAGGTCGTCCACGGCCTTGCACGACTCGGCGGACTCGGAGTCGGCCTGGACGCGAGCGCCGCCGTGCGCCGCCTCGCCTGCGATACGCTGGCGCCGCTGCGGGGCCTCGAGCCCGACGCCGTGCGCGTGAAGCGCCGCGAGCGCATTCCCGACCTCTACGTGGAGGGAGAGGACGCGCCATGGGGCGCGCTCTCCCTCTCTCATCACGGCGATCACGTCGCGTATGCGTGGCTCGGCGAGCGGGCCCCCGCAGCGCGGGGTGCCGCCCTGGCGAAAGCCTCCTGAGCGGAGACGACGGAGCAGGCGAGATGTCGGATTCTGTGGCTGAAGGCACGGTCGACACCAGGGCGCGCGAGCTGCGCCGGCTCGCCATCGTCAATCGCGGCGAGGCGGCGATGCGCTGCATCCGCGCTGCGAAGGCGCTTCGCGCCCTCCAAGCCGCCCCCATCGAGGTGATCGCGCTCTACACCGAGCCGGATCGTGACGCGCCCTTCGTCCGGCACGCGGACCTCGCCGTCGAGCTCCCCAGCTCGGATGGTGCGGTCGCGGCCTATCTCGACCACGACCGGCTGATGGTCGCGCTGCGGCACGCGAGAGCCGACGCCGCCTGGCCCGGGTGGGGATTCGTCGCGGAGGATCCCACGTTCGTGGAGAGACTCGACGCCGAGGGGATCGTCTTCCTCGGCCCGCCGGCTTCGGCGATGCGCGCGCTCGGCGACAAGATCACCTCCAAGCAGCTGGCCGAGAAGGCGGGGGTGCCGGTGACGGCCTGGAGCGGCGGTGCGCTCGAGGACGAGGGCCACGCGCTCTCCGAAGCCGCGCGGATCGGCTATCCGGTGGTCATCAAGGCCACGGCGGGCGGCGGCGGCCGAGGCATCCGCATCGTCTACGAAGACGCGCAGCTCGCCGAGGCCTTCCGCTCGGCGAGCGCCGAGGCGGCCACCGCCTTCGGCAACGGCGATCTCTTCTGCGAGAAGCTGGTTTCCGGCGGTCGTCACATCGAGGTGCAGATCGCCGCCGACGAGCACGGTCACGTGGTGGCGTTGGGATGCCGCGACTGCTCGGTGCAGCGGCGCCATCAGAAGGTGCTCGAGGAGGCGCCGCCGCCGGGGCTCTCGCGCGCGCTTCGCGACGCGCTGGAGCGATCGGCGGTCCAGATGGCCAGCTTCGTGGGCTACGTCGGTGTCGGCACGGTGGAGTTCCTGCTGGAGGGCGACTCGTTCTACTTCCTGGAGGTGAACCCGCGACTGCAGGTCGAGCACGGCATCACCGAGGAGATCACGGGCGTGGACCTGGTCCAGCTCCAGATCCGCATCGCCCGAGGCGAATCCATCGCCGCGCTGTCGATCCGCGAACGCGGCGTCGCCATCGAGGCGCGGGTCTGCGCAGAGGATCCCGACCAGGCCTTCCTGCCCTCGCCCGGCCTCATCACCCGCTTCGATCCGGCGCTCGGCCCCCGCGTACGAATCGACACGGGCGTCACCATGGGCACGCGTGTCTCCTCGGACTTCGATTCACTGATCAGCAAGGTGATCGCCACGGGCGACGACCGCGAGGAGGCGATCGCGCGGCTGACCTGTGCGCTTCGCGACTTCGAGCTGGTGGTCGAAGGCGGCGCCACGAACAAGGGCTATCTGATCGAGCTGCTCGGCACCGACGACTTCCAGGCGGGTCCGGTGGATACGCTCTGGCTCGATCGCTGGAACGAGGTTCGCGACGACGTGGCGCGGCTCGATCAGTCGCAGGCCGAGGATGCGCTCGTGGCGGCCGCCATCATCGCCTATCAGCGAAGGCGTGCGGAGGCACGCGACTTCTTCTACAGCGATACGGCGGCGCTCTCGCGCGAGCGCATCCCGCCCGGTGGCGGCCAGCAGATCGACGTCACCCATGCGGGCGAGAGCTATCGGAGCACCGTCTACGCCATCGGGGCCTGGCGCTATCGCGTGCACCTCGATGGTCGCGCCGTGGCGGCGACGATGCGGGAGGAGGGCGACCATCGGGGCCGCCTGATCATCGACGATCGTGTCCGCCGCATCGTCTACGACTCGAGCGGCCAGCTGGGCATTCGCCTCGAGATGGATGGTCGGCCCTACGCCTTCGGCCTGCAGACGGCGGGGCAGGTGCGGAGCGGCTCTCCCGCCATGGTGGTGGCGATCCAGGTGGAGGTGGGCGACGAGGTGGAGGCCGGTCAGCGGCTCGGCCTGCTGGAAGCCATGAAGATGGAGATCGGCTTCGGGGCGCCCATCGCCGGCGTGGTCAGCGAGGTCATGGTGCGCGCGGGCCAGCAGGTGGCCGCGGGCGACGTGCTGCTCGTCATCGAGCCGCCCGCCGATGGCGACTCGGACGCGCCGCGTTCGCTGCGCCTCTCGCTCCCCGCTCAGAACGATCCGCTGGCGCTGCTCTTCACCGGCGGCGACGACGCCAGCGCGGCCGGCGGTGGGCCCGCGGATGCCCTCGGTGCGCCTTGCCTCGACTCGGCGAACTCGGCGGACATCTCGGCTCGCCGGGTCGCGATCGACGGCGTGCGCGAGGAGGTCAGGCGCACGCTGCTCGGCTACGACGCCAACGCGGAGCGCGCCAGCAAGCTGGTGGACTTCCTCGAGGCCCCCTTGCCCGAGGGCCTCTCGGACGCCTTCCAGCGCCAGCTTGCGGAGATCCGCCACGAGCTGATCGCCTTCGCGGACATCGAGCAGATCTTCGTTCGCGCCCCACAGGCGTCGGTTTCGGGAATCTCCGGTCCTTCGAACGACGCCCGCTTCCGCATGTACGTCCGCCGCATCCGCGCGGCGGGCGCCGGCGTTGCCGAGGCCTTCCTCGGCCTGATGCGCGATGCCCTCTCCCACTACGGCGTGACCAGCCTCGAGCCCAGCGACGGGCTGCAGCGCGCTGTGCTGCGTCTGTTGACGGCTCAGCTCGAGCCCGAGCTCCGCTATCATCTGGCTGCAGGCATCCTCCACCGCATCACCGCGTTGGCGCATGCGGGCATCAGGCTCGAGCACGATCGCGCGCTCCAGGATGCGCTCGAGCGCATCGCCCGGATGCGGCCCCAGGTCAGCGATGCGGTGGCGGACGCGGCCCTCGAGGCCAGCTATGTGATCTTCACGCGCCCGGGGATCGAGTCTCGCGCCGAACGGACCAGCCAGGGGATGAACGAGTGGCTGGTGCGGGCCGAGACCGAGCTGACGGTGCCTCCGACCGGCGTGCTGCTCGAGGTCGCGGCGGCGCCGCGCAAGGTCTTCGACCGGGTCGGGCAGTGGATCGTCGCCGACGATCCGGCCCGCCGCGAGATCGCGCTCGCCGCACACACGCAACGTCGATACGCCCCACGCATACCGCTGGGCTATCGAACGGCCGAGGTGGAGGGGACGCGCATCCACTGCGTCGAATACGGTGGCGTGGGCGTCGTTCTGGTCGCCCCCGCGACCTCCGATGAAGTCCTGACCGTCAGTGAGCGCGTTTGCCGCGCAGCCAAGCATCTGCGCGATCGGGATCCATCGACGCCGATCTACGCGGTCGAGGTCGTGGTCCCCGCCAATCAGAGCGTCGACTTCGAGGCGGTGCGCGACGAGCTCGAGCTGATGCTCTCGGCGCAGGGCGTCGGATGCCGGTTCACCCTCGGCCTGCTCGGCGAAGAGGGCGGCATCGATCACGTCTTCAAGACGTGGGAGCCGGTCTCCGGCGGCAGCGTGCTCAAGAGCGCCTACTACGACCTGCATCCCGAGACCGCGGAGCGCATCGACCTGCAGCGCTACTCGAACTTCTCCCTCGAGCGCATCGCAGCCGAGGAGGGGATCTACACCTTCTACGGCAGGAGCCGGGACGTGCCGGGTGACGAGCGCGTCTTCGTGCTCGCCGATGCGCGCGATCGCGCGCCAACGCCGGGCCACGAGCTGGCCAATCATCTGCCCAGCTTCGAGCGCGTCTTCAATCGGGCGGCGCGAAGCCTGCGCTCGATCCTGCAGCTGCGCGATCCGCGCCGCCGCCTGCAGTGGAATCGCATCGCGATCTTCGTCTCCCCGCCGATCTTCCTCGACGACGACGCCATCGGGGACATCGCACGGCGTCTTTCGCCGGCGGTTCGGCACCTCGGCATCGAGAAGGTCCTGGTGCGGGTCAATCTGCTGGATCGGGCCCGCCCCAGCGAGCCCGCCACGGCGGTCGAGGTGGAGATCATCGACTCGCGCGAGCAGATGGAGATCAGCAAGCGCATCCCCCATCACGAGCCCCTCATGCCGGCGTCGGACTACGACCGCAAGGTCGTGACCGCCCGCCGCCTGCGCCAACCCTATCCCAACGAGCTGGTGAAGATGCTCACCACCGGCGAGCGCACCATGATCGAAGCGGGGCGTGAGCGCGACGAGAGCCTTCTGCCCACCGCGACCTTCGAGGAGCACGATCTCGACCCGGAGAGCGGCGCGTCCATCAGCGTCGCCGGTCGACCCTATGGCGAGAACGTGGCGGGCGTCGTCTTCGGCGTGATCTCCACACCCACCGAGAAGGTGCCCGAAGGCATGCGCCGGGTGCTCGCACTCTCCGATCCGACCAAGGGCATGGGCGCACTGGCGGCGCCGGAGTGCGATCGGCTCGTGGCGGCCATCGACCTCGCCGAGCGGCTCTCGGTGCCCCTCGAATGGGTGGCGGTCTCGAGCGGCGCGCGGATCGCGATGGACAGCGGCACCGAGAATCTCGACGCCACCGCGCGGGTGGTCCGTCGCATCGTCGGCTTCACGCAGGCAGGCGGTGTCATCAACCTGATCGTCCCCGGCGTGAACATCGGCGCGCAGGCCTACTTCGACGCGCTCTCGACCATGCTGATGCACACCAAGGGCGTCCTGATCATGACGCAGACCGGGAGCATGATGCTGACCGGGCGCCGCGCTCTGGAGGCGGCGGGCTCGGTCTCCGCCGAGGACGAGCAGGCCATCGGCGGCTACGAGCGCATCATGGGGCCCAACGGAGAGGCGCAGTACTACGCCCGGAGCCTCGGTGATGCGTACCGCATCCTCTACGAGCACTATCGATTCAGCTATGTGGTGCCGGGCGAAGCGGCGCCGCGTCGCCTCCAGACCTCCGACCCCGACGACCGCTCGATCTGCGAGCACACCATCGCCGACCCGGGCGAGTTCGGATTCGCGACCGTGGGCGAGATCTTCGATGACGAGAAGAATCCGGGTCGCAAGCGGCCCTTTGCCATGAGGTCCGTGATGGGCGCCGTCATCGACCAGGACGGCGGGTGTCTGGAACGTTGGGGCGCACTCTTCGGCGGCGAGACAGCGATCGTCTGGGATACCCATCTCGGGGGCGTCCCGGTGGTGCTCATCGGCATCGAGAGTCACACGGTCTCTCGCGATGGCTATCGACCCTACGACGGGCCCGAGGCCTGGAACGGAGGCACGCTCTTCCCGCACTCCTCGAAGAAGGTGGCGCGCGCGATCAATGCGGCCAGCGGCGTGCGGCCGGTGGTCATCCTCGCCAATCTCTCGGGATTCGATGGCTCGCCCGAATCGCTTCGGAAGCTGCAGCTCGAGTACGGTGCGGAGATCGCGCGGGCAGTGGTGAACTTCGAGGGGCCGATCCTCTTCAACGTGGTCTCACGCTATCACGGCGGCGCCTATGTGGTGTTCAGCCAGTCGCTGAACCCGGAGCTGCGCGCGAGCGCGCTCACGGGCTCCTACGCTTCGGTGATCGGCGGCGGACCCGCGGCGAGCGTGGTCTTCGCGCGAGAGGTCCGCGCGCTCGCTTTGAAGGACGATCGCGTCAAGGCGATGCAGCGAGAGTTCGGGATTTCACCCACGACGGAGAACCGGGAAGCCCTCGATGCGCTGCTGCGTGACGTGACCCTCGAGAAGCAGGCGGAGGTGGCGGCCGAGTTCGATCGCATCCACAGCGTCGAGCGCGCGAAGGAGGTCGGCTCACTCGGCGCGATCTTCGAAGCGGACCGGCTCCGGGCCGAGCTGATCGCCGGGCTGCGGGATGGAGCCGCCTGAGGGATCGATCGACCTGCTAAGCTGCGGGCGATGACGGGCAATCCGAAGACTCCGCTCCGGGGCGATGCGATCGTGCTCGAAGGCATCGAGGTGCCCGCCGCGCTGGGAGTTTCGGCGGCCGAGCGCCGCATGCGGCGCCCGGTCCGGGTCGACCTCGAGGTGGGATGTGATCTCCGCACGGCGGGCGAGAGCGATCGTATCCGGGACACCCTCGACTACGCGCTCATCTACGACGCCGTCGAAGAGGTGGCGGGGCATCGCGAGCACCGCCTGGTGGAGGCGCTGGCCGAGAACGTCGCCGCCGCGATCCTGGACCGCTTCCCCATCGACTGGGTGACGGTGGTCGTGCGCAAGGCCAAGCCGCTGGCAGGCGTGCTCGACTACACGGGCGTTCGCATCTCGCGCACGCGGGCGGGATAGCGGCGTGGTGGCCTCGAGAGAGGCAGGGCCGGCGCCGGCGCTCGATTCGCCGAGTCTCCAGCAGCGCCTGAGCTTTGCGCCGATCGCCGGCTTGCGTGGGCTGCTCCGTCACGTCGTGCCCGATACTGCAGTGCGCTGGGGCGCGGCGGCGGGCCGCATGGCGGAGGGGCTGGGCCTCGGGCGACCCGCCGTGGTGGATCGCAACCTCGCCATCGCCTTCCCGGAGTCGAGCGAAGCGCGGCGCCATTGCCTGCGTCGTGCGTTCTACGCGAACCTGGGCGCGAGCGTGGCCGAGCTCGCGGTGCTGCAGGGTCCGCATCGTGAGGCGCTGCTCGATCGCGTGCGCGTAGAAGGGCTCGAGCACATGCGCGCCGCGGAGGCGACGACGAAGTCGGGTGGGGTCATCGTACTGACCGCTCACTTCGGAAGCTGGGATCTCTGCGCGGCAGCCGTGGCCCATCTCGGCTACGAGCTGAGCGTGGTGCACCGTGGCTTCGACAATCCGCTGATCGAGGCGATGATGAGCCGGATCCGTGGGCCGGGGGTGGAGGAGCTGAAGATGGGCCGCAGCGTGCTCGGCGTGCTGCGCGCTCTGCGGGCAGGTCGGAAGGTTGCGCTGCTGCTCGATCAGAATGCCCATCGGGACGAGGGGATCTTCGCGCCCTTCTTCTCGGAGTCGGCCTGTACGCGAGTCGGCCCGGCGATGATTGCGATGCGCTGGGGCTACCCCGTGGTGCCGGTCTTCATCAGCCGGCAGGAGGGCGGCGCCCGGCACGTGGTCCGAGTGAGGCCAGCGCTCGAGATCGAGGGCCGGATCAGTGAGCCCGGCGAGAGCGAGGATGCGGCGGCCCTCGCACGCAACGTCGCGCGGATGAATCACGCCATCGAGGCCGTGATCAGGGAGCACCCCGAGCAATGGCTCTGGCTCCATCGCCGTTGGAGGACCCGGCCCGAGGGGGCGGGCGAGGGGGAGGCAGCTGAGCGCGGTCTCTATCCGCGGCGCCGGGGGATCGGGCGCCGAGTCAGGCACAACCTGAGGCCCACTTAAGGGTTAACCCCCACGATCCTTCTAAAGTGGCTGCACGCGATCGACGATAGGTGAAGGCGGCCGGTGTCCACTGCGCGCCTGCCAGTACCCGACACAGAAGATCCTTCTCGGAGCCTCGGATGGGCCCGCTCCCCCCCAGCCAGCCCCGCACTGCCTGCTCTCGGCGGGCGCTCTGCACGGTGACCGCGATCTGCATGCTCGCCCTCTCGGGCTGTGCGCAGCTGAGCGGCGGTGCACCGAGCACGGCACCGGCTCCAACGCCGGCGCCCGAGCGCGCAGAGGCAGCGCCGCCCCCGAAGATCGATCTCGAGGTCTATCGGCGCGCCGAGATGCAGCGAACGGCTCGCTTCATCGAGGAGATCGAGCGGCTTCGCGCCGATCTGAAGCGCGCCGAAGAGGCGCTGGTGATGGCCGAGTCGGGGCTGCGCGGCACACATACCCGCGCCGACGCCGTCTCGGGCCTGGCGGAGGTGCGCATCCTGGTGGAGCGCGCAGCCGTGGCGGCGCCCTGGCGCCCGGAGGCCATCGCGGAGGCCCGGGGCAAGCTCGAAGAGGCGGCGAGCCAGATCGACGCCGATCACTACGGGGCCGCGCTCTTCTTCGTCTATCGCGCCGAGCGCATCGCCGAAGAGGTGGATGCCGAGGCGCGCAAGGTCTACGCCACCGGGGGGACGCGCTTCGTCCGCGCACGGCGAGTGAACCTGCGAGCCGGACCCAGCACCGACGATCGGGTGCTCGCGGTCCTCTCCCAGGGCACGCCTGTCTTCCCGGAGGACCGCATGGATCGATGGGTGCTGGTGCGTACCGCGTCGGGCTCGGTGGGCTGGGTACACGTGCACCTGCTCGCGGATCAGCTCGTCCGCGAGGGGCTCTCGGGCGCGGATCCGTCCGCCGCCACCACGCAGTCGCGCCCTGCCGCCTTGGCGCGATAGAGCGCCCGATCGGCTTCGTTGAAGAGCGAGGTGTGCTCGCTGGGGGCCTGCCAGCTCGCCACGCCGATCGAGACCGTCACCGGCCCCTGCTCGCTGGGCAGATCGAGGACGAACTCCGTGTTCGCGACCGTGTGGCGGATCTTCTCGGCGAGCAGCGTCGCGCCCTCGATGTCCGTCCCCGGCGTGAGGAGGGCGAACTCCTCGCCGCCGTAGCGCGCGAGGAGATCGGTCTCACGGATCAACGCGTTCAGCACCTCGGCGAGGCGGCGCAGGATCTCGTCGCCGGCCGCATGACCGAGTCGATCGTTCCACGCCTTGAAGAAGTCGATGTCGATCAGGATCAGCGAGAGGGGCTTCTGTGTCCGTGCTGCGCGCCTGGTCTCCTGGAGCAGCGCTTCCTGGAAATAGCGATGGTTGTGGAGCTTGGTCAGCCCATCGGTGATGGAGAGCTGCTCGAGCACCTCGTTGACCCGCTGGAGCTCATCGTTCTGCTCCTTGAGCTGGCGATTGGCCTCGGCGACCTGGGCGTGCGAGGCCTCGAGCTCGCGGGCGTTGTTCGTGAGCCAGCGTGTCATGTCGCTGAAGGCCTGGGTGAGCACGCCCACCTCGTCGGAGGATCCGCTCTGCGGAATCGGCGTCTCCCGGTCGCCCTCGCTGATGCGCCGGGCGGCGCTCGAGAGCGCCTCGATGGGCCGGACGATGCTGACCGCGATCCGCCAGGCGAGCAGGCCCGCCACCAGCACGCTGCCGAGGTTGATCACGAGCACCCGGCCGATGGACGCGACGACCGGCTCGAAGGCCTCGCCGTAGAGCTGCTCCACCACGATGTGCCAGTCCATGCGGTCGTAGCGGCGGGTGCTCCCGACAACATGCTCGCCCGTATCGCTCGTGTACTCGGTGGTCTCCGACCCACTCTCCGGCGCCCGCTGAAGGGGGCCGCTGTAGTAGGCGACGAGCGGCAACGGGGCGCTGCCCGTCATGTAGCGACCTTCGTCGTCGACGATGAACACGCGACCCGAGAGACCGAGGCCGTCGGGCTCCAGCACCGGTCGAAGGTCGGTGACGCGGAGCGCCGCGTTGAGCGACGCGCCTGCCGGCGCCTCGTCGCTGCGCAGCGGCGCAGAGGCGATCTGCACGGTGCGTCCGGCGAGCCGCAGTGCCGGCCCGAGGCCCCCGCCCTCGCGATAGGGGGTGTCGCCGAGTCCCTCGACCAGCTTCGAGATCTCCTCGCCCACCCAGAGGAGCAATTCGCCCTGGTCGTCGCGGATGTAGATGGCGGCGTACTGCGGAAAGCTATCGAGGACGTAGCGCAGATACTGCTCGGCCTCGGAGCGCGCCCGACGGGTGCGGGCGTTGCTCTCCCCCGAGGTCAGCCTGGCCAGGTGGTCGACCAGGACGGGGCTCTCCGCAAAGACGCCGAGCTCGCGCAGGCGCTCGTCGTACCAGTCGTCGAGGGCATGCTCGGTCTGGGCCAGCACGTCCGCGTACTTCTGCTCGATCTTCTCGCGCAGGAAGTCGTCGATGGTATGGATCGAGACCGCCGTCACGATCAGGCTGGTCACCACAGTCGCCGCGAAGACGAAGAGCACGATTCGCGTGGGGAGACTGCGGAGAGGACTCTTCATCCTTGGGGCTCGATCTCCAGGAGAGAGGTGTACGGCGGCTGCGGCGCGGAAACGGGCCTCGACATGATCGGCTCGCCTGGTGGGATTCTTGAGTGAATTCGGTGACCTGCGGCGATCAGCGCGACCGCGTGAGCGCCGGCTCCGGGCGCTCGAGCGGGCTGCAGCTTTCGACACAAACCGCCGCCCATCGGTCAGAATCCGGGCCGGCCGAGGGACTCGGCAGCGCTGCCCCCGTCCGTGCAGGTTGCTTCGAAAGCCGCCGGGGCGGTGCTGCGGGACCACGGGTATAGTGGTCGCGGAGTCGAGACGGCGCACGCCCGGCGTGGTCGATGGATGTCCGGATACTGGCACCCCGGGAGTCGAGAAAGGTCATGCCGTGAGTTCCCCCGCCCCCGACGCGCCCCTCTCCGTCGAAGAAGCGCGACAGATCGTCCGCGACGCCGAGGCGGATGGCCGGCTGGGGCGAGGCGAGGCCGCCCGCCTCGGGCACAACCTGCGCGTGCCCGGCGTCCTCGACGTGCTTCGAGAGGCCGCGCACGAGAGCAAGCTGCGCGGCAAGGGCGACGTCGTCACCGTGTCGCGCAACGTCTTCATCCCGCTCACGAACCTCTGCCGCAATCGCTGTACGTACTGCACCTTCGCGAAGCAGCCCGACTCGGCCGAGGCGCATACCTACACCCTGGGCGAGGTCGCCGAGGTGGTATCGGGCGGCGTCAAGACCGGGTGCACGGAGGCGCTGATGTGCCTCGGTGACAAGCCCGAGATCGCGTACAAGGGCTACCGGGCGTTCCTCGCGCGAGAGGGCTACCGCAGCACGACGGATCTCATCGTCGAGGCCTGCAAGGTGGCCTTCGAAGGCGGGATGCTGCCGCATACCAACGCGGGGATCCTCTCCATCGCCGAGATGGAGCGACTCCGACCCTGGAATGCCTCCATGGGCCTGATGATGGAGACCACCAGCGCGCGGCTGCGACAGAAGGGCGGCCCACCCTCCTCCGCGCCCGACAAGGCTCCGTCCGTCCGTATCCGAATGCACGATGAGGCGGGGCAGCTCAGGATCCCCTTCACCTCGGGTATCCTGCTCGGCATCGGCGAGGACGTAGACGAGCGGGTCGATACGCTGGCCACCATCGGCGAGCTCCATGACAAGCATGGCCACATTCAAGAAGTGATCGTGCAGCCCTTCCACCCGA
>CAZQMY010000084.1:0-17794 GCA_964594405.1 uncultured Spirochaetaceae bacterium | reverse complement strand
CGACGCCCTCGACCCCGCCCTGGACTGGTTCGTGTTGCCCGTCGTTACCTTCGACGACCTGCGGTCACTCGATACAGTGTGCGTTCCTGAGCACGGTCGGTTGGTGATGCTCTGGGTGGGCGCGGCGCTGCTCGGCGCGCTGCGGCGGCGCACGCTCTGATCTCAGAAGAGGGATCTGCAACCGGCATCGAGATCGCGCCATTCGAGCCTACCGAGATGTGCCCCCACAAGCTCACCCCACCGACTGGGTGGTCCGAATCCCATGCAGTGTTCCGCTCGCGCGCGACACTGAATCGTCACAATCCTCAGAGTGAACTCCACGTTGACCGCCGGGTCGCGAGAATACGGGAGTGTTCGGGGTTTCTTCCCTCTCACCGAACATGCCAATGGAGTCGAGAACATGCACGTAGCCGGCCTCCTCAGACGATGCCCAGGCGTCGTGGTTGCGATGGGCGTTCTTTCAGCCCCGGCAGCGCAGACCGCGACCGCGGGGCCCACGCGCACCAACGAAATCCGCATCAGCCAGCCGGGTGCGGATGCCGACGAGTTTTTTGAGCTCGCCGGCGATCCCGGTGGGTCCCTCGCTGGCCTGAGCGTCGTGGTCCTGTCGAGGGAGTTCGGACCCGGCCAGATCGACTTCACCTTGAACCTCGCCGGCCTTACCTTCAATTGACCTCGGTTGCTGTCTGGCGGCATACTCTGCAAGCACGTCCGGATCCGGTCAGCGCTCTGGCTGGCCGCTGGACGCCGATCCGTCAGACGGCGTGGGCAGGTGGCAGTGCGGGCCGCGCTCTCGCGGGACCGTCCAGCTGAGCCCACGATTCGCCGCGAAGGCCCAGTCGTACGCGGCTGCGCGAGGGCAGCCGCTCGAGGAAGTCACCGAGAACGACGTGGCGTACCTCAGAGTCACGACTGGAGACCTGGCCGGGCTCTGCCACGGTATCCTTCATGATCTGTACGGGGTTCAGCCGAGCGAGAATCTGTGGGTAGCCATGGGCGGAGTCGAGTGGCCAGCGTAGTGGACCGCGCCTCGCACGCCGCTGAACCCGGACCTGCAAGACACGCTGCTCCGACCCTGGGATCTGAACGACGAAGCGTCGTCGATACAGATGTAAGGTCAGCGATCTTCGACAGAACCCGGCCTTCAGCCTGCATGCGTTTCTGGGTTCGGACGACGAGGAGTTCCAGATGATGGGCACCTCGATCGAGGTCGACTCTCCTCTCGAACGCGAAGCCGTGCACTCCGCGATCCGCTTCGGCTCGTTCGACCAGAGTCATCCGGTGTTCCATCTCCTGATCGGTCGGGCGCTCTGGGTGCATTGGGAGCGTGCAGGTCAGCCCGACACGCGCGCGGTTCGCCGCAGGTGGGCGGCCGGATCGAGTTCGGCCGAGTGAGCGGAGTCGACCACGGATCGACCGCGCGTCCCGTCGTCGCCGGCGCCGCAACGCTGTGCAGCGATTGGTCGTGGTACACTGGTGGCCGACAGGGCTTGGGCGGTTGCGGAGCGGGGTTCCGCCGCGCCTCCGGGCGCGAGGCGGCATGGCGGGATGGCGGCATGGCGACGTGAAAGGAAGCGGCCAATGGGCATCGATGTCGAGAAGCGATCCTTCCGAAGCCGCGCGGAAGTCTACGATGTCCTTGAGGCTACGGGGTTCTGGCCCACGACGTTGGTCTCGGGCCCGTCTCCCGGGCGCGAGGTCCATTGGCACTCGCACGACGTACATGCCGACGTCATCGACGGCCACACGTCATTCCTGGACGCGGAGTCCGGCGAGGATCATCCCGTGGAGGCCGGCGACAAGGTCGTGGTGCCGGCCCGAGCGCTCCACGCGGAGGGTCGAGGTGCAGCGGGGATCGCTGATGGTAGTATGGTGGCTTCCCTGGCATTGGCAGGCGCGATGCAAGGTCGCGCCACGCGGCCGAATGCTGATCGGGTGGGCGCTGAGCGGACCCTGGCGGTCGCGAGCGCCAGAGCACGTCGCGTCGATGCACGGGCTGACGAGGTGAACCGCGATTCAGCAGCGCAGCAGTAGGAACGCGCAGGCGGTCGCGGCGATCCGGGCCGCACATCGGCGATACGATTCGCCGCTGATCTACGATGACCCATACGCCTCTCGCCTCTGTGGGCCAGCCTGGCGGACTGTGCTTCGGTTCCGCACCTTGCATGGGCTCGTGTTCGGAAGACTCCTGCGCGGCCTCCGGCCGGTCCACGGGCAGGTGCTCTGTCGCGCACGCTTCGCCGAGGACCGACTCGAGGAAGCCGTCCGTCGAGGTGTCCGCCAATACGTCGTACTCGGTGCCGGGTTCGATTCCTTCGGCTTGCGCCTGCCCTCCTGGGCGGGGGCGCTGCGCGTCTTCGAGCTGGACCGTCCCGCCACCTTGGCTGAGAAGAGGCGTCGACTGGAGCGCGCCGGCCTGAGCCGCCCGGAGACGCTCGAGTTCGTGCCCATCGACTTCGAACGGCAGTCGCTCGAAGAAGTGCTCGGGTCTTCGAGCTTCGTCCCGGAGGAGCCAAGCTTCTTCAGCTGGCTTGGTGTCGTCGTCTACCTGACCTCCGACGCCATCGATACGACGCTGCGATCGATCCAGTCCAGCGCGGCCGCCGGTAGCGAGTTGGTGCTCGACTACATGCTGCCCGACGACCTCGTCGATTCGCGAGATCGCAGCGTCATCGAATCCGTTCGCCGATTCGGCGTGCGCCGAGGAGAGCCCTACGTCAGCTATTTCGAGCCACCTCGAATCGCGACAGTGTTGTCGGGCTTCGGGTTTCGGGTGCTGGAGGATCTCTCGCCGAGCGGTCAGCACGCGAGATACTTCGCTGGTCGGGACGACGATCTCAGGCCCTGGGCGTCATCGCACTTCGTTCATGCGCGGAGAGAGTAGGCCGCAGCCGCAAGCTGGGAGGCCGGCATACGAGGATGTGTTCGTGGTGCTCGAGTCGAGGGATCTTCGGGGCGTGCCATCGCTCCAGCCCTTCTGCCCGCTCTTCCGATTCGGCTGGCCCCCGCGTCCGCACTCAGTCGCGCGGCAGGGTGAACTCCACCGTGCCCGTGGCGTGGCTCCCGAGCGCGTTGTCGGCCGCGAGGGTCACCTCGAAGAGGCACTCGTCGCCGTCCTCGGCCTTGTTCGTGATGCTGCCGTTGAAGCGCAGGGGCTGGCCGGGGATGGCGGGCGAGCCGAGTCGGATCCGGATGTTCTTGAGCATCGCTTCGGGGCCGGCCCAGTCGGTCACGTAGCGCGCGACGTAGCCGTTGGTGGTGAGGATGTTCAGGAAGAGGTCCGGCGCGCCCTGGCCCCTGGCGTAGTCGGGATCGTGGTGCGCGGGCATGAAGTCGCGCGAGGCGATGGCGCCCGCCACGATCATGGTGGAGGTGAGATTCAGCGCCCACTCGGGCAGCGCCTGGCCGACCTCGATCTCGCTGGCCTTCGGAGAGGTGGTGTTCGCATTGGTCATGAGAGCCCTCCGATGGTGGCGGGGTCGAACTTGAAGATGCGGAAGAGCTGGCGGCCCACCTCGTCGCCGTTCTGGTCCATGTAGGTGGTGATCCAGGTGACGAAGTAGCCGAGGCCGAGCGAGGTGCGCTTGCGCGGCGAGATCGTGTCCATGCGCGTGGTGATCCGGAGCTGGTCGCCCGGCCGCAGGTAGCGGTAGAACTCGAGCTCCGAGTTCGTCGCCAGCGTGCCGACGTAGCCGGCGGCGTCGAGGGTGGCGATGGCCGAGTCCGCGTCGATCTCGGCCGGCGCGCCTCCGCGCTCGGCGATGCCCTCGATCTTCGGCCGCGGCATGGTCCAGGCCTGAAGCATGGCGGGCGGCGCCACCTGGCCACCATGCCGTGTCGCCCTGGCGGCCCCGTCGTCCTCGTAGATCGGGTTTCGATCGTCGAGAGCGTCCACCCAGTGGTGGATCATCGGGACGTTGACCGGATCGGGCGCGTCCGCGGGCGGGGCCACCGGCGCGCCGACGTACTTCTCGAGGCGCTCGCGAACCTCGTCTCGTTCTTCTTCTGCTGATTCCGCTGACATGATTCCCCTCCGTTCCTCTTCATTCCTCTCCGTCGGCGTGGACGAGCGAGGACGCCGCCCCTGCCGGCCGGCGATTCTATTCGATCGCTCGTGGCCGGGCAGGCGGTGGCTGATCGGGGAAGGGACTCAGGCGCCCGCGACCCCATTCCACTCGCGATCGGGCGCCTCGATGCCGTAGAGCTCCGCGGCGTTGTCGAAGAGCATCTTCTTGCGCACGTCGGCGGTCAGGTCGCCGAAGGCGCCGTCGATCCTCTCCCGGACCTCGTCGCCATGGAGGCAGATGGGGTGCGGACAGTCGGTCTCGAAGAGGGCCCGGTCGTCGCCGAGGTTGTCGAGGAAGCGATTCGTGGGGAGCTTCTCGAAGAAGGTGCAGGCCCAGACCTGCTCGCGCATGTACTCGCTCGGCCTGCGATCGAACTCGGGCTTCTCGGTGCTGACGTTCGCGTAGGCGTAGCCGTGATCGAGCGCCTCTTTCACGAAGGGGATCCAGCCGACGCCGCTCTCCACCGAGACGATCTTGAGGCCGGGTTTCGCGGGAGGATGCCGCTCATCAGCAGCTCCATGAGCTGGATCGCGTTGGCGAGCAGGATCGACATCGAGCCGGAGACGGTGCTGGGACCGAAGCCTCGACGTCCCAGAAGCGTGTCGCCATGACGGAAACGAAGCGTCGCGGATCGGGCGAGATCCAATCGATCAGCCAATCGTTGTAGGCGCGGACGCAGGCCAGCATGAGCTCGGGGTCCTCGAGGCCGAGGAAGGTCTCGCTCCCGAACCCGCCGATGTCGGGATGGAGGGCCGATCGCGGGCGTCTTCGCGGCCGGCGGGCGGACCTGTCTGAATGGGGATGGCGGCTCCCCGTCGTGATAGGGTGGGGGGAGCGAGTCAGGAGGGCGTGCCATGGCAGCCGCACGGATGCGACCCAGATTCGGCCTCGAGGTGGATTGCGAGCTCGAGGTCGTGAAGAGCGCGCTCGAATCGGGACTCGAGCGCCGCGCCGGAGAGCTGGAGGGCGACTTCACGAAGCGCCACGGCGTGATCCGATTCCCCGAGGACGAGCGCCGGATCTTCACGCCCCAGCTCTCGCTCACCCTCGAGCAGCACGACGACGCCCAGCCGCACACGCGGGTCTTCGGCCTCTTCTCGCCCCACCCGCACGTCTGGCTCGCCTTCGTCTTCAGCCATCTCGCGCTCTTCTGCACCGGGCTCTTCGCGTCGATGTACGGAATGGCACAGCTCGCGCTCGGACATTCGCCGATGGCGCTGCTGATCCCGGTGGTCTGCGCCGTGCTCGCCGCCGGCGTCTACGGGGCGAGCTTCATCGGGCAGGGGCTGGCGCTGGAGCAGATGTACCTGCTGCGCAGCTTTCTGGACGAATGCCTGGCCCTGGCCGAGAAGCAGGCGGGGCGCGAGCCCCGGTCGGCCCGGGACAGTGCACAGCTCTGACTGAGGCCGGAGGGTGCCCTTGACGCTGGCTGACACGGATGTGAGGCTCTGGAGGGGCCTGTTCGCCTCTCTGCCGACCTCCAGGAGTGTGCCATGCAACAGCTCTCCGGCCTCGACGCGACCTTCCTGAATCTGGAGACCGCCCGCACACCGCTGCACATCAGCGGCATGGCGATCTACGACCAATCCTCCGCGCCGGAAGGCCTGGTCACGTTCAAGGGGATCCTCCGCAATCTCGAATCTCGCCTGCATCTGGCGCGCTGCTTCCGTCAGAAGCTGGCCATGGTGCCGCTGGGGCTCGATCATCCCTACTGGATCGAGGACCCCGACTTCGACCTCGAGTTCCATGTGCGCCACATCGCCCTGCCCAGGCCCGGCGACTGGCGCCAGCTCTGCATCCAGGCGGCCCGCATCCACGCGAGGCCCCTCGATCTCTCCAAGCCGCTCTGGGAGATGTACGTCATCGAGGGGCTGGATGGCGTGGAGGGCCTGCCGCGGGGCAGCTTCGCCATCCTGACGAAGATCCATCACGCGGCCATCGACGGCGTCTCCGGCGCGGAGATCGCCGCGGCGATCCACGATCTGGTGCCCGATGCGCTGCCGACGCCGCCGCGGCGCGAGTGGGTGCCCGAGCGCGATCCGAACCTCTTCGAGCTCTCGGTGCGCACCGCCGTCAATCACGTTCGTCAGCCCATCCGCCTGGCCCGCGTGCTGGCGGAGACGGCACCGCCGGCCATCCGCGGCGTGATCCAGTCGGTGACCACCCGGAGCGATCTCGAGGAGTCGAGCGCGCCCGTCCCGCGCACGCGCTTCAACGCGAAGGTCTCGGCCCATCGCGTCATCGAGGGTCGCAACTTCGATCTGGACGAGGTCAAGCAGATTCGGAGGACCGTGGAGGGCGCGACGGTCAACGACGTGGTGCTCGCGGTCTGCAGCGGCGCGATGCGTCGCTATCTCGCGCATCACGACGAGCTGCCGGCCGATTCCCTGGTCGCCTTTGCGCCGATCTCCGTCCGCACGGAGGCGCAGAAGGGGGCTGCGGGCAATCAGGTCTCCGGCATGCTCGTGAACCTGCACACCGACGTGGAGGATCCGCTCAAGCGCCTCGCCGCCATCCACGAGTCCACCGTCGGCTCGAAGCAGATGACCGAGGCCATCGGCGCGCGCACGATGACGGACATCACCGAGTTCGTCCCCGGAGCCCTCATGGGGTTGGCCGGGCGACTGGTCGCGCGTACCGGGCTGATGCGCCGCGTGAGTCCGGTGGCGAATACGGTGATCACGAACGTGCCCGGCCCGCAGGTGCCGCTCTACATGACACGCGCGCGAATGGTCGCGCAGTACGGACTCGGACTGCCCCTGGACGGCCTCGGCATCTTCCACGTGGTCTTCAGCTATGCGGGCAGCATCACGATCACCGTCACCGCCTGCCGCGAGCAGATGCCCGATCCGGGCTTCTACGCGGAGTGCCTGCAGGCCTCCTACGACGCGCTGCGCGAAGCCGCGGGGGTCGAGGCCACCCACGGCGACGAGGGATCGCCGGTGCCTGTACAGGGGGCCGAGCCCGCGTAGGCGCGCATTGTCGAATCCGGCCTGGACCGTCGCCGCTGGCCGGTGTCGGCGCTGGCGCGAAGGTGGTGCGGCCAAGCCATGAGCAG
Organism: uncultured Spirochaetaceae bacterium; assembly: GCA_964594405.1. GTDB lineage: Bacteria > Myxococcota_A > UBA9160 > UBA9160 > UBA4427 > CAZQMY01. The sequence continues at coordinate 10,669 of CAZQMY010000084.1, read as the reverse complement.
CGAAGATCCGCGCCAGAAGCTCGCCGAGGAGCTCACCACCGTCGAGTGGCCGAGGCTGCGGCCCCACGCCGCGCGCAACCACCTCTTCATCGTTCGCGAGGGACTCGATCTGCTCGAGGCCGGCGTCGCGCTGGCCCATGACGACGCGGCCGCGGTGCAGCGCTGGATCGATGAGCGCCTCTTGACGCGGCCCGAGCAGGAGGAGATGCGCCGCTGGGAGGTCGAGGAGGTGACCTTCTCGTTCCTGATCCTCTCGCCCTTCGTGCTCGCGGCGCCCGAGTCGTAGGGCGGGGGGAAGGCGCATGACGACGGCCCTGCTGAGCGTCGGCTACCGACCCTTCTTCGCACTGGGGGCGCTCAACACCCTCGGTGCGATGCTGCCCTGGCTCTACGTGTTGTCCGGCGGCGCGGCGCCCACCCAGGGCTGGCCGCCTTCGATCCTGCACGGACATGAAATCATTTATGGCACGGTCGTCCCGGTCATCGCCGGCTTCCTGCTGACCGCCGTGCCGAACTGGTGCGGGAGCGAGCGGATCACGGGTCCGCCATTGCTCGCGCTGGTCTGCGCGTGGGGCGCCGGCCGACTCGCGTTGGTGCTCGCCGGGCTCGTCCCGCCTCCCTGGGTCGCCGTCGTCGACATCGCCTTCCTGCCGGTCTTCGCGGGTGTGATCGCCGTCCCCATCCTGCGCACGAAGCGCTGGCGCAACCTGCCCATCCTGGCTGTGGTGCTGGCCCTGGCACTGGCCAACGCGGCGATCCACCTGGGCTTGATCGAGCAGAGCGCGACGTTGCTGCGCGCGGGAGTGCGAGGCGCCGCCGACCTGGTGGTGCTCCTGCTGATCATCATGACGGGCCGCCTCGTGCCTCTGTTCACCCGGAACGACGCCAGTCGGCGCGGTGTGCGGCTCGAGCTGAAGGAGCACGGATGGCTCGAGCCCCTCGTACTCCTGATGGCGCTCGTCACCTTTGGCTGGGATCTGGCTCTTCCTGGAGATGCGGGCTCTGCGATCCTGGCGCTCCTGCTCGTCCCCCTCCTCGCCCTCCGCCAGTGGGGCTGGCGCCCGCTCGCCACTTCGCACGAGCCCATGCTCTGGGTGCTGCACGTCGGCCACGCCTTCATCGTGCTCGGCTTCGCGCTGCACGCCTTCGACGGGCTGCGCGGCGGCCTGCTCGGCGCCGGTGCGCTCCACGCGTTCACCGCGGGCGCCATGGGGGTGACGATGATCGGCATGATCACGCGCGTCACACTCGGGCACTCGGGGCGGCCGATCTCAGCCGACGGATGGGTGCTGCTGAGCTTCGGACTCTGCATCGCGGGCGCGCTGGGACGCATCGGCGCCGCGATGCTCGGTGCCGAGGGCTATACCCCGTTGCTGCTCGCGGGCGGCGGGCTCTGGACGCTGGCCTGGGGCATCTATCTGGCGCGGCACGCGAATGCGCTGGTGGGCCCGAGGGCCGACGCGACCTGAGCCAGCCTCCGAGCCGCGGGGTCAGAAGTCCCCCGGCTGCGGGCGCAGCGGGGGGCCCGGTCGTCCGCCGGTCCGCTCGTCGCGGAATCGTGCAGACCGGTGCGACGAAATCGGATCGCCTCGGCACGATCGCGCTCGCAGAGATCCGCGCACTGGCCGATAGGTGCAGTTGAAAGCCGATTCCCTTCTCGCCGCGCCGCCGCGCCGCCGCGCCGCCGAAGCCGCAGATGCTGTCTCAGGAGCCGCAATGATCTCGCTCGTCATCCCCGTCTTCAACGAGCGCGAGAACGTGACGCCTCTGCTCGAGTCCATCACCGACGGCTTGCTGGAGCTGCATCAGTCCTACGAGGTGATCTTCGTCGACGACGGAAGCACCGACGGGACGACCGGGATCCTCGAAGAGCTCGCCAAGAAGGAGGACTCCATCAAGGTGATCGTGCTCCGGCGCAACTTCGGGCAGACCGCCGCGATGATGGCGGGGATCGACGCCGCCCGGGGCGAAGTCGTGATCCCCATGGATGGCGATGGTCAGAACGACCCCTTCGACATCCCCCGCCTGCTCGACAAGCTCGCCGAGGGCTACGACGTGGTCTCGGGCTGGCGGAAGGATCGCCAGGATCGTCGCGTGCGGCGGGTGCTGATCTCGAACATCGCCAACCGGATCATCTCGTGGGTCACGGGCGTGGAGCTCCACGACTACGGGTGCTCGCTCAAGGCCTATCGTCGCGAGCTGATCCAGACGATCCGCCTCTACGGCGAGATGCATCGCTTCATCCCGATCTACGCGAGCTGGCAGGGCGCGCGGGTGACGGAGATCCCGGTCAATCACCATCCGCGGCGCTCGGGCGAGAGCAAGTACGGCCTCGAGCGCATCTTCAAGGTCGTCCTCGACCTGCTTGTGATCCAGTTCGTCAGTCGCTACGAGACCAAGCCCATCTACGTCTTCGGTGGGTTCGGTCTGCTCAACTGGGCAGTCGCCGGTGCGGCGTCCGCGTATGCCTTCTACATCAAGTACTGGGAAGGCTACGACTTCATCTTCACGCCGCTCCCGCTGCTGGCCGTCACCACGTTCAACACGGGAATGCTGAGCATCCTGCTGGGCTTCCTGGCCGAGCTGCTGATGCGGACCTACTTCGAGTCCCAGGAGAAGCGTCCCTACGCGGTGAAGCGGATGCTGAACCTGGATGATCGCCCTCTGGGCCTCTGAGCGAGAGGGGGCGTTCCCGGATGGATGCATACGCCTATGACCTCGAGACCCGGATCGAATCGACCCATTGGTGGCTCGTGGGGCGGCGGCGCTTCCTCGCGCGGGCGATCGAGGCGGTGGCGCTGCCACGAGAGGCCCGGGTCCTCGATGTCGGCTCGGGCACGGGGAGCAATCTGCGCCTGCTGAGAGAGCTCGGCTTCATCGACTACCGGGGCGTGGACGCGAGCGAGCTGGCCGTGTCCTACTGCGCCGAGAAGGGCCTGGGGCACGTCGATCTGGGAGATGTGTGCGCGCTCGAGACGGCCGACGCGTCGATGGACCTGGTGATGGCCACCGACATCATCGAGCACGTGGACGACGACACGGCGGCGCTGCGCGAGATCCGGCGCGTGCTGCGCCCCGGTCGCCACGCCATCGTCACGGTCCCGGCCTTCCCGAGCCTCTGGAGCCGACACGACGAGAGCGCGCACCACAAGCGCCGCTATCGACGCGGTGAGCTCGAGCGTCGGATCGCCGATGCTGGGCTCGTGCTGCGACGTGGCTTCTATTTCAACTATCTGCTCTTCGTTCCGATCTGGCTGGCCCGACAGACCTTCCGGCTGCTCGGCATCGAGGTGGAGAACGAGAACGAGGTGAACTCGCGCGCCCTGAACGCCGCGCTCGCGTGGATCTTCGGTCTGGACGTCGTGAGCGCGCCGCTGCTGCGGCCGCCCTTCGGCGTGACCTACTACGCGCTCCTGCAGAAGCGCTGAGTCCGGATCATCGGTGGCTGGCGTCCGCGAGCTCGGGATGCAGTGCGGCGCCGCGGCGATAGAGCCACCAATCCCCGCGTCGCTGGGTGAGGCGGATACGCGCGCCGCTCTCGGCGAAGAGCTCGGGGCCCGGAAAGTCCGAGCTCTTCACGACGAAGAGCTCGTAGCGTTCGCCTGCGTGCGCGTCGTAGTCGAAGGGGGCGCCCCACTCGAACTGCATGGGCAGCGGCGGCCTCTTCGACGCGCGGTAGCGGATCAGCTGCGGGAAGAAGGCGGCGAAGGAGAAGTCCACCGTGCCGCCCTTGAAGACCTGATACCAGCTCACATAGTGCATGAAGACGGGCACCGGGACGTGCGGGCTCCCGCCCTCGCGAACCATGGCCAGCACGCGGCGGCCCTCGGGCATCTCGTCCATCAGCGCTCTGAAGTCGGCGCCCTCACGATCGACCGCCAGCTGTGCACCCAACGTCGAGAGCAGCAGGACGACCGCCACGGCGGGCGCGAGGAGCGCCCGCGCGCTCGTCTCCGCGCGCTGCAGCTGCGGCCAGTCGAGCGCGAGGAGCGCGAAGGGCAGGGCGAAGACGCTGAAGCGTCCGAAGAAGAAGGCCGTGCCGAAGATCTGGTGGGGCATGAAGAGCGAGAGCAGGACCACCGCCAGCACGGGCATGTAGCGCACCCACGACTTCGCGGGGCGCGCACCGGCGATGAGCGGAATGGCGAGCACGAGCAGGCCGAGCAGCATGGTCGCCGTGGTGACGGGAGAGCCGGTGAGCCCGGCGAGCAGCATCGGGAGGCGCATCCCATCGATCGCCCAGACGATGTCGCTGCCGCTCCCGTACGACGCCGTCTCGAAGAGCGGCGACGAAGAGATGAAGAGCATCCAGCCGACCACCAACGGCAGCTGGGCGACGAGCGGGGCGGCGCGGGCAGCCAGCCCGCGGAGCGACCTGCTGGCCGCCAGCGCCATCAGGCCGCCGCAGAGTCCGGCGAGGCCAGCGAGCAGGGCGTGTCCGAAGAAGAGGCCGGCCAGCGCGAGGGCCAGCAGGAGGCCCGCCCGGCGCGTCGGTGATCGCATGTAGTCGTAGGTGTACTGCACGCAGAGGATCGCGAGCGGCGACGCCACTACGAAGTTGAAGAAGCCCCAGTCGAACGCGTAGCCATAGGCGATGGGGAAGGCGAGCAGCGCCACCCAATGCGGCGCGCCGTTGCGGCGGGCCACGAAGAGCGTCGACAGGGGGATGCCGACCAGCGCGATCGAGAGGACGATCTTCAGCGCGACGACCAGCGAGGTGACGCGCGCGATCATCCACGTGAGCATGTAGCCGACGAGGTAGGGCGTGAACCAGTTGAGCGCCATCTCGCTCTCGAGCTGGGGATCACCCGCGAGCATCCGGTCGAACATCGAGAGCTGCGCCGCGTGCTGCGGCAGGTCCACCATGGGCGGAATCTCGACGAGCCAGACTGGGAGCAGCTGCAGCCCGAGGAGCAGCGGCCAGGCCGCGCGCAGCAGCACGCCGGGTGACGGCTGCAGGGCGCGCCCGTGCGCCGCGCGGGCGGCGACGGCTCCGGTCTCGTCCAGCTCCAACTCCGGCGGCTCCCTGCGGCTGCGTGATCGGCGGGTCCTGCGAGGTACTCCGTCTGCCATCGGCATCGCGAAGACAATCCTGAGCGGTCGCGCCCCCTTCCGCTTCGAGCGGGCAGCGCGACCCGGAGCTCTGATTGAAGGATTCCTCGGTCTAAATATTGAAATCGTGATTCGACATTTGTAGTCTCCGATCCAATCCACTGGGAGACACGCTGATGGCGACCGCCCACGTCGACGGACCGAGCCCCCGCGCCCAGCGCGCGCGCCCGGCGAGCACCGCCTCGGGCAGCTGGCCGATGCTCGGCCACCTGCTCGCGGTGCGCCGCACCCCGCTCGAGGTGATGGCGCGCATCCACGCGGAGTGCGGCGCGGCGGGCGTCATGAACCTCGCCGGAAGCCGGATCACCATGTTCTACGGCGCCGCCGCGCAGGAGGCGGTCTTCCGCGCGCCGGACGAGCAGCTCGATCAGGCGGCGGCGTACCCGTTCATGAAGCCCATCTTCGGCCCCGGTGTGGTCTTCGATGCGACGCCCGAGCAGCGCAAGCAGGCGATGCGCAATCAGTCGCTGCGCGACTCGATGATGCGCGGCCACGCCGAGGTGATCGCGGCCGAGGTGCGAAGCATGATCTCGAGCTGGGGAGATGCGGGCGAGATCGACCTCCTGGACTTCTTCGCCGAGCTCACGCTCTATACCTCCAGTGCCTGCCTGATCGGCAAGCAGTTTCGCGAGGAGATCGGCCCCGAGCTCGTTCCCCTCTTCGTCGATCTCGAGCAGGGGACCGACGCCTTCGCCTACGTGAACGCGCACCTCCCGCTCCCCGTCTTCCGACGCAGGGATCGCGCGCGTGAGGAGATGGTGCGGCTCCTCGAGGGCATCTTCGAGCGCCGCGCGAGAGAGGGCGGCGAGTACACGGATCTCTTCCACATCCTGCACCGTGTGCGTGACGCCGAGGGCAACCGCCGCTACGACGACGAGCAGATCACGGGGATGTTCATCTCGATGATGTTCGCGGGGCACCACACCACCTCTGTGGTGAGCACGTGGACGCTCATCGAGCTGCTGAAGCACCCGGAGTGGATGCGGCGGGTGCTGGCCGAGCGCGACGGGATCTACGCCGACGGGCGCGAGGTCAGCTATCAGGCGCTGCGCGAGATCCCGATCCTCGAGAGCTGTCTCAAGGAGGCGCTGCGCCTGCATCCGCCGCTGGTGCTGCTGATGCGCCGGGTGATGGGCAGGCCCTTCCGATACGGCGACGTCGAGGTGCCCGTGGGCGAGAACGTGGGCGTCTCGCCGGCCATCTCCCATCGTATGCCCGAGTACTTCCCCGATCCCGACCGCTTCGATCCCGAGCGCTACAGGGATCCCCGCAACGAAGATCGACAGATCTTCAGCTGGATCCCCTTCGGCGCCGGTCGGCATCGCTGCGTAGGGGCGGCCTTCGCGATGATGCAGCTGAAGACGATCTTCTCGATCCTGCTCGAGGACTACGAGTTCGAGCTCTCGGCGCCGCCGGAGTCCTACGGCAACGACTACACGAAGATGGTGATCGGCGTCAGGCAGCCCTGCCGCGTCCGCTACCGTCGACGCGTCGAACGCAAGGCCGCGCCCGTGGCGAGCCGCATCGCCGCGCGGCTCGAGGAGGCCGCATCGCGGCCCTTCTGCATCAAGCTCGACCTCGACCTCTGCCAGGGCCACGCCGTCTGCGTCAACGAGGCGCCGGAGGTCTTCGCGCTCGACGAGGACGAGATGAAGGTCCGCGTCCTCGAGGATCGGCCCGGCCCCGAGCATCGACCGCCCGTGGAGGCGGCCGCGCGCAATTGTCCGACTCGGGCGATCCAGATCGTGGAAGAGTAGACCTCCGGGGGTTCCAGGGCGTCGTTCACCGATCCGCAACTGACAGGAAGACGAGACATGCCGGCATTCGATCGAGACGAGATGAAGGAGATGGTCCGCCGCTGGGTGGACGCCAACAACGAGGCGGGGCGCACGGGCGACTGGTCGAAGATGTCCTCCTTCTACACCGAGGACGCGGTCTACAGCTGGAATACCGGGCCCAGGTGGGAGATCGTGGCGCGGGGCAGACAGCAGATCCACGACTGGGCCTTCGGCACGGAGATGGCCGGCCTCGAGCGCTGGACCTATCCCTACGTGCGTACGCTCATCGACGAGGAGAAGGGCGAGTTCCTCGGCTTCTGGCGACAGGTCGCGCCGGACAAGGATCCCGAGGGCAACTTCTACGAGATCGCCGGGACCGGCGGCTCGTGGTTCCGCTATGCGGGCGAGTTCAAGTGGTGCTGGCAGCGCGACTTCTTCGACCACACCAACGCGGGCGCGGTCTTCGGCGCCATGATGCAGAACGGTCAGCTCAAGCCGAAGATGATCGAGCGCATGAAGAAGGGCTCGGACATGCCAGGGTGGGTGCGTCGCTCCGAGTTCGACTGGCTCGAGACGCTCGCCGAGATCGAGGCCTAGGGCGCGCGTGGCGACGACTGCCGGCAAGCGGAGCAAGGCGCGTCGGGCGAAGCAGGACCTCTATCGGCAGCTGATCCTCGACGCGGCGGAGAGCGTCTTCGCCGAGAAGGGCTACGACCACGCGAAGATGGAGGAGATCGCGCGCGAGGCGGGTCTCTCGCCGGGCACGGTGTACACGGTCTTCAAGGGCAAGGCGGACGTCTTCCGCGCGCTGCACGAAGCCGGAGACCAGGAGCTGCTTCGCCGCGGCATCGAAGAGGCGCGGGGCCTCGACGATCCGCTCGAGACCCTGCTCGCCGGCCTTCGCGGCTACGTGGGCTACTTCCTCGAGCGTCCGGACTTCCTGCGGATGCATCTGCGCGAGGGGCTCACCTGGGGCACCGAGCAATCCGGCGCAGACGTGCGCTCGCGCACCGACGCGTGGCACGTCGGTGTCCAGGCGATCCGCACCGCCGTACAGCGCTGCATGGACGCAGGGACCATGTATCCGGGCGATGCCGACCTGGTGGGCCGGATGATGATCGCGATGCAGCAGGTGCAGCTGGCGCGCTGGGTGGAGGATGGGATGACTCGCCCCGCGAAGGACGTGCTCGCGGAGGTCGAGCTCCACGTGCGCCGCGCCTTCTGTACCGGCGAGTGATCACGAGTCGCCGCGCGAGGGGTCAGCCTTGGAGTTCTACATCGCCGTCGCCTACAACGACCCGAGGCACCTGAACGAGATCGCGCGGACGGCCGAGGACTGCGGCTTCGGCGGCATCGTGGTCTCCGATCACGTCGTCTATCCCGGCCGCCTCGAGACGCCCTATCCCTATACGCGGGATGGCCAGCCGCGCTGGGAGGCCGACACGCCCTGGCCGGACCCCTTCGTCGCCGTGGGCTCCATGGCCGCAGTGACCGAGACGCTGCGCTTCGTCACGAGCGTCTTCGTGCTGCCCTTGCGGCATCCCGTCCTCGCGGCCAAGACCATCGCCACCACCTCCATCCTCTCGCGCGACCGACTCACCGTCGGGATCGGAGCGGGCTGGATGCGCGAGGAGTTCGATCTGCTCGGGGTGCCCTTCGTGGGCCGCGGCCGGCGGATGGCCGAGTCGCTGGAGGTCATGCGGACGCTCTGGCGCGGAGGCATGGTCGAGCATCACGGCGAGCACTTCGACTTCGGGCCGGTGCAGATGAGTCCCGTGCCCGACCGCCCCGTCCCCATCTACGGGGGCGGGCTCTCCGACATCGCCCTGCGACGGGCCGCGACGCTCTGCGACGGCTGGGCCTCCGAGATCCAGACCATCGACGAGGTGCGGGAGATCTCGAGCAGACTCGAGCGGCTTCGCTCCGACTCCGAGCGCGCGGGCGAGCCCTTCGGCATGTGTTGCGCGTTGAAGGACGCCTACGATCGGGACGGCTTCAGGCGCGCGATGGACCTGGGTGTGACGGAGCTGATCACCGTTCCGTGGCTCTTCTATGGCGCCGATCCGAAGAGCTGCCGGGAGAAGTGCGACGGAATCAGGCGCTTCGGCGACGAGGTGATCGCGAGGCTCGGGGACTGAGCCGCTTCCCTTCCCTCGACGAACGCGCGATCATCGGCCGCTCCCGACCTCTCTGTGAAGCGATCTTCCATGCCCTATCAGTCCCTCCTCTCGCCCGGCCGGATCGGCGCCCTCGAGCTTCGAAACCGCATCGTCGTCACGGCCATGGGTGTCAACTTCGCTGCCGAGGGCGGCCATTGGAGCGAGCGCGTGCGCACCTATCACGAGGAGCAGGCCCGCGGTGGCGCCGCCCTCGTGATCTCCGGGGCTTGCGGCGTGATGTATCCCATCGGTCAGGTGCAGCCCTGGCAGATTGCCATCTCCGAAGACGAGCACATGGCGGGAATCGAGCGCGTGGTGGAGGCCGTGCATCGTCACGGCGCTCGGTTGGCCGTGCAGCTGCATCAGGGCGGCCTCAACGCCGTCGACGACACCGCCTCGGGGCGTCCGCTCTGGTGTCCGTCCGAGCCCGAGCCCTACTCGGGTGACTTCCTCCAGGGCCTCCTGCTCTCGGAGTTCAAGACCTTCGCCTCCACGGGCATGCCGACCTATCGGGTCATGACGAAGGAGGACATCCGCAACCTCGTGCTGGCCTTCGCGGCGGGCGCAGCGCGCGCCAAGGCGGTGGGCTGCGATGCCGTCGAGGTGCACGGGGGGCACGGATACGTGCCCTCCTCCTTCCTCTCACCCCGCTCGAATCGGCGCACGGACGAGTACGGAGGTCGCCTCGAAAATCGTGCACGGCTCCTGCTCGAGATCACGCGTGCCGTGCGTGGAGAGGTGGGCCCGGGCTATCCCGTCATCGTGAAGATCGACTCGCGCGAGGTGGGGAGGGAGGGCGGCATCACTCTGGACGACGCGAGGATCACGGCGCAATGGCTCGAGGCGGCAGGTGCCGACGCCATCACGGTCAGCGCCTACCACGACTTCGGCCAGGGCAAGATGCACTCGGCCTCCAACATCCCGCACGAGCCCAACTGGAACCTCGACGCGGCTGCTGCGATCAAGGGCGAGGTCGGTGTGCCGATCATCGCGTCGGGACGCGTCGAGCCCGAGCACGCCGACGGCCAGATCCGCGCGGGCCGCTTCGACTTCCTCGCCATGGGGCGCAAGCTCCTCGCCGATCCGCATCTTCCCCGCAAGCTCGCCGAGGGAAGGGCGCGCGAGGTCCGCCCCTGCATCTATTGCTACACCTGCGTGAGCGCCATCTATACCCGCGAGTCCATGCGCTGCACGGTGAATCCCGAGTGCGGGCTCGAGGACCAACGCAGCGATGCGGGGACGGCCGCGGCGCCCCGGCGGATCGTCGTCGTCGGGGGCGGGCCGGCGGGCATGGAAGCAGCGCGACGACTCTCGCTGCTCGGTCACACGGTCGTGTTGATCGAGAAGGGCGATCGGCTGGGCGGCACGCTCCGCTTCGCGTCGCTGGTCCATCCCGCCAACGAGCGACTGCTCGACTGGCTGTGCGAGCAGATCGAGGCCTCGGGCGTGGACGTGCGGCTCTCGACGGTGGCGACGCCGGAGCTGCTCCGATCGATCGAGCCCGATGAGGTCGTCGTGGCCACGGGGGCCACTCGCAGCGTGCCGGAGAATCCCGGCGCCGACCGGCCGCACGTGCTCGGGGGAGACGATCTGCGCGACCTGATGCTGGGCGCGAGCTCC
>CAZQMY010000083.1:0-17896 GCA_964594405.1 uncultured Spirochaetaceae bacterium | reverse complement strand
GGCGCCGGTGGGCGTCACGGTCTCCCAGGGCACGTCCACCGGATGCGTGGGGACGCCACGCAGGAGCTCGAGCGTCGCGGGGGCGGGGAGCGGGAGCACGCCGTGGTCGCTGTGGACGTGGCCATGACCGAGCGCCACGGCGCTGCTCGAGACCCGCGTGATGTCGAGCAGCTCGAGGGCGATGGCCGCGGCGCTGATATCGACGATGGCGTCCACGGCGCCCACCTCGTGGAAGTGCACGTCGTCCACCTTCGTCGCGTGGACCCTGGCCTCGGCCTCGGCGAGCCCGCGGAAGATGTCGCGCGACCGCTCCTTCGCGGCGCTCGATAGCTGCGAGCGGCGGAGCAGCGCGTCGATCTGGCGGTAGGTGCGGGCGCCGGGGTGCGTTCGATGCCCGGGCTCATGGCTGTGGCCGTGCGCATGGTCGCCCTGCGCATGGCGATCACGACCAGCCCCGCCCCTGGACTTGCCGCGTGCAGCGCCCGGCACCCGGACATCCACGTAGCGTGCGGCGAGGGCGCCGCGGTGGACGCGGCGAACCACCAGCTTGAACTCCAGATCGAGCCCGGCCAGCGCCTCCGTCAGGGCCCGGCGTGGGAGCCCGAGGTCGAGCATCGCGCCCATGAACATGTTGCCGGCGATCCCGGAGAAGCAATCCAGGTGGAGGTGGTGAGACCCAGCGGCGGCGGCAGGCGCCTCAGAGCCTGTTGATGAGCGTCGCGGCATAGGCGGCTCCGAAGCCGTTGTCGATGTTCACCACCGTGACGTTCGACGAACAGCTGGTCAGCATGCCGAAGAGTGCCGTCAGCCCGCCCATGGCCGCCCCGTAGCCGACGCTGGTGGGCACGCCGATCACCGGCTTGTCCACCATGCCGCCCACCACCGACGGCAGGGCGCCCTCCATTCCGGCGACCACGATCAGGATTCGTGCGCGTCGGAGCACGTCGTGGGAAGCGAGCAGCCGATGCAGACCGGCCACCCCGACATCCTTGAGCAGCTCCACCTCGTTCCCGAAGTACTCCGCAACCTTCGCCGCTTCGAGCGCCACGGGCAGGTCGGCGGTCCCGGCGCAGACCACCGCCACCATCCCCTTGCCCTGGATCCTGATGGGGCCCCCGCCCGCGCGGTAGTAGAGCAGCTGCGCGACATCGTCGTACGCGCCGCCTGGCTCCCGCCCCAGCACCTGCGCCGCCACCTCGGGCTCGACGCGCGTGACCAGCACGTCCTGCTCGGCGCCGCGCAGCACCGAGACCACCTCGGCGATCTGCACGCTGGTCTTGTGCAGGCCGTAGACCACCTCGGGAATCCCGTGGCGAAGGGCCCGGTGCGTGTCCACACGCGCTACCTCGGTGTCGATGAAGGGCAGATCCGAGAGGCGCCGGGCGGCAGCGTCGACGTCGGTCTCACCCCGTTGCACCGAGGCCAGGAGCTCGAGTAGCTGATCGCGATTCAAGTCGTTCGGTCTCCGATGACTCCCGGTGCGAGGAACGCACCGGTGCCTGGACGGTATCAGAGACCAGCCCGCCGGGTCAGCCCGCGGGCCCCTCCGGCAGCAGTACGACCAGGCCGACGTGCTTGCCCGCGTCGTCCAGCAGCTCGCACTCGATCCGGACATCATGCCGCGCGCTGCGGTGCTCGAGGAGCGCGGCCATCTCGCCCTCGGCGTGATTCATGGCGAGCGTCGGGATCGCGGGCAGCAGCCGCTGCCCGACGGCGTCGGCGATGGCCGAGGCCACGTGGGAGGCGAGGATGTTGCCCACCTCCATCAGAGCCGACTCGATCACGTGCGGCGCCAGCTCTCCCTCGTCCATGCCCACCACGCGGCGTACCAGGTCCTCCGAGGCTCCGGCCTGGAAGAGGATCCCGAGGATCGCCGAGAGGTAGCCCTCGAGCTCGAAGATCACGCCCGTCGTCCACTCGTGGGTGGGGGACGGCGGCTCGACCTTGCGCACCCGGGGCACGCCCATCCAGATGGTGCGTCCGGTGAGGTTCGAGCACGCCGTGGCCGCATGACCGGCCCCGATGTTGGTCAGCTCTCCCAGTTTGTCGAGATCGAGTTCGCTCAAGGAATCTGCCTCCGGGCCGCGCCGGTCACGCCAGATGGTTCATGTCGATGAGGAAGACGGGGTTGCCGTCCTCGAGCACCGTCAGGCCCGCAAGCAGCTTGATGCCACTCAGAAGGTCGGGCACCGACTTGATGTAGATCTCCTGCTGCGAGACGAAGCTGTCGACGCGCAGGGCAACGTGCTCGCCTCTCAGATCGGTCATCACGAGCTGCGCGACGCCCCGATCCTCCTCCTCGCCCTCGGCCGCGGGCGAGGGCGTGGGCGTGGGCGAGGGCGCGATGGACAGCTCTGCGGCCAGATCGAGGACGAGCACAGGCTCGTCCTCGACGAGCGTGAACATCTCGCCGCCGGCGCACTCGATGTCGTCTCTCCGAACCTCGACGATGCGCTCTACGCGCGAGATCGGCAGTGCCACTCGCTCGCGGCCCACGCCCACCACGAGCACGCGCTGGACCGCGGCGGTGATCGGCACGATCAGGGTGGTCGTCGTACCGATGCCCCAATCGGTGTGGATCTCGATCTCGCCACCCAAGGACTCGATGGTCGCCTTGACGGCATCCATCCCCACGCCGCGGCCGGAGACGTCCGAGACGGCGTCCGCCGTCGAGAGACCAGGACTGAAGATATACGAGGCGATCTCGTCGGCGGGCAGGTCCTCGGCCAGGTCAGGGTGGATCAGCCCCGCGGACACGGCGCGATCGCGCACGCTGACGAGATCGATCCCCTTGCCGTCGTCACGTACGTCGATGTGGATGCAGTCCTTCTGACGCCGCGCTTCGATGACGAGCTTGCCCACCTCGGGCTTTCCGGCGGCGGCGCGCGCCTCGGGCAGCTCGATCCCGTGATCGACGCTGTTGCGCACCATGTGCAGCAGGGGCTCACCGAGTCGATCGAGGATCGAGCGATCGAGCTCGAGCTCCGAGCCGACGATCTCCACCTCCACGCGCTTGCCCAGCCTTTCGGCGATCTGTCGTGCAGTACGCGGCAGGGTGTCGGTCACCCGCGCGAGCGGCGTGGTGCGCAGATCGAGCACGCGTCGCTGCATCTCGGCGACGCGACGCTCGACGCGATCGAATCCCGCTTCGACCTCCGCGTTCTGCCCGCTCTTGACGGCGGCGCTGCGCAGCTGGCTCGAGCTGAGGATCACCTCGCCGACCGCACCCAGGAAGCGATCGAGCGTCTCCGTGCGCACGCGGACGGTGGGAGCGAGCGCCGGCGCCTCGATGCGCGGCGTGGGGGCGCTGCGCGCGGGCGAGGATCTGGTCTCGGGCGGCGGCGGCTGGGCGTTCTGCCGCTGCGGCTCGGCGAGGGCCCGTGGCGTCGTTGCTGACGGTTCGTCTCCCGGCGCTTCGCGATACGCGGCCAGTCCCGCCATGACCTGCGCGAGCATGGGGTCGACCTCGTCCGGGGTCGAAGCGGACGCCTCCTCCGCCGCGCACGGAGGCTCGGCGCCCTCCTCTCTCGCCGAGCCCGTTGTGGCGGCAGCGCCTACGGGCTCGTCAGGGATTTTTTTGGGCCGGCGCCGTCTCCCCCGGCCGGCGCACGCAGGAGCCCGAGCAGCTCCGGGTTCGGGGCCGGCGCTTCGCCGGTCTCCCGCACGACGTCGACCATCTGCTCCAGGCCTTCGAGGCCCTTGAAGAGGACGTCGAGCTCCGCCGTCCCCTCCACACAGCCCGCCGACCGGATGCCCTCCATCCGGTCTTCGAGCACATGCGAGAGCTCGCTCACGCTCTCATAGCCGAGCGAGGCCGCCATCGATTTGATGGAGTGGGCCATTCGGAAGATCATGTCGATGGACGGCGCGCTGTGCGTGTCCTTCTCCAGCTCGAGCAGTGCTCGGCTGATCTCCCCCAGATGCTCCGTCGCCTCTTCGAGGAAGAGCTTCTGGTATTTGGCCATGTCGAGGGCCAACTCAGCCCTCCCCCTTCTCGAGGATCTTCGCGAGGGTGGCGATCACGTTGTCCGGCTTGAAGGGCTTGACGATGAAGTCTCGGGCACCGGCCTGCAGGGCCTCCATCACGAGCGTCTCCTGCCCGAGCGCGCTGCACATCACGATGCAGGCGGTCGGATACTTGGCGAGGATGCCCTTGGCCGCGTCGATGCCCGAGCGCTTGGGCATGACGATGTCCATGGTCACGACATCGGGCTGAAGCTCTTCGTAGAGCTCCACCGCCTCGATGCCATTGGTCGCCTCACCGACCACTTCGTAGCCCTCGGGCTCGATGATCTCCCGGATCATCTGACGCATGAAGGACGCATCGTCCGCAATCAATACTCGAGACATCGCTGTTTCCTCTCATAATTGAGCGGCCGCACTCGCGACCTGCTCGATGAGCTCTTCCGCCCGCGCCACCAGGCGACGCGGATCCAGAACGTTGACCACTCGCCCTTCCAGTGATCGGCGCTCGGCCACTACACTGGAGGTCCGACTCTGCCCGGCTTCACCGCTGACCAGCCCGATGACGCGATCCACTGGCATCCCGAGACGGGCGGGCTGATCGGCGCGATCCGAGACCACGAGCACCTGCGCCTTGAGGACCGTGCTGCTCTCTGCCTCCTCGGCGGGCTCGCCCTCGCCGGCCAGCAGCTTGTCGCTGGCAACCAGAGGCAGCGCGTCGCCATGCCAGTTCATGACGCCCGCCAGGTCATTGGGCAGACCGGGCACGCAGGTGGCGCGATCGGTCTCGGCGACCTCGAGCACGACGGCGATGGGGAGGCCATAGGCCGCCCCCGCCACCTCGAAGGTGAGCATTCGATCGCCGGTCGGCAGGAACGACGAGTCGGTCCGCGTCAAAACTTCGCCTCCCAGTCCGGAGGCTCCGGCTTCTCGTCTTCGCCAGCGGCGTCGGCACGCGCACGCGCGACGTCCACCGTCGGGGGCGACGCCTCGGCTTCTGGCGCCGGCCCGGAGACCAATGGTGTCGACGCCACGGCCGGTGCGCTGAAGACCGGCGGCGAGGGCGCAGCGTAGCGCTCACTGATGCGGAAGTTGTTGAGCCCCTTGGAGAGCTCCTCGGCGGAGCGTGCCAACGACTTCGAGCGGCCCACGATTCCGGCGACGGTCGCGAGCTGCGCGCTGGCGGTCTGGGCGACCTGCTCGATGGAGCGCCCGTTCCCGACCACCACGCGGGCGATCTCCTCCATGGCGCGCACCATGCCCTCGGCGTTCATCGCATGGCTGTCGGCGCCGTGGAAGATCTCCTCGGCACGCGCGGCCGCCTCCGAGACCGCGGCCTTGATCTCGCCGAGCGAGGACGCGATGGTGTTGACGTCCTCGCGCCCCTCACCGATCACGATGCTCGAGTGCCGCATGTCGTCGGCCACCTCGTTCGTATCCGCCTGGATCTCGTGGATCAGCTTCGTGATCTCCTCGGCGCTGCGGCCCGCCGATTCGGAGAGCTTGCGGATCTCGTCGGCCACCACCGAGAAGCCTCGGCCGGCCTCGCCCGCGCGGGCGGCCTCGATGGAGGCGTTGAGCGAGAGGAGGTTCGTGCGATGCGCTACGTCGGTGATGATCTCGGTGATCTGGTGCACGTGTCGCGTCTTGGCCTCGAGCTCGAAGACCTTGTTGCCCGTCTCCTCCACACGCTCGAAGACGTTGCGCATCTTCTCGATGGCCAGTCGAGCGACCTCGACGCCGGTCCCCGCCTTCTGGTTCGCCTCCGCGGCGAAGCCGAAGGCCTCGCGCGCACGACCGGCGTTGAGCTCGATCTCTGATGAGATCTGCTGGATCTGCCGCGAGCCTCCGTCGACCAGCGCCTGCTGCTGATCGACGTTGTGCGCCACCTCGCTGATGGTGGACGAGATGCCTTCATTGCCGACGCGCACGACGTCGATGGATTCCTTGAGCTCGCGCGCGCCCTGGGTCACGACGCTGGCCCCCTCCTGGACGTGCGCCACCAGACCACGGAGGTGCTCGAGCATGCCCCGAACACTCTCGACGAGGTCGTCGGACTCGTCGGGGAAGCGGCGCTCACCGCCGCTCACGAGGTCCACCGAGAGGTCGCCCTGGCGCAGGCGCGTGTTGACGTCGATCAGGCGATCGAAGTTCGCGCTCAGCATGCGCGAGAAGAAATACCCCATGATCGCCGCCATCAGCAGCGCTACGAAGAGCGTGCCCTGCCAGGGGAACTCCAGGCCGAGGCCTCGGAGCACTTCGGGCAGCGCGAATGTGGATCCCGCAACGAAGAGCGAGCCCACGATGAACTTGGCCGTCAGGGTGAATCTCACAGGGCCCGTATCGGCGGGCCTCGCCTGCACCTTGATTGCGAGGGCCCCGGTCAAGCCCCCGATCGATCTCGATTTCCCCGCAGCGCGGCACTGGCCCAGGCGGAATCCCGCCCGGTCGACCCTCAGGTGGCACCGAAGTGGCGATACCCGGGCGACTCGGGCAATCCCCGGATGCCGACCCTTCCGCTCACGCGAGCGACTTCCGTCACGGCTGCACCGATCCGCTCACCGAGCGCCGCGGCGTCCCGCGCCAGGCGCGCGCGGCCGGAGAGGGCGAAGAGCAGCTCGTAGTCCTCTCCGAAGCCGCTGGCGAGACGGATCGGGTCGACCTCGAGGCGTCGACACGCCCGGGCGAAGCCGCGCGGCATCGGCAGCGCCCCTGCGTCCACGTCGGCTCCGAGCCCGCTCCCCGCCAGCAGATGTCCCAGCTCCGAGACCAGACCATCCGAGATGTCGATGCAGGCGCGCACGCCGGAGAGCCGCGCCAACGCGACGCCCGCGTGCAGGCGAGGCGCCGCGACGTGGCGATGCGGCCGGCCCTCGCGCCGCGCGCGAACGAGCGAGAGCGCAGAGGCGCCGAGCGCGCCGGTCACGAAGAGGCGGTCGCCGGACCGCAGCCCGCCATGCATCCCGCGCCGGAGCAGCGCGCGGCCACGCGGCACGGCGCCCAGCACGGTGATCGCGAGGCTGGTCTCGCTCGCGCGCGTCATGTTGCCGCCCGCCAGTGGACACGCCCAACGCCTCGCCTCCTCTGCCAGCCCGCGAAAGAGGTCGTCGAAGCGGGCCACGCTGAGCTCGGGCGATGCGGCGAAGGCGACGGTGAAGCCCAGGGGCCGCGCGCCCATGGCCGCGAGATCCGAGAGGTTCGCGACCAGGGCCCGACGCCCGATGATGCGCGCGGGCGAGAGGGCGAAGTCGAAGTGCACGCCCTCGACCGAGGCATCCGACGAGACCACCAGCTCCTCGCGAGCCCCCAGCCGGAGCACGGCGGCGTCGTCGCCCATGCCCACCACGAGATCGGCGGCGGGCGCGGGCGCGCGCTCCACGATCCGCTCCACGCGCTCGATCAGATCGAACTCACCGAGCGTCCCGATCGGAGCGGACCGCTGCAACTTCGAGCCTCCCATCCGGCAAGCTTACGCCAGATGGTCGGGTCGGCGATCAGGCTCCAGGATCTTCGGCAGCACAGCTGGCGGGCGCGGCCCCGCTGGCCGCGGGGTCCGATCGCGAGCCCGAAGCGTCACTGCGCCAGCGTGGGCGGTCGACGAACGCGCTCTCGAGCACCTCCCGCATGTGCGAGACCGCGATGAACTCGAGCTTCCTGCGCAGGTCTTTCGGGATCTCGTCGATGTCCTTCTGGCATTGCTTCGGGATGATCACCGTGCTGATGCCGCTCCGAAGCGCCGCCATGCACTTCTCGCGCACGCCGCCGACGGGAAGCACTCGGCCGCGCAGCGTCACCTCGCCGGTCATCGCGATGTCCCCGCGAACGTCGACCCCGGTGGCCAGCGAGGTGATCGCCGTGGCGATGGTCACGCCGGCGGAGGGGCCGTCCTTGGGCGTTGCGCCGTTGGGCACGTGGACGTGGATCTCGCTGCGCGAGAGCAGGTTCTCGTCGACGTCGTGCTCGAGATCGCGAAGCACCGAGCGAACCCACGAGAGCGCGGTGAGCGCCGACTCCTTCATGACCTCGCCCAGCTGCCCGGTGAGCACGAGCCCGGAGCCGGGCATCAGCGTCGCCTCCACCTGCAGCATGTCGCCACCCGCCTCGGTCCAGGCGAGCCCCTTCACCACGCCGAGCTGGGCGTCGTTGGCGGTCTCCTCCCGGAGGTAGGGCGCCGCGCCGAGATAGCGGGCCAGCGTGCGCTGACTGATGCTCACCGCCGACAGATCGCCCTCGGCGGCCTTCCGCGCGACCTTGCGACAGACCGTGGCCACCTGGCGCTCGAGGTTGCGCACGCCCGCCTCGCGGGTGTACGCGTTCGCGAGCTGCTCCACGGCCTTGCGAGACCAGTGGATCTGCGAGGGGATCAGGCCGTTCTCGCTGATCTGCCGCGGAATCAGGAAGCGCGAGGCGATCTCCACCTTCTCCTCAGGCGTGTAGCCCGCGAGCGGGATCACCTCCATGCGATCGCGGAGCGGTCCGGGGATCGGATCGAGCAGATTCGCGGTCGCGATGAAGAGCACGCGCGAGAGATCGAAGGGGATGTTGAGGAAGTGGTCACTGAAGTTGTGGTTCTGCTCGGGATCGAGCACCTCGAGGAGCGCCGCCGACGGATCGCCACGGAAGTCGGCACCGATCTTGTCGATCTCGTCGAGCATGATCACGGGATTGCTCGTCCCGGCGCTCTTCATGCCCTGGATGATGCGCCCGGGCATGGCGCCGACGTAGGTGCGGCGATGACCACGGATCTCGGCTTCGTCGCGCACGCCTCCCAGCGAGACGCGGACGAACTCGCGGCCCATGGCGCGAGCGATGGAGCGCCCGAGCGAGGTCTTCCCTACGCCGGGCGGCCCCGCAAAGCAGAGGATCGGCCCCCGGCTGTCCTGGCGCAGCTTCCGGACGCCCAGGAACTCCAGGATGCGATCCTTGACGCCCTGCAGATGCGCGTGGTCGGCGTCCAGGATCTCTCGGGCGTTCTGCAGATCGAGGCGGTCGGGCGAGCAGCGATCCCAGGGGAGCTCGACGATCCAGTCGAGGTAGTTGCGCACCACCTGGGCCTCGGGGCCGTCGGGATGCATCCGCTCGAGGCGACGCAGCTGGCGCATGGCCTCCTCGTAGCACTCGGGCGGGAGGTTCGCGTCCTCCACCTTGTAGCGATACTCGTCCGCTTCCTCGCCGCGCGGATCCACCTCACCGAGCTCGCTCTGGATGGCCCGGAGCTGCTCGCGCAGGAACGCCTCGCGCTGCCCCCGGCTCATCTCCTCCTTGGCCTGGGTCTGGATCTCCGCCTGCATGCTCGAGACCTCGAGCTCGCGACGCAACAGCGCGTCCACGCGGCGCAGTCGCGCCAGTGGATCGATGACCTCCAGCACCTCCTGAGCCTCGGCCAGACGCAGCCGAAGATTCGAGGCGACCAGGTCGGCGAGCCGCCCCGGCTTGTCCACGTTGCTCGTGATGCTGAGCACCTCGGGCGGCAGGTTCTTGAGCGGGAGGAGCTCTTCGACCCGACCCCGCACAGCGCGAATCAAAGCCTCGCTCTCGACGCACCAATCACCCAGATCGTCGGTGGGCAGC
Source organism: uncultured Spirochaetaceae bacterium (assembly GCA_964594405.1). Taxonomy (GTDB): domain Bacteria; phylum Myxococcota_A; class UBA9160; order UBA9160; family UBA4427; genus CAZQMY01. Next base: position 8,362 of record CAZQMY010000083.1, on the reverse strand, counting down.
GGTGAGACGCGCACCCACGTGCTGGCATCGCGCAGCGTCGCCGAGTCGATGCGAACCTTCGACAGCCCCTGGACCAGGACCTTCAGTCGGCCATCGGGCATGCGGAGGCTGCGCATCACCATCGCGACGGTGCCCACGCGATAGAGGTCGTCGGGGTCCGGATCCGCCGTCTCCGGGTTGCGCTGCGCGACGAGCAGGATGAGGCGGTCGCCCGCCAGGGCATCCTCCACGGCGGCGACGCTCTGCTCCCGCGCCACGAAGAGAGGCAGCACCATATAGGGGAATACCACGAACTCCCGGAGCGGGAGCACGGGAAGCTCGTCGGGCAGGTCTTGCACGGGGGGAACATCAGCCATGGCACCCGCTTCGTCGGTGCGGATGGCTGACTTTAGATGCCCGAAGAGCCCGCTGCGCCGAGTCCCAGAACGGGGAATCGGCCGGATGGGGCCCTGCAAGGTGGGTGCAGCTTTGAAAGGCAAGGCGACGCTGCGCGTCACGCGAAGACGCGGCTCGTACCCTCGAGCCGCGGCGCCTGCTGCGCGGACTGCCCTCAGTCCAGGCCGACGATCCGGCTGCGAGTGACGCCCAGCATGAAGGGTCGCTTGCGCGCATTGCCATCCGGCATGATCGACGTCACACCCGAGGCGCCGAGATAGCCCTGCGTGCCGAGAATCCCCTGGCGCACGGCCTCTCGATCGAGGCGGCCGCTGGCCAGCTGGGCCAGCACCATCATGGTCCCGTCGTAGGCGTAGGACGAGAACGCGCTGGGCGCCATGTCGAAGCTCGATCGATAGTCATCGGTGAAGGTCCGCGGCGCCTCGTACCGGCTGTCAGCGAAGAAGGGGGAGGAGATCACGGCCCCGCGAACGTGGCTTCGGGCGATGCGGACGAGATCGGGATGATTCCAGTCCGAGGTGCCGAGCAATCGTACGCCCGAGATCTCGTGGAGCGCGAGCTGCGGCGCGATCAGCCCGATCTTGTCGTATGCATCCGGAATGAAGATGGCATCGAAGTCGATCACCGGCGGCAGGACCTCGAGCTCGGGCCCCATCAACGGATAGAGGACGTGACGCAGCAGCGCCTGATCCTCCGGCTCGAGCCGGCGGCCGCGCCGGAGCGCCCGGTCGCGTTCGCGCAGCGCCACGCGTTCGTCGTCGGTGAGCAGGCTGTACCCGATCATGCTGCGAATGGCGCTGCTGTGGTCGGTGGCATCGGGCGCATAGCTGGCCGCGGCGACGACCTGCCCGCCCCGCGCCTCGACGGCCTCCCAGAACTTCGCGCGCATTCCGAGCCCGAAGCGTGTCTTGGGATAGAGCACCGCGAAGCGCCGAGCGTCGAGCTCTTGCGTCGCATAGTCGACCAGGAAGCCCACCTCGTCGTCGATGGTGAGGCGAAGGCGGAAGACCTGGTCGCGCTCGGCAGCGATCTCCTGGCGATTCGAGAGCGTGAGGAGCGGAATGCCCGCCTCCTGTGCGGCGCGCGCCGCGGCCTCGGACTCCTTGGATCCGATGGGCCCGATGATGGCGAGCACATCGTCCTGCTCGGCCAGATCGCGCACCGCGCGCGCCGCGCGTTCTGGCCTGCCCGCGCTGTCGCGCACGATCAGCCGCACGTCGGGGCCGCCGAAGAGCGCCGCGGCCTCCGGAGCGAGCACGAAGCCTGGACCGCTCTGGGAGTCGTCGGGCGGCGTCGCCGACAGATCCGCCGATGGGGTGGCCTCGGTCTCCTCGGCTGAATCCTCGGATTCATCGCGCTCGCGATCGAAGATGCCAGCCGCAAGCAGAACGCCCCGGAGCGCCTCGTCGCCGAAGGAGCCGAATCGGCCGCTGAGCGGCAGCACGACGCCCACCGTCCCCTGGGCCTCGGAGAGATTCTGCGGCACACGCGCGGCGGCCTCGGCGAAGGTCGGCAACGCGCCGTCGTCCCCGGCCAGGCCCAGCCCGAGCTCCACACGCATCAGCGCGCCCTCCGCGAGCGCCCCGATCTCGTGACGTCGCGCATCCTCGAGGAAGGTGAGCGCCAGCTCACGCTCGCCGCGGGCGAGGGCGCGCTCGGCGAGCGTCAGGCGCACCAGCGCAGCCGGCGTCCGCCCCTTGTTGTCGGCCGCGGCCCGCTCGAGCTCCGCCACCGACATCGCCGCGATGCCGCGAATCATGTCGCCTTCGATGGCCTCGATCACCGCGCTCCGCTTCTCTGCCTCGAGTCGCTCCGCCAGGAAGCGGGCGCGCGCGAGGCGCTCGAGGCGCGTCACCGGGCTCTCGGCGAGGTCGGCCAGCAGGCGCATCAGGTCGACGCGCTCGGCGGCGGAGAGCCGGCTCTCGCGGATGCTGCCCGCGAGGCGCTGGGACTCCTCCGTGACGCCTCGATCCAGCTCCATGCGCGCCAGGCGCAAGCGGACCGCCTCGGCGCGCGGACTCTCCGGGTACTCGCGGAGCACCTTGTAGAGCCAGCGGAAGACGTCGTCCGTACGGCCCTGGTCGTACGCGATCTTGGCGAGATACTCCGCGGCCTGACCGCAGAGCGGGCTCGTGGGGTAGTCGCGAAGATAGGCCTCGAGCGCCGCCTGCGCGGCCTCGGGATCGTCGGGCAGGAAGTCGAGCGCCGCGTCGTAGGCCGCGCGCTCGGCGCCCGTGGCGGGCGGTGCAGACGGTCCGCCGGTGGCGCAGCCGCCGAGCTGGATCGTCAGGAGTGCGAGCAGGAGTGCGCAGATCGGGAGGGAAGGCGCCCACGCTCGCCAGGCGGTCTCGCCTTCGCCGCCTGCGGAGCCGAAGAGGGAGTGCATTCGCATCGTCAGTCGAAGAAGTCCCGCAATTTGTCCACGAACGTCTTGTGTGCGGGAGAGACGTCCGTGCCCGACGCCTCGGCGAACTCCTCCAGGAGCCCCCGCTGTCGTGAAGTGAGCTTGGTCGGCACTTCGACGAAGATTCGCACAAATAGATCGCCGCGCATCCGCATCAGCTGCTCCTTGTCGAGCCTGGGCTGCAGCGGCGGAAGCCCCTTGCCCCGCAGACGCAGATTCGTCCCCGACTGCGTGCCCTCTTCGATGCGCATGGTGACCTTGCCCTCGAGCGTGGGCACCTCGATCTCGCTCCCGAGGGCCGCCTGTACGAAGGGCACCGGCACCTCGCAATGCAGGTCGGTTCCGTCGCGCTCGAAGAGCGGGTGACGGTCGACGCTGATCACCACGTAGAGGTCGCCCGGAGGCCCGCCGGCGATCCCGGCCTCGCCTTCGCCCACCAGACGGAGCCTCGACCCATCCTCCACACCCGGCGGCACCGTGACCTGGATCGTCTGCTGCCCCTCGATACGACCGGCGCCGCGGCAGGTCTTGCAGTGTTCGCGGATCACCTCGCCCGAGCCGCCGCACAAGTCGCAGTCGCGCTGGACTCGGAAGAAGCCCTGCTGGAAGACCACCTGCCCGGCGCCCCCGCACTGCTCACAGACCACCGGTGAGGTGCCCGGCGCCGCACCCCGCCCATCGCAGGGCTCGCAGCGCCGCATCTTCGGGATCTCGATGGTGGGCTTGCAGCCTTCGAGCACGTCATCGAGCCCGATCTCGAGGTTGTACCGGAGGTGGGCCCCCTGCTGGCCACGCCCCCGGCGCCGCCCACCCCGCCCGGCCCCGCCGAAGAAGTCGCCGAAGAGATCGCTGAAGAGATCCGTGAATCCGCCGAGGTCGCCGAAGTCCTGGGGGCCGCCTCCCGGACCGCCCAGCCCCGCGTGCCCGAAGCGGTCGTAGCGCATGCGCTTGTCGGGGTCGGAGAGCACCGCGTAGGCCTCGCTGACCTCCTTGAATTTCTCCTCCGCAGCGGGGTCGTCGGGATTGCGGTCCGGGTGATACTGGAGGGCCAGCTTGCGATAGGCCTTCTTCAGATCGCCGTCTGAGGCATCCCGGCCCAAGCCGAGGACGTCGTAGTAGTCGCGCTTGCTCAAGAGGGGCTCCGTGTCGTGGATGGGGCCTAGAACCGCGGCTAGTCGTCACGCGACCCGCCGAGTCAAGCCGGGGGCCCGGGAATTCGCGGGGATGACCGGAAATGCAGATGTTTTCCGGAGGCTTGGGTACCCCGCCACGACGCGCGGCACACTGATTCCGGCAGGCGATGCGCGCAGCCCCGCACACCGGGGTAGAACCTCCGCGAGTCGTCACGAGGCCCGGACCGGTGCCAGACCCGGACTCACTCCGCACAGCGGAAGCCGATGTTCGAACTCCGCAGCGTTGGCGCGTAGCCACCGCGGCTCGAGGCCCGCGCGTCCTCCGGCACATAGCCCCAGGAGCCTCCGCGAACCACTCGCATCTTCTCGTCCGAGGTGTACCAGTCCGCGGTCCACTCCCAGACGTTGCCGAGCATGTCGAGCGCGCCGAAGGGAGAAGCGCCCTGCGGAAACGAGCCTACCGGTGAGGTCGAGGGGTAGCCGTCGTCGTACTCCTCGATGGCCCAGTCGATCCCCTCGTAGGTCCGGCCAGCCGTACGCCCGGCGATATTGGCCACCTGCTGCATGCTCGGGTAGCTCTTGTTCCCCCACGAGTACTTCCAGCCGCGCGCACCCCGCGCCGCCTTCTCCCACTCGAACTCCCTGGGCAGCCGCGCCCCGCGCCAATCGCAGTAGGCGCGCGCTTGATTCCAGTCGACGCAGTTCACGGGATGGTCTTCTCGGTCGGCTACGCCCCAGGTGCAAGCGCCGAGATAGCCGCCCGTCTCCGGCTCGCTGCACGCCCGGGCAGCCACACATCGTCCGTAGGCCCGGGCCGTGACCTCCGTGAGGTCGATGCGGAAGGCGTCCGCGCTGCGACGCCGCCCCGGCTTCTCATCACCGTCGCAATCCCGATCCCGGCGATCGTTGCATCCGTACCAGAACGAGCCCTCGGGCACTTGGACCATCTGCGTGGGCCTGGGCGCGAGCTCCGCACGAATCGTCCTCCGCTCTCCCATCGGCAGAGAGACCCTCTCTTCGAAGGGCTCGAATCCGGCCTTCTCGACGCGCACGGTGTGCGCCCCGGCCTCCAGCTCGTGCGCGGTCGGGCCGGTGGACCCCACGGCGCTGCCATCGATGATCACGACATCACTCACGACGTTCGAGCGAACCGTGAGGTAGGCGAGCTTCGGCCCGAGCGACTGGAGGCGGGCGCGCGCGATCTTCCGGAACATCTCGTCATCACTCGTGTAGGGGTCATCCTCGGTGTATCGGGCCAGGAAGTGCCTCCACGTGTCGACCTTCTGGCCACCCGGCAGATCTCGCCCTTCGAAGGCTCGCGCCCTGGCGAAGGCGGCGGCCATCCCGGCGGTCCGCTCGGCCCAGAACGCGCGGAGCCGGGCCTCCTCGGCCGCAGCCACGGCCTCCGGCGCGAGGCCCTCGGATACGGACCCGAGCGCCGCCCCCGCGCCATCGACCGCAGCCACGCGCGGCGGCTCTGGTCGGCGAACGAGGAAGACGAAGTCCCCCCGGTCGTAGCGCGGGTCGCGAAGCTTCCCGTAGCGCGGCGTCTGCATGTTCTCGGTGTAGTTCGAGATGCGGTCCGCCATGAACATGCCGAGCTCGCTGGCGGTGAGGTAGCCGTCCGCATTGGCATCGGCTCGACGCTCGCCGTGCAGCGCGTCGATGAAGAGCTTCCGGAACTGGCCGTTGTCCGAGACCTGCTGGTCTGCATCGCCGGAAGAGAGGAACTGGCGGACCGGGAGCGTCGTCACGCGCGTGATCGCCGACGGTGGCGCAGCGCGGGCGACGTCGAAGATCGTGCCCGAGAAGCAGCTGTCGAAGACCGCAAAGGCATGCTTGCTGTCGGCCTCGCGCACCATGCGTCCGATATCGCGGAGCGCCAACGCCTTCTTGCGGAATCCGCGTGGATCGGCGGTCGGGATGGGAGCGTCCGCGGGCACGATGTAGCCGTTTCCGCGGTAGGTGACGCCGTGACCGGCGAACCAGACGAAGAGCCTCGCGTCGGGGTCGATGCCCCGATCGATGTAGAAGATCTCGAGCGCGTCCTCGAGCCGATCGGCGTCGAGGTTCGTCTCCAGCTGGACGCTGAAGCCCCGCTGCTCGAGCTCGGCGGCGATCTCCTTCGCATCCTCGATCGCGCTGGTGAGCCGTGGAAATCCAGCCGTGTAGTCGTCGATCCCGATCACCAGCGCATGGCTCTCGCTGTAGAGCCGCACTTCGCCCACGGAGGGCGCGCCGTTGGCATCGCTGGCCTCGAGCGAAACCCGTAGCCCTCGGCTCTCGGCCCGGGCCTCGGCCAGCGGGCAGAGGAGCACCGAGAGGAGCACAATCGCGCGCCACAGGATCGAGAAGCACCAGCAGATGGAGGTCGCCGCCCGGTTCACCAGAAGCTCTCGATGGAAGGGTCCGCTCACGAGTGAGTGATCCAGCTCACGCGATCGGGTTCGAGGGATCACACACTAGCGCTGCGGAGTCGACCGGATCACCGGAGAGCGTGGGGCTTTGCCTTCGAAATCATGATCTCTCGCCGCCCACGGATGGAGAGACCTCACGCGGGGAAGGGGTCGCACTCGCTCATGGATCGAGCCGACTTCGAGGAAACCTCTCGATTCGTCTTCGGCACCAACGATCGACGGAGCCACAGGGAGGGAAGGCAATGATGGACCGCAAGTCGGCCAAAGTGATTCGAGACGCGCGACGGAGCATGGATTCGCACCGTGACCGCAACTTCGATTCCGCCAGCAATCACCGAGTGATCGCCGCGAACGCGGAGCTCGAGCAGCTGTGCCGCGACCTCGAGACGCGCTGGATGACGGCGTCCTGGGATGCGACGAGCGTGGCCCCGTTGAAGAAGGATCTCGATGCGATCTTTGCACGCGGCTTCAAGGTGGTCGGGAACGTGCAGCGTCGAGACCTGCGGATGTGCGACCGCGGCGCCAAGCACACGTTCCACCGCCTGCTCCGGCGCCTGCACGAGATTCGCAACAAGGTCGATGCGGCGATCCCGACCTCGCCGCACGTGCTGTCGAAGATGATCAGCCAGGCGAAGAAGTTCCACGAGATCAAGGTCGACATGAAGACCCAGATCCATCTCTCCGGCGGTCAGACCGTCCGGGACTTCCCCCACTACACGCCGCAATTCGATCCGAGCGCGGTGCTGGTCGTCCTGGCGATCATCTACCTCGAGCTCGAGCGCCGCTGGTCGCGCGGCCGGCGCTCGGACGAGGATGACGATTCGGGGCACACCGGCTAGCGAGCGGGCGTCGGCGCGGTGCGCTCAGCCCTCTTCGGCGCCGAGCGCCGCGTAGAGCTTCTCGGTCATCTGGTAGGTCATGCCAGAGAGCTCTTCGATCGCCACACGGAGCGCCTCGACGTCGTCGCCCGTGAGCTTCTCCTTGGCGACCTCCAGGCAGCCGGAGATGGCATCGCGATCGGCGTCGTCGATGTCGCCCGCGAACTCCTCGAGCGTCTTCTCGGTGCTGTAGATCAGGCCCTCGGCCTTGTTGCGCATCTCGACCAGCTCCCGCATCGCGCGATCGCCCACCTTGTGCGCCTCGGCCTCGGTGACGAGCCGATTCACCTCGTCCTCCGTCAGGCCCGACGAGGCCGTCACGCGGATGCTCTGGCTCATGCCCGTGCCGAGGTCCTTCGCGGATACGTTGGCGACGCCGTCGGTATCGAGCGCAAAGGTCACCTCGATCTGCGGCACGCCGCGCGGCGCCGGCGGAATGCCCACCAGCTCGAAGCGGCCGAGCGTCATGTTCTCCGCGGCCATCTCGCGCTCGCCCTGGACGACGTGGATGCGCACCACGTCCTGGCCGTCCTCGGTGGTGCTGAAGACCTGGCTCTTGGTGGTCGGGATGGTGGTGTTCTTCGGGATGATGCTCGTGAAGACGCCGCCCTGGGTCTCGACGCCGAGGGAGAGGGGCGTGACGTCCAGCAGCAGGACGTCCTCGACATCGCCCTTGAGCACGCCTCCCTGGATCGCCGCGCCGACGGCGACGACCTCGTCCGGGTTGACGCTTCGGTCCGGCGCCGTCCCGAAGATCTCTTCGACCTTCTGGACCACGCGCGGCATGCGCGTCATGCCGCCCACCAGGATCACCTCGTCGATCTCGTCGGCGCCGAGCCCGGCATCCTGCATGGCGGTCCGGCAGGGCGCCTCGAGCCGATCGATCAGGTGGACGACGAGGCCCTCGAGCTCTTCGCGCGTCATCGCCATGACCAGGTGCTTGGGCCCCGCGTCGTCGGCGCTGATGAAGGGGAGATTGATGTCGGTGCCGGTCGATGAGGAGAGCTCGTGCTTGGCCCGCTCTGCGCCTTCCTTGAGCCGCTGGAGCGCCATGGCATCCGTGCGCAGGTCGATGCCGGTCTCTTCCTCGAAGGTCCGGGCGAGGTGCTCGACGATCACGTTGTCGAAGTCCTC
>CAZQMY010000082.1:0-18114 GCA_964594405.1 uncultured Spirochaetaceae bacterium | reverse complement strand
CGCACTGCGCTGGTCTGCTGGTTGGCCTTGTCCGAGCCGGCTCCGGGCGCGGAGAAGCCCTGGCTCCAGATCTCGTCACCTGAGAGACAGCCCGGGATGAACTTCTTCTTCTGCGCGTCGGTGCCGTGGGCGAGGATCGTCGGTGCGGCCATGTTGAGCCCGACGATGTTGATGAGGAAGGGGACGCGGGCGAAGCCCATCTCCCGGTTGGCGATGCGCTGGAAGCCCTCGTGTCCGCCACCTCCGTACTCGGTGGGGTAGTCGGCGCCCACGAGGCCGGCGTCATAGCACTTGCGCTGCCAGGCCTGGAGATAGTCGCGCTGCCCCGTCGTCATGACCTCGATCGGCGTGATCGGCAGGCGCTCGGGCGGCGGCGGCGGCGCGTTCTCCGCCAGCCAGCGGCGGGCGTACTCCTGGAACTCCTGCTGCTCGGGGGAGAGGGCGGCCTTGCTCATGGGCGGACTCCTTGTCGCACGGTCACGAGGATGCGGCCATCGACCTGAGCTCGGGCTGGAGCTCCGGACCGCTCGACGTCGGCGCGTGAAGTGGATCAATGTTGGCATGCATTATGCCATATTCTGCGGCGCGGCGCGGGGCAGACCGCGCGGTGATCTGGGCTCGACGACGGTGGCGGCCTCCAGGCCCCCATTGCGCCATCGCCGGGCCGATCAGCGCGATCCGGCGCCAGGGACGGGGCGCTCGCGTGGGCGCCATCGGGCAGGCCTCTCGAGAAGGCGCAGGCGCCTCGCGCGAGTCCGATGAACAGCCGGCCCAGCGCTCACGGCTGGGCGACCGGGCAGAAGCCGTTCAGCCCTTCCTGCGAAGGCGCGCCACGACCGCCGTGAGGAAAGCGCCCGCCCCGATCATGGCGAGGCGCGCGGGCTCGGGGACGTGGAAGACGAGCACGGACCCATCGGGCCGCAGAAGCTCGGAGACCGTCTTGCCCCCGAGATCCTGCACCACGAGGGCCGCTTCGGCGGACAGCGGCGAGACGTACGCCGGGAGGGCGCGGCCCTCGGCCGGATCGAAATACCAGGCCCGACCGTCGGGCGGCACGTAGGCTTCCGGATCGATGATCCGCGTCGTCGTCTTCGTCGCCTCGTGAAGCAGGATGTCGTTCTGGCCGTAGGACGCGGCTCTGATCGAGAGCCCCGCCTCGAGCAGGCTGTAGGTCCCGACCGGGAGTACGAGCATCGGCGGCAGGGCCTGCCCGTCGACGGTCCCGCCGCGTGTCAGGAGGGTCCAGCCTTCAGGCAAGGCCGCGGACGCGGGCTGTGCGAGGAGGCCGATGCAGGCGGCCAGGAGGGCGGCGCGTGTGTGCGCCCTCAAGACGACGACGACCAGTTGTCGAGGTGCTCGACACCGCTGGGCTCGTGCGTCCAGGTGATGGTCAGGAAGACGAAGCTCACCATCTCGATCGGCTCTCCGCCCGGCTCCGCAACCATCGTGGAGGCCGAAACGCGGCCGTCCTGGAGCAGGATCGTGTAGTAGTGCTCTTCTCCGCCGCCCGTGGTCGGTCGGTAGAAGCGAAGCTCGGCGCGTTCAATGGTCTGGTTCTGGGCGAGTGCCTTGAGGATGAGCGGCGTCGCCTTGTCGACCGGCTTGGTGATGGTCAACGGCTTGTGCTGCGCGGCTCCGAGTGTCGGGCCCGACCCCGTCGCCAGGGGTCGGATGAACGCGGTGCCCACCGAGAACACCTCGATGGAGTTCTCACGATCGAGGGTAGTCCTCGGATTCTCGCCCTCGATGTCGGCGCCATTCGCGCTGAGGAAGAGCGCGACATTGTGCTCGGCCTGGGCGGATTGGGCCAGGAAGCCGAGCAGCAGAAGCAGGGGCAGCAGCAGGGGGCGTGATCGGGTCCGCATGAATCGGTTCCTCGTCGGCAGTCTCGAGCGATTCGACGGCATGAGTCTAGCCCATGCGATTCCTCGCGGCGATCGGCTGAGCCAGTGGCAATCCGGCGATCGCTGCTGCCCGCGAGGCTGTCCAGATCGGTCGAGGGCTGTTGGCCGATTCCGAAGCGGCAGATCGGCGGACGATGGGATTCGCTCTGGCCGAGGCGCCTTTGCCCCCCCCAGAAAAAATGGCTCAGAGCAGCGCGCTCAGCATCTTGCGATTCGTCGCGCCGACCTTCGCGTAGACACGATGCAGGTGGTTCTCGACGGTCCGCACCGAGATGTGGAGGCGCTCGGCGATGCCGGCGTTGGTCTCCCCGCGCGCCGCGAGCACCGCGATCTCGCGCTCGCGCCGGGTGAGCGGCGTGATGCTGCGCACGCGTTGCAGCGCAGGCGTCGACATCCCGCCGAGGGGCAGTGCGGCGCTGGACCGGTGCTGGCAGCCGTCCGCCTCGCGCTGACGGCCGCGCCCTGCGAAGCAGTCACTCGCCTGGGCCCAGGTCTCCGCCGCCGCCAGCGCGAGCCCCATCTTTGCGTACCGACTCGCGACGCCGTCCAGTCCTTCGCCCGATCTCGCAGCGAGCGCCTCGGCGTGCTGGGCGACGCACGCGTAGAGCGGGCTCTGCCCGCTCGCTGCCAACGTGACCACACGCTCGGCGTCTGCTGCGGAAGCATCGTCGAGGCGCAAGACGTCGAAGCGGAGCAGCAGCTCGGCGGTCTCGAGGCCGGTGGCCGCCATCTCGTCGGCGGCCGCGACGAGGCGCGAGACCGCCTGACCGCGATCGCCCATGGCGACGAGCAGCCAGGCCTCGGCGCGCGCGGGGTCGGCGGCGCCCATGGGGCCGGGGCCGAGCGGTGAGGCCTGGAGCAGGTGCCAGCACTCGCTGGCGCGATCCGCCTGCCCGAGGCCGGCATGGCAGACGATCTCACCGCACAGGGCCGAGCGCCGCGCCGCGGCGATCGCGAGCTCGCCCGCGAGCCTTCGCCCTTCTTCGAGGTGGCGGAGGGCGATGTCGAGGCGACCGGTGAGGAGCTGCACACGAGCTGCCAGCTCGAGGAAGAAGAGGACGGCCGCGTTCTCGCCTCGGGTCCTGCAGATGCGCAGCGCCTCGTCGGCAATGAACGCGGCCGCCTCGAGCTCGCCCGCGTAGAGCTTGGCGAAGCCGAGGGCGATCAGGTGCTGGGCGTGGCTGGCGCTCTCCATCGATCCACCCCACTCCTCCTCCCAGGCGCGCTGCGCCAGGCGCTCGGCCTCCTGCACGCGGCCCACGAGCGCGAGCGCCGGGGCACGCGCCGCGGCCATCGCAAACTGGTTCTCGTCGCCGACTGGCGAGGACATCGGGTCGGTCAGCGCGACGGCCTCGCGCGCCCGCCCGGTCGAGAGCGCGAGCCACGCCTGGTGGGCGACGACCCGCTCTCGCGGCGCAGGCTCGCGAAGCGCGCGGAGGCAGTCGGCGTCCAGCTGCTCGGCGCGGGCAGTGTCCTCGAGGCCCCAGAGCGCGTTGGAGGAGCGGCGGATCGCCCTGCGGACGCGGACCCACTCGTTGGTCCCGTCCGTCGGGACCTGGGCCAGCACGCGGTCGGCCTCGAGGTAGCGTCCCTGGCGGACGAGCGTCTCGCTGTAGAGCAGCGTCGACTCCTCGTCGGCCTTCGCCTTGTATGCGATCTCGGCGAGGGTCTCCGCCTCCTTCAAGCGATCGATCCGCAGGGCCTGGCGAGCGGCCCCGATGGCTTCCCCGGGTGCCACCTCACAGCCCGATTCGTACCGCCCCCACGAGACCAGCAGTCGGTCCGCGCTGCGGCGCGCGCCGTGGCGATCGATCTGATCCGCGCGCTGGCGATGATGCGCGCGCCGATCGAGGGCGGAGACCTGCTGCGCGATCGTCTCCCGGTAGAGCGGGTGGGCCAGGTCCGTGACCAGGCGTCGGCCATCCTCGCGCACCACCAGCAGCTCTCGCGCCTCGAGCGAGCGGGCGGCCTCTTCGCCCGCGAGCTGGATCAGGTCCTGCATCCCGATCGGGCCGCAGACGGCCAGCAGCTCCGCCGCGGCTCGTTCGGGGGGCTTCAGGTGGCCGAGCCGTTGAGCGATCTGGCGGGCGAGGCTCCGACCGATGCGCAGCGGCTCGGCCAGCCGCGCCTGGTCGCTCGACTGGTCGATCATCCCCTGCTCGCGGCCGAAGCAGACCAGCTCTCGCACGAAGAGCGGATTGCCCTGCGACTGCTCCCAGAGCTCGCGGCGCAGTCCTGCCCCCAGCCCACGCCCGAGCAGGTCGGTCGCCAGGGCCTCGGTCGCGGACTCGTCCAGCGGGCCGACGGGCAGCTCGACCGCCTGTGCGTGGGCGAGGCGATCGAAGACCTCGTCGAGCCGGGGTCCGCTTCGTTCGGTGGCCACGAGGAAGATCAGGCGATTGGCCGCGAGATGGAGCACGAGGCCGGCGGATGCGCTGTCGAGGTCGCCGAAGTCGTCCGCGAGGACGGCGACGCTCGAGCCGCCCGACTCGCGCAGCCGGCGCTCCACCGCGCGGTAGAGCGTGAAGGCGCCGAGCGGCCCGGTCTCCGCCTCGACCCGATCGAAATCGTCGGGGAGCAGCTGACCGAGAGAGGCGAACGGAATCGCGGCGGCGCCGGGCGTTCCCGCCAGTCGCGCGGTGGTCCAATGAAGGCCGGCGAGCTCGGTGAGCAGCGCGTCGGCGAGCCGGGTCTTCCCTGCGCCCGCGCGCCCCGAGAGCAGGACGGCGCCGATCTCGGGGTCGGTGGCCAGGCGCATCAGCTGATCCAGCTCGCGCCGGCGCCCCACCAGAGCGGAGGCCCGGGTCGTCATCGAAGTCCTCCGCAGGCGGCGGCCGCTCCCTGCGGGTGGAGGCCTCCGGAACCGACGGGACTGAGACCGATCGGACTGAGTAGGTGAGTGGGTGCAGATTGAGTGGTGCGTACTGATGGCCCGGCGCTCGCTCCGCCCGATCCTGGGCTTCGCCAGACGCAATCGAGACGCGATTGCTCGTGAACACGAGAGGAGCACACCATGGATACCCGAGCCCTGATCGACGAGATCTCCTGCGCGCTGGGCGCAGCACTCCAGCGCCACGACTATAGAACCGCCGTGCGGCTCGCTCATCGCCTCGAGCTGCTCTGCGAGATCGCGATCAGATCTCCATCGAGCCGACCCTCGGCAGGGCAGGAGCGGGCGTGCTGAGCGGATGGGGTGCGGCCGACCGGCCCCGCGATCCCCGAGCTGCACGAGTTCCGCCCGCAGCAGGGGCTAGTCTGCTCCACAGACCGCCGAACCCAGCGAGAGGTGAATGCCCGAAGGCCCCGAGATCCGGCGGGCCGCCGACCGCGTCGAGCGGGCGGTGGCCGGACGCCCTGCCGACCGCGTGGAGTTCGCGTTCCCCCACCTGGCGCGCTTCGGTCGGCAGCTCTCCGGCTGCTACGTGGAGTCGGTCGAGACCCGCGGCAAGGCGATGATCGTGCACTTCGACGCCCCGATCTCGGTCTACACCCACAACCAGCTCTACGGGCGCTGGTACGTCACCCGCGCGGGCCAGCTGCCGAAGACCGGTCGCAGCCTGCGCTTCGCCATCCACAACACCGATCGCTCTGCGCTGCTCTACAGCGCCTCGGAGATCCAGGTCTGGAAGACGGCCGAGCTGCACCAGCACCCCTTCCTCTCCAGGCTCGGCCCGGACGCCCTCTCGCCAGAGCTCACCGACGGTGCCCTCTCCCGACACATGGCCGACCCGCGATTCGCGCGTCGCCAGCTCCACGCGCTCCTGCTCGACCAGAGCTTCGTTGCGGGCATCGGCAACTACCTGCGCTCCGAGGTGCTCTTCGTCGCGGGGCTGCACCCGACCCTTCGCCCGAGCGACATCACGGGGCGACAGCGCCTCGCCCTCGCTCGCGCGATCCGAAGGCTCACCGAGCGCTCCTATCGGACGGGTGGCATCACCAACGACGAGCGGCGCGCCAAGCGGCTGGCCGCCGAGGGCGTTCGCCGCGGTCGGTATCGCCACTTCGTCTTCACGCGCGGAAGGCTTCCCTGCTTCGAGTGCGGGACGCCGATCCGCCGCGACGTCCTCGCCGGGCGCAAGATCTTCTTCTGTCCGGCCTGCCAGCCGGGCCCGGGCGCTTGATCGCGGTCTAGCCCTGTCGCCCGCTGGAACGCCTCCGCCGCAGGCCGAGCGCCCCCAGCAGCAGGGTCCCGGCGGCGAGTGCGGGCCATGCCCCCGGCTCGGGAACGTTCAGGGCCGAGGTCGGCTCGGTCTCCACGCCGAAGAGCTGCACGTCGTAGGTGAAGGCGCTGCCGAGCGGGTACTCGAAGACCACTTCGATGGTGACCGATTCGCCGGGCTCGAGCACGCCGTCCGCCACCCCGACAGCCAGGTCGACAAAGGGCAGGTCCTCCCGTTCACCGGTGGCGCTCGTCATGGTGACGCCCGTCGAAGAGGGCGCGAATCGGGCCTCGAGTGGCAGCGCGACGGCCGACGTCGAGACGTTGCGGAAGGTGATGTCTGCGCGGCTGGTGACCAGCCGGGTCAGCCGGTCGAGGGTGCTCTGCTCGCCTGCCGACGTGATCTCGAAGAGCGAGGTCACGTCGATCGGGGTGCGGGTCGTGACGGTGACGCGCACGTTGTCGAATCCGCTCGCCTCGCCGTCGTCGACCTCGAGCTCGAAGAGGTAGTCGCCGACGGCGTCGGGGGTGAAGGCCGGCGAGGCGGTGCTCGCGTCGAGGATGTCGCTCGTCTGCAGCGTGCTGCGCTCGGGCGTCGAGACCAGGCGCCAGCGGTAGCCGAGCGACGCGGGTCCGGCGTCGGAGTCGAAGCTCGCGGCGCCGGAGAGGGTGACGACGACCTCGCCCAGGAACGCCTCGAGGTCCGGGCCCGCGTTCGCAACAGGCGGCACGTTCGCGAGCGTGGCGTCGATGGTCGCGATGGCCAGGTCGCTCGCCTCACCGTCGGACACGCTCAGCGAGAGCTCGTAGCGACCCGGCACATCGGGCGAGAACGCCGCCAGCGGCTCGCTCGAGCCGGCCAGGTCCGCGGCGTCGAGCGTGCTGGTGGGCGGGACGGAGAGGAAGCGCCACGCGAAGACCAGCGCGGGGCTGGGGCCGCTGTCGGGATCCGTGCTCCCCGAGCCATCCAGCGTGACGACAGAGCCGACGAAGGCGGTCGGCACCGACGCGATCGAGGCGTTGGGCGGGACGTTGGCCAGGGCAGCGGAGATCGTCACGGCGTCGGGCGGGCTCAGGGCTCGGCCGTCGGAGACGACGAGCTCGAAGGTGTAGTCGCCGGCCACGTCGGGCTCGAATCCGGGTGTCGGTGTCGCTCGACCGGCAAGGGCTTCGTTCGTGACCGCGCTGGTGGGCGGCACGGAGGTGGCGGTCCACGCGAAGGTGATGAGGTCGCCGTCGGGATCGAACGAGCCCGTGCCATCGAGGTCGACGAGGGCGCCGACGAAGACGTTCGCGTCGGGACCGGCGTCCGCAACCGGCGGAACGTTGGGGACGACCACCCGAACCACGGTGTTGTCGGAGCGCGTGTCCATCCCATCGAAGACGACCAGCTCGAGCACGTAGTCGCCCGCCACGTCCGGCACGAAGCCGGCGAAGACCGTTTCGGCACCCGCGAGATCGGCGTTCTCGAGGGCGCTGCCGGGCGGCAGGGAGACGAAGCGCCAGAGGTAGGCGAGCGGCTGCGGGCCTGCGTCCGGGTCGTCGCTCGCCGAGCCGTCGAGCTGTGCGTCGGCGCCGAGCTCGATCTCCTGATCGCCCCCGGCGCGCGCATTCGGCGGCACGTTCGGGATGCGCACGTCGATCTCGACGGTGTCGCGGTCTTCGTCGAGGCCGTCGTCGACCGTGAGCTCGAGCACGTAGCGGCCAGCGACATCGGGCGAGAAGCTGACGAGGGCGGTCTCGCTGCCCAACAGGTCGGCCGCCTCCACGCTGCTGCCTTCCGGCACGGTCAGGAGCGCCCAGGCGAACGAGAGCGCCGCCGGGCCTTCGTCCGGATCGACGCTCGCGGCTCCGTCCAGCGTCACGAGATCGCCCGGGAAGGCCATCTGATCGTCGCCGGCTTCGGCGTTGGGCGCGACGTTCGGCAGGGCGACGTCCACGTCGACGCGGTCCGGAACGCTCGCGGCCAGGCCATCGGAGACGACGAGCTCGAGCGTGTAGCGCCCGGGCACGTCGGCGGTGAACTCGGGCATCGGGGTGTCGGCACCGAGTAGCGAGCCATCCGTGAGCCCGCTTGCGGGCGGCACTGACTCGAAGCGCCAGGCGTAGGTGATCAGGTCACCATCCGGATCGGCCGAGGCGCTGCCGTCGAGGGTGATCGGCGTTCCGGTGCCGGCGTTCTGATCCGGCCCGGCGTCGGCGATGGGCGCCTGGTTCTCGCCGAAGGTGAAGTCGAGGCGGACCACCTCGTCGGCGCGAGCGATCACCGAGCCGGTCTTCGCTTCGAAGTTCGTTGGATCCGCGGTGACGCTCCACTCGCGCTCGGCGCCCTCGACGTCCAGCGGAACGCTCTCGAAGAGGTAGTAGCCGGTGCTGTCGGTGGTCGTGGCCTCGCCGAAGCCCGAGCCGATGAAGACCCCTGCGAGCGGCGCGCCACTGTCGTCGCTCACGGTTCCCTCGATCGCCCCGAACGCGCTCTCGCTGGAGCCGAAGTCGACGGTGATCTCGGCGGCGCAGAAGATCGTGATCGTCCGTTGCTGGGTCACGAAGCCCGACCGGCTGGCCTGCAGCGTCACCTGGCGCGGCGAGTTCTCGTTGCCCACCGTGACGTCCTCGAGGCGATAGCGGCCGAGGGCATCGGTGACGACGGAGTTGCCGATCGAGAGGTTGCGGACCAGCGCCCCCTCCAACGGCTCTCCCGTGAGCGCATTGGTCACCCGGCCCGAGATCGTGGCGCCCTGGCAGACTGGCGTCAGCTCGATGGGAAGCTCGACCACATCGTTCGCGCCGAAGAGAGGCGACCTGAGCGACTTCGACCAGTAGCCGTCCTGCTGGACGAAGAGCTGTTTGAAGGTATCGGCATTGCGGTTGCCGAGCGCGACCTCGTCGGTGCGGGCAACGCCGTCGGCGTCGGTGAAGAGGGTGCCGATGCCTGTGATCCGGGCGCCCGGCACCGGCTCGCCGGTCTCGGCATCGGTGACGGTGACGATGAACGTGGCGAAGAGCTGGCGAAGCACCTGGAGGACGACCTCGGTCGTCCGATCGGCCTGGAGCGTCGAGAAGACGGGCGGCGAGTTGTAGAAGCCGGTGGCGCGCGCGCTGCTCGTGGCCTGACCGGTCGTCACCGTGTCGTAGCCCAGGAAGACGTCGTCGAGGCGCACGGTCGCGTTCTCGTCTGTGCCGAGGGTCTGAGAGAATCCGCCCTGCGCCGTCGATACGCTGAGGACCACGGACGCACCGGGGACCGGCTCGCCCGTGTCCTGATCGACCACGGTGGCCACGTAGGTCGCCTCGTTGCGGATCCGCCGCGTCGCCAGCACGTCGAGATCGAGATCCTCATCGCAGGTGTCCGCCGTGAACTCCGCGTCTACGAAGACGTCCGAGGCCGGGAGGCCGAAGCCGGGTGCCTGCACCCGGAGCGTGAGCGGCGCGTTGTTGTACTCGAGCAGGAGCGGATCCGCGGTGTAGCGACCGTCGGCGTCGAGGGTGATGGCCGCATTCTGGAAGAGCACACGCTCGAAGGCCGCAGGCGAGCCGTCGGGGAAGCGGACGGTGAGGCGCACGTCGCCGGTGCGGCACTGCGGCAGCAGCGCGACGTCGACGCGTTGGATACGGCCCGGCAGCACCGTCACCGGGCTTCCCACGTTCGGCCAGAATCCCGTCGCCTCCGCTCGGGCGGAGCGGGTCGTCGGGGCGTTGTTGCGGTTCAGCGAGATCTCCTCGACCAGGTAGAAGCCGTCGTCGTCGCTGCGATCGGTGGAGATGGACGTGACCTCGACGCGCGCGTCGGCAATCGGCACGTCCGTTGCGACGATGTTGCCGTCATCGTCGCGCTCGCCGACCGTCACGCGTCCGGTGATCGTGCCGGTCTGGATGCGCACGAGCGCGACGTCCACCACGGTGGTCCGACCGCACTCGGCGAGCCCCACCGCGCCGAGCCCCCGATTGCCCCAGTAGAAGGGCGCCTCGGCCGAGACCGTGCGCGTGACGGGCTCGTTGTTCGGCCCGACCGCGACCTGCGGCAGGAGATAGCGGCCGTCGGCATCGACGGGCTCGCCTTCGACCACCGCGTCGAGCAGCAGCTCGCCGGTCTCCGCGTCGCGAACGACGCCGGTGAAGGCCCCGAAGCAGACCGGCGCCAGGCCGAAGTCGAGGGTCGCCACGCTCGAGGTCTCGCGGGTGAGTCCGCCGCCTGTCGCCGTGACGCCGAGGTCGAAGCTCGTCAGCTCTGCATCCGCCGCGACGACCACCCGCAGCTTGCGCGATTCACCGGGCGGGAGCGTGTCGCCGAAGGGGAAGGCCGCCGTCACGCCGGGCGGAAGCGTGCCCACGGCGAGGGTGACGGGCTCCGCGAAGCCGCCCACGCCGGTCACGGTCACGACGAAGTCGAAGGACTGGCCGGGGTTGAGGACCTGCGAGCCGGGCGAGAGTCGCAGCTCGAAGTCGGGCTCGGCGGTCGGGTCGATGTCGCCGCCGGGCAGGGTCGAGGGATCGATCGCCGGCCCGGTCACGTCCACTTCGATGGCCACCGAGCTCGTGCGGCCCAGCGCGTCGGTCGAGGTGAGCGTGATGCTGTAGAGGCCCGCCGAGGCGAAGCCGTGCCCGATCGCGCCATTCGCTCCGACGTCGATGATCCGACCGTCGCCGAAGTCGATGGTGGCGGGCAGGTCGACGCCGTCCTCGTCGCGCGAGCGGTTGCGGGCCGCGAAGAGCTCGCCGGTGGTGAACGTCGCGGCCTTCAGCTGTAGCGCGGCCGTGGGCGCGTACTCGCCCGACGCGGCGCTCGCGATCAGCGCGCCGCCGGTGCTGACGGGCGTGGGCTCCGTGCCGGCGCCGAAGGCCATGACGAGAGGGCGTGCCGAGATCGGGGGGGCACGATCCTGATCCACGCCCGCGACGAAGACCTCCGCCGGAGCGAGCGCCGCGCCCGGACCCGGGCAGTCGAGCACCTCGCCGAAGTCGGCCGTCCAGTACCAGTCGTCGCCCTCGGCGCGACCGATGCCGACGGCCGTCCACGCCGGGTTCAGCAGATTGTCGTCGTGGGCCGCCGACGTCGTCCACGCGAAGAGCGCGTTGTCGCCGGACTCCAGCCCCTGGAGCACGTTCTCGTCGACCGCCGCCAGCGGGTAGCCCGATTGTGCAGCGCGTTGGGCTGGCGTGGTGCCATCGGAGCCGATGTGGTCGAGGAAGGCGTTCTCTGCCATGTCCTGCGCGTGTCGGTCGGCGGCGCGCGTCAGGGCCGGAGAGGCGTCCACTGGAGCCAGGCCGGCGGCGGCGCGATAGGCGTTCAGGGCGTCGAGGAAGGCTCGCTCCTCGCCGTCGAGCACCACCGAAGGGTCGCAGGTCGCGATGCCAGTCGGCGGCGGCTCAGGGGCTGGCGCCTCGATCTCGCCTCCTGCCACGATGAGCGAGGCGGTGGCCTGTCCCTGGCCGAGATCTTTGTCGGTGATGGTGGCCGTCAGCGGGTAGACGCCGGGGGCGAGACCGAAGAGCTGGATCGGGTAGATGCCGGTCTCGTTCTGGAGCGTGATCGGCTGCCAATCCGGATTCGAGGAGGTGATGAGACCCTTGAGGCTCTGATCGTCGATCTCGCCCGGGTCGGTCAGCCGCAGCACCAGACCCGCCACGTCCCCGGCGTTGATCGCGACATCGTCGAGCTCGACGATCGGGTCCGCGTTGGCGATGGAGACGAGACGGCTCGCCGTCGCCGTGCGGCCGAGCGTATCGGTGACCTCGAGCTCCACGAGGTACTCGCCATCGTCGGCGTAGCGATGGGTCGGGCTCTGGGCCTCGCTGGTCTCGCCGTCGCCGAAGCGCCACGACCGGGAGACGATGGAGTTGCCGGGGCTCGTCGACTGGTCGGTGAACACGACGACGTCGCCTTCCTTGGCGGGGTCCGGCGCCGTCGCGAAGTCGGCCGTCAGCACCGAGTCGGGGTCGCAGTCGGGCAGGGCAAGCGCGTCCGTGGCGAGCATCGCCTGGAGATCCGCCTCGGTCTCGAAGGGAATCGCGACGAAGCGGTACTTCATGCGCGAGGTGACGGGGCCGACCGGCTGCGGGTACTCGGTGAGGTAGGAAGGGGCGAAGCCCTCCGGCGTCCCGGTGAGCGGGATGAAGGTGTCGTTGCGGTTCCAGAAGCCCTGAGTACCGGCGTCCGAGAGCGAGAGCGTCGAGAGGTAGGCGGGCTCGCGGGTCCCCGACTGATCGACGACCTCGCAATAGCGATAGGGCTGGAAGTCGCCCGATGCATCGCGCGCGAAGCTGATGGCGTCGCCCTGGGCGGTGTAGCGGATCGCGCTGCCGTCCGGTCGCGGGACGAGCAGGTACTCGCGCTGCATGGTCGCCGATCGCGAGACCGCCAGGCCGTCGGGGATCTCGCCGACGCTCGCGGCCACGAGCACCTGGTCGAAGTCGCCGCCGGCGATCGTGCCACGGTGCAGCCACTGGCCATCGTACTCGTACTCGAGCTCAGCGACCGCCGAGAGGCCCGTGATCGTCACCGCATCGGCATCGCCGCCGATCGAGACGGTCGGGGGCAGCACGTAGTCCGTGTACTTCGTGCGGGCAGTGGGCCGGACCACCGCCGACCAGTCGCCGCCGAAGTCGTCCTCGATGTCCTCGCCCAGCACCGAGCGCGAGAGCGAGGACTTCACGGCGTAGCTGCCCGCGATCTTCGACTCGCCGGCGACCTCGGTGAGCGTCAGCTGCTCGGGGCCGCGCTTGATGCGGCCCTCGCGCGAGAGCTTCGGCGGCGAATCGTCGGGTCCTTCGCCGAGCTCGAGCGTGTTCTCGAAGCGGTCGACGCACTTGCGCCAGCCGATCGTCTCGCCCTGGAAGACATATCCGTCCGGAATCGTCGGCGTCACCTGGATGCCGTCGACGTACTCGATGAAGGTGAACTCGGGCAGCGGCGACTGCACGGGCCCCCAGCGCTCCACCACACGGCCGTCGCAGTCGCCCTCGACGCCCGGCGTGCCCGCCGGCCAGCGGCTCGAGCCCGTCTCCTGGAAGTCGAGGACCTCCTGCTCCCAGCGGTAGAAGACGCCGCCCAGCGAGCGCGTGGAGATCGTCACCGTCTCCTCGAAGAGGAAGAGCTTCTCGAAGCGGGTCTCCAGCGATCCGGTCGCGGTGATCGTGTACTCGGTGACGTTGGTGCCGGCGCGGAACTCGGTGACAGCCCGCAGGCCCTCGTCCAGCGCGACGGAGCTGGATGAGAGCGTCCCGTCGTTGGGGCCGGCGGGCGTCCAGGTGAACTCGACGTTCGGCGTGACGGTGTCCGTGCCGCACGGCTCGATCTCGGCGGTCACCACCGAGGTGGCCGCACCATCGGCGTCGATCCGCGTGGGGCTCGCTCGAAGCGTCATGCCCCGCTTGCAGACCTGGACCGCGGCGTCTGCCCCGGCAGCGGACGCCCGGAAGCCCAGCGGGTCGGACTCGACCACCTCGCCTCCGATGGTCGCGCGGCCAGTGATCTCGTAGAAGTCGCCAGCCGGGAGCGTGACGACGATGCTCTCGCCGACCGGGATCGTTCGCGAAGGCATCGGCTCGAAGTTCGGGTCGGTCTTGTTGATCTCGAGCTCGACCGGCCCCGCGCCCTGGGCGAAGAACTGATCCGCGAAGAAGCGAATGTCCATCGAGTCGAGGAGCTCGGGGAGCCTCGAAGCCGGATAGCCCTCCGTCTTGGAGAGGTCGGGCTCCCAGAACGCCATCATCACGTCGAGATCGGTCATCTCCACCGAGTCGGCGATGGTGGCGGCCGGGCTGCCGTCGGCCTGCAAGGGCACGCGGGCCTTTCGTGAAGTCGAGATGGCGCCATCGCCGTTGAAGTCGAAGCGACTGAACTGCGATTCGCGATCGCAGTCTCCACCCAGCTCCCAGACACAGCCGTCGAAGTTCAGGTCGCGCTTGGCGAGGTCGGGCGGTCCTTCGAGCGTGGGGTTCGTCAGGTCGGGGCAGGGGCCCGGTCCCGTGGCCGCGATCGCCTCGAGACAGACCTGGATCCGCGCGTCCCGGAAGCGGCGGAAGTCGCGCATGTCGATGACGCCGTCCGGCGAGGTGTTGAAGAGGCGGCCCGTGGTCGGGTCGATCTCCGAGCTCGACGAGAACTCCAGCCCCAGGACCGGCCCCTCGAGGTTGGCCAGGTCGGGCGGGCCGATGATCTGGATGCGATTGCCATCGTCCGATTCGTCGTTGACGTCGACGATCGCCTTGCCCGCGCCTTCGAGGCCCATCAGCAGGGGGAAGACGTCGAGCCGCGGCGTGACGCCGCCCGTGGTATCGGGCCTGGCCCACCCGGTGACGCGCCGGATGAGCTCGGCGGCGGTGAGGTCGGGATCGTAGGCGAGCATCAGGCTCAGGGCGCCGGAGACATGAGGCGTAGCCGAGGAGGTGCCACCGTCGAAGATGAAGTCGTACGAATCACCGGCCTGCAGTCGGGCGAGGCGCGATCCGGGCGCGGAGATCGTGCCCCCGATGTTCGAGGACTCCGCCCGAGCCAGGTCCGGCTTGATGTTCTCTGCGATGAGGATCGGGTTGGCCAGCGTCGGGTGATCCCAGAGCCGCGAAGCCCAGCCGAAGGGCACGATGCGCCCGCCGTCGACCACGATGTGGGTGCAGTCGGGGGCGACGTTGGGCGGGTTGTCGCAGAGCTGGCTCGAGTCGTTCCCCGCCGCCTCGACGATCACGATCTCCTTGGCGGCGGCGAGCTCGGCGACGCGCTTGAAGAGCTTGCCCTGGTCACGGGCGTACTCCTGGAAGTCGTCCTCGTTGTCGTAGGTGCAGATCGCCTCGTTTGGACCGCCTTCGTCGTCGTCGTCGAATCCGGGGCCGCAGATCGGATCCGATCCTTTCGTCTCCCACCACTTCGCCGGCTCCGGGATCCATTGACCGCCGCTGAAGCTGATCACCCGTAGATCAGGGATCGTCTCGATCATCAGATCCATGATCTCGACGTAGTGGGTGGCGACGGTGAGGCCGCTGATGACGCCGTCCGGCACGTCCCAGGACCACTGGATGCGGCGCATCTTCGCGAAGGGGTTCACGCCGGAGAGCCCGATCGAGCTGGTCGAGAGCGGCGCTCCGTTGTCGTGGGTGGCGCCGATGATGCCGGAGACCAGGATGCTGTGGCTATTGGCGACGCTCGAGTTCTTCGAGCACACGTTGCCCCAGACGGTGTCGCGGCAGACCGGGAGGCGATTGTCGTCGAGATCGGGGTGCGCGGTGGTGTCGTCGTCGAAGACGCCGATGACCCGATCATCGCCCGTCCCGGCGCGGACGATGTGCTCGCGCAGGTACCAGGCCTGCGGGACGCGGCTGGCCTCGAGACCCCAGTTGCCGCCCTCGCCGCGCGGTCCGCCGGACGGGCCCAGTACCAGATTCCACTCCCAGGAGGCGTCGAAGTCCTGCTTGTACACCAGCTCGGCCGAGAGCTCGCCGGCCTCGAGCGAGAGCTTCGCGACCACGTCGACGGGCCGCGGCACATCCTTGGTCTCCATGGCCGCCGAGACCACCGCGAACGCGATACCGGGACTGGCCCCGAGCGCTCTGCGCGCCGCATCGAGCGGGCCGAAGTCGGGCGCGTCGGGGACCGCGAGCAGCAGGATCCTGGGTCGCTTCAGCCCGCCCACGATGACTGCGCCCGCGCCCGAGAGCGCATCGTTCACCTGCTGCACCGTGGCCTCGGGCTCGAAGCCCACCATGAGCTGGCTGCGGGACACCGGGATGAGCAGCTCGGGATGCTCCGAGTAGTCGCTGTCGACGGTCAGGGGGAAGGGCAGGTCCGGGATCTGATCGTCGGCCTTCGCCGTTGAGGCGCCCCCGAGACCCGTCACGGCCACGTAGACCTCGCCGCCCGAGCTCGGGTTGGTCAGCGAGGCGTAACGACGCGGTCCCGCCGCCTCGATGGAGATGGCGAAGCGCCCGCCGGGCGGCACGATGCCCGAGTCGAAGAGTCCGGTGCTCTCGGTGATGGTCTGATCGGACGACGAGTCGTTCCGCCACTCGATCCGGCCGCCGGCGAGCACGCAGACCTGCGCGGGCGAGAAGCCCGCGTCGCCGATCGAGACGGACGCATCTTCGACGCAGTTGATCGCAGACGCGGGGGCGCTGATGGCCACCAGGGAGAGGAGCACCAGGCCCAGGGCGAGGAGGGCAGGCGCAGCCTGGCGCCGGAGGCCCGGTCGGGGGCGACGGGACGAGCGGGCCATCGGGCAGGAGGAGGCATGCGAGAGGAGATGCAGGAGCATGGCCGGGTCGGTCTCGTCGTCCTTTCGCAGATCTCGGGCTGATCGAGGTCTCAGGGCGGGCGGCTCTCAGCCTTGCTCGCGCCGCGTGCTCTTGAGACGCAGGGCCACCGTGAGGGCACCACTCGCCATGAGCAGGGCGGCGCTCGGCTCCGGGATCGGATGCGTCGTCGGCTCGACCGGCGCGATGACGACGTCGTCGATCCACACCCGGCTATCGCCAGGAATGAAGTTCTGATCGAAGAGCTCGAAGATCGGCACCGCGAAGGCACGCGTGGTCTCGAACTCGAGCACGTAGGTCAGCCAGCCCGCGCGGCTCGTGCTCGCGGTCACGGAGCCCGACAGCGGCGCGACGCCGCCGCGATCGGCGTCGAAGAGAGCGATGGCGTCCGTTGCGGCCAGGCTGAGCGGATCGAAGTCGCTCTGGTCGGTGAGATAGAGCGTCGCGAAGAAGGTATCGGGGAAGCCGAAGGGACCACCCGGCACGGACTCCGAGAGCTCTGCCTTGAAGTCGAAGGAGAGCGACGAGACGCCGCCGTCCAGCGCAACCGGCTGATAGAGCGAAGAGTAGAAGGCGTCTTCATCGGAGAGTCGGGCGGCACCGGCGTCGATGGTGACATCGCCCTGGGTGGTCCAATCGTCGAGCCCCACCGAGAAATCGCCTCCGATCGGGGCGCCGAGTGCGGTCGAGGCGATCGCCGAAACGGTGAGGGTGACCACGATCAGCCAGGGCAGCATGGGGATGCCACGGGCCCGAGTCGCGGCCTCCAGACACGGATCCGGCTCCGCCGCTCGGGCTGCGGCGCGGCTTCGGAGAGCGCGATCGGTCATCGGGGGGGCTCCGTGGGCGAGGCGGTGGGGGCGAGACGTTCCGTAGGACTTCGACCCACCCTATCCTTTCACGAAGTGCTGCGGAAACGCAACGTTTCTGGATCCGGCAATCGTCACATTCTCTTCATCCGGCGCTGCCCTCCTCGAGTCGGGTCCCGAGCCTCGTCCGGCTTGCCTGTGCGGGTATCCGCCTGGATCCGCTTCGAGCCCCGAGCCATCTCGCACCGATGCTGCACGACAGCTGCAGGTCAGGGCTGCAGGTCTGGGCAGGGTCGGCGCGTCGCCGGGCCTCGACGATGGCGTGGACTGCGATGGCGAGTCCTTCGCATCCGGCATCGGATCGAGACTGGGCGCACCTGTCTGCGGGTCGATGCGCAGGCTCCGATGAAACGACCAGTCAGAGCGCGCCGCGGATCAGGCCTCGCTCACCTTGCCCGAGCCCACGAGCTCGCTTCGCATCCAGCGCGGGAAGCGGCTCCAGAAGACCTTCTGCGACCAGGTCCACGGCCGGGCGAGCCCCCGACGCACATAGCTCGAGAGCCGCAGACGGACTCGAGTGCGCTCCGGCTCGAGGTCTTCGACCCAGAACTCGAGGCGGGTCGGCCGGATGAGACGCGGGCTTCCGACGTAGCTGCCGTACAGGTACTGCAGGTCGCGGTACTGGCCTTCATGGATCTCGGTGAGCATCCCCGGCAGATGGAGGAAGGGGCCGTGATGGATGTTGAGGCCGCCCACGACGAACCCCGGAGCGACGCCCGGCTCGGGCGAGACGAACTCGACTCGATAGGGCCAGACCTGACTCTCGGTGAACGTCTCCGGGCGCTCGAGCCACCACCATACGCGATCGACGGGGGCGGCGACCTCGAAGGCCTTCTCGTAGGCATGCGAGACGAATCCGGGGGCCATCGCGTTCGGGACGAACGCGATGTTGCTGGCCGCCGGCGGAGCGAGGGACTTGGACGGCTCGGCGGCCGGGCTC
>CAZQMY010000081.1:0-18124 GCA_964594405.1 uncultured Spirochaetaceae bacterium | reverse complement strand
GCGGCGTCTGTCGGCCGCGAAGCCCAAGGTGGCCTCGTATCCCTTCACCACCCTCACGCCTTCGCTGGGCGTGGTCGAGCAGGGGGAGCGCCGCTTCGTCGTCGCCGACATTCCCGGCCTGATCGAGGGCGCGAGCGAGGGCGCCGGGCTCGGCCACCAGTTCCTGCGCCACGTGGAGCGGACGCGGGTGCTCGTCCACCTGCTCGATGTGGGCGCCATGCTCCTCGAGGGCCGCGACCTGCTGGCCGACTACGAGGCCATCCGCCGCGAGCTCCGCCGCTACCGGCCGGAGCTGCTCGAGCGGCGCGAGATCGTCGTGCTCAACAAGGTGGACCTGCTCGCCGACGACGCGCCCGTCGCGGAGCTGCTCGCCCAGCTGAAGCGGCGCGGCATCGAGCCCCTGCGTCTGTCCGGCGCGACGGGCGAGGGACGGGATGCCTTGATTCGCGCCATGCTCGTTGCACTCGACGAGGCGCTGGCCGAGGAGCTGCGGGGCGAGCAGGAGGCGCGCGAATCATGACGCGCGACGCCGAGCGTGGAGAGGGGGTGCGTAGCGCGTGGGCGATCGCCCGCGACGCGCGGCGCATCGTCGTGAAGATCGGCAGCAGCACCCTCACTCGTGGCGGCAAGCTGCGACCGCGCAAGTTCGGCGAGCTCGCGCGCATCACCGCGAAGCTGATGGCGGAGAATCGGCAGGTGGTGCTGGTCTCGTCCGGCGCCATCGCGATCGGGAGCCATCGTCTGGGCTGGGACGGGCCTGGAAGATCGATCCCCGAGAAGCAGGCCGCCGCAGCCGTGGGTCAGATCGGGCTGGTGGAGACCTATCGCCGCCGCTTCGCGGAGCACGGCATCCAGGTCGCGCAGGTGCTGCTCACCCGGATCGGCCTCGAAGAGCGCGAGCGCTTCCTGAACGCCAGGCACACCCTCGGTGAGCTGCTACGGCTCGGCGTCGTCCCCATCGTGAACGAGAACGACACCGTGGCCACCGACGAGATCCGCTTCGGCGACAACGACAATCTCTCGGCCACCATCTGCAATCTCGTGGGAGCCGACCTCCTCGTCATCCTGACCGACGTAGACGGTCTCTACGAGGAGCGCCCCATGCCGGGCAGGCCGAAGCCGCCCCTCATCGAGGTCGTCGAGCAGATCACGCCCGAGCTCGAGGCGAAGGCACAGGGCTCGGACAGCCGCTACGGGCGAGGGGGTATGATCACCAAGCTGCAGGCCGCGCGCAGCGCGGCTCGTTCGGGTACCGCCACAGTTCTGTGCAACGGGGCCCGTCCGGACGTGATGGGCGAGATCGTGCGCGGCGAGCCCTCCGGCACGATCTTCCTGCCGGGCGAGCGCATCGCCAGCCGCAAGCACTGGCTCGCCTTCACCGCGCGAACGCGCGGAGCGGTCGTGATCGACGCCGGTGCGGCGCAAGCGATCCGGCAGGGCGGACGCAGCCTGCTTCCCGCGGGCATCACCGAGGCGCGCGGATCCTTCGGCGTGGGTGACTCGGTGGCCTGCATCGACGTCCAGGGGCGAGAGGTGGCCAGAGGCCTCGCCGCCTACTCGGCAGAGGACGTCGCGCGCATCAAGGGTCTTCGCGCACAGGAGATCGAGCGGGTGCTAGGCTACTCGAATGGTGACGAGGTGATCCATCGCGATGACCTCGTGCTGCTCGAAGGCTAGTCGGCCCCTGCCCGCTCCTCCCTACGGCAGACGAGGACCCTGACCCCGGGCCATGATGCGCGAGCGGAGCTGGCGACGACGAGACCCCGAGGAGCGGGTCGAGAGAAGTTCGGAAACGAAGGTCGGAAACAAGGTAAAAGAGAGACGTTGGAGATGAGCCTCGAATCGGAGATCCTGGGCCTCTGCGAACGCGCCCGCCAAGCGGCTGCGCGCCTCGGTGAGCTGAACACGAGCGTCAAGAACGAGTGGCTCCTCCGCTGCGTCGAGCGACTCGAGGGGGCCAGAGGGGACATCCTCGAGGCCAATCGCCGCGACATGGCCGAGGCCGAGGAGAAGGGCGTGGCCGCGCCGCTGGTCAACCGCCTCGGCATCAGCGAGGGCAAGTGGCGCGACATGCTCCAGGGGCTGCGCGACGTGGCTGCGCTTCCCGACCCCATCGGTCGCATCACCAATCACTCGGTGCGCCCCAACGGCCTGCGCGTCGGTCAGATGAGCATCCCTCTCGGCGTGATCGGCATGATCTACGAGTCGCGCCCCAACGTCACAGTGGACTCTGCCGCGCTCTGCATCAAGGCAGGCAACGCCGTAGTGCTCCGCGGAGGCTCCGAGGCGATCCACTCCAACCTGGCGCTCGGCGAAGAGCTGCGTGCGGCGTGCAAGGACGTGGGGCTCCCCGAGGATTCGGTGGTGATCATCCCCACCACCGACCGCGCCGCCATCGACGTCCTCCTCAAGGCCAATCGCTACCTCGATCTCATCATCCCGCGCGGCGGCCGCGGTCTCATCACCAAGGTCATGGAGAGCTCGACCATCCCGGTCGTCTGCCACGACGCGGGTGTGTGTCACATCTACATCGACGCAAGCGCGGACGTGAGGATGGCCACCGACCTCGTGGTCGAATCGAAGATCCGACAGATGCCGGTCTGCAACGCCCTCGAGACCCTGCTCTGCCACGAGGATGCGGCGGAGAACACGTTGCCCGTGGTCCTACGGGCGCTGGCGGATCAGGGCGTGGAGATCCGGGGCGACGAGCGCACGCGCCAGGTCTTCCCGGCCGCGGTGCCCGCGACCGAGGAGGACTGGCCCGCCGAGTTCCTGGCCCCCATCCTCGCCGTTCGGGTCGTGGACGGCATGGATACCGCCATCGATCACATCCGCCGCTACGGCTCGGACCATACCGAGGTGATCATCACGAACGACTACGCGAACAGCCAGGCGTGGCAGCGACGCGTGAACTCCTCCTGCGTGGGCGTGAACTGCGCGACGGGCTTCGCCGATGGCTTCCAGCTGGGGCTCGGCGCGGAGATCGGCATCTCGACGTCGCGGCTGCACTGCTATGGGCCCATGGGCCTCGAGGGGCTCACCACCAGGAAGTTCGTCCTGAACGGCGAGGGGCAGCTACGGGGCTAGCAGCACGGGAATGATCGGCATCTACGGCGGCACCTTCAATCCCATCCACTACGGCCACCTCAGGGCCGCAGAAGAGGTGGTGGAGGCGCTCGACCTGGAGAGGATGCTCTTCGTTCCGAGCGCCAGACCGCCGCACAAACGAGAAGAGGGGGAAGACGTCATCGCCCCCCCGAAGCTGCGTCTGGAATGGGTGCAGATCGCCATCGCCGACAACCCCAGATTCGAAGCCGATGCCATCGAGGTCGAGCGACCCGGCCCCTCGTACCTCGTCGATACACTGCACGCGCTGCGCGAGCGTCACGCGCCGCGCGACATCCTCTTCACGGTCGGCCAGGATGCCTTCGCGGAGATGGGGCTCTGGCGGACGCCCGAAGAGCTCTTCCGACTGGCGCACATCGCGGTGACCACACGCCCGCCCGTCGGCCGGGACCACCTGGGTGAGTGGATTCCCGATTGCGTTCGTGACGATTTCGTGATCGCCGATGACGGGCTCTCTGCACGTCACCGCGAAGCTTCGACCACGATTCACCAGATCACGATCACGGATCTGGACATCTCCGCCAGCGATATCCGCTCACGCATGCGCCAGGGGCGCTCCGTGCGATACCTGGTGCCGAATTCCGTGCGGGATGCCATGATCCGAAGTGGTTGCTACACCCGCGAGGGAGCCGTGACGAACCCGACGCAGCAGGAGGCCCGTGAATGACCGCACCCGAAGCACCCATGCCGGTCCCCACCGACAAGACCCGCCTGATCGTGGAAGCCGCGCTCGACCTCAAAGCAGAGCGCCCAGTGGTGATCGACATGCGCAGTGTTTCGGCCTTCGCGGACGTCTTCGTCCTGCTCACCGGCCGCAGCGAGCGCCACACGAGATCGGTGGCCGAGGCCATCGTCGATGCGCTCGAAGGGGGTGGCGAAAGGCCGCTTGGCATAGAAGGTCTGGACGAAGGTCGCTGGGTGCTGATCGACGGCAACGACGTGGTCGTTCATCTCTTCGACGAGGACAGCCGCAGGGAGTTCGACCTCGAGCGACTCTGGAGCGACGCACCGCGCCTCTCGGTCGTAGACGACCTGGGCATCGAGGGCTACGAGGAAGAGCCCGAGATCCTCGAGGATCTCGAGGGCGAGGAGCGCTACGGCGCCTAGCGCGGCGCTCGTCCAGAGCAGCCGGCGGTCTGCTGGGCTAGCCCGCACCCGCTCGAGCACCCCGAGCTGCGCGCAGATCTGCGACGATGTCCGCCCACTGCTCGGGATCCGGCATGCGATTGTGCGTGAGGCTCACGCTGTCCGCGATCCCCTCGAGCCGGGCGCGCAGCTTCCCCGCGATCTGCCCTCGCTCGCCCACGACGGCGATGGTCTCGAGCACCTCGTCATCGATCAACCCCGTCATCTCGTCCCATCGCCCCTGCTTGGAGAGTCGGTTCAGCTCATCGTGGATCTCCTCCCAGCCATGACAGACGAGTGTCGGCCGATACGCGGGGGTGGAGCCGTAGAAGGCGAGCTGCTTGCGAGCCGCGAGCTTCGATCGCTCGAAGGATGCTTCGTCGTCCGCCGTGACCACGAGTGTCGCGCTGATGATCTCGAGGTCGCCGCGGCTCCGTCCCCGCTTCGCGAGCCCCTCCTCCAACGCCGGCATCGTGTGCTCGAGCAGCGACTTCCGGCTCGTGAAGGGATGCGCGATGAAGCCATCCGCTACCTCGCCCGCCACGGCGGTCATCATGGGCCCGAAGCCGCCCAGGAAGATCGGCGGTGGGCCGAACGGGCTGGGGCCGGGGTCGAAAGCGGGGATCATCAGGGTATGGCGATAGAATTCGCCGTGATGATCCAGCGGCGCCTCGCCCTCCCAGGTGCGAAAGATCGCCCTGATGGCCCTGACCATCTCGCGCATCCGCGCAGCGGGCCTGCTCCAAGGCATGCCGAAGCGCCGCTCGATGTGAGGCCGCACCTGCGAGCCGAGTCCCAGCACGAAGCGACCGCCGGTGATGAGCTGCAGACCGTGCGCGACGCTGGCGAGGTTCATCGGGTTGCGCGCAAACGCGATGGCGATGGCCGTACCGAGGCGGATCCGACGGGTGTGCTCGGCCGCCACCGCGAGAGGCAGGAAGGGATCGAGCTTCGCCTCGAAGCTGAAGGCGCCGTCGTATCCGACCTCCTCCAGGCGTGGAAAGGTCGCGCGCGCGTCGCGCGGATCCTCCATGGGCGCGGTGGTGTAGATCCGCATGCGCGTCGGCGCCCTCTCTAGCCTTCGTCGGCCAGCGGCCGGTACTCGCCGCCGGGCCCGGGCGTGACGTGCAGCATACGGCTGGGCTCGAGCAGCCGGATCAGATGCCAGACGCCGCGCGGGATGATCACGGCCTCGCCCGACGTGAGCTCGCAGACGCGCGGCGGATCGCGATCCTCGATCCGAACGCTGATCCTCCCGGAGACCACGTAGATCAGCTCGTCGCCATCCGGGTGCATCTCCCCCGCGTGCGGGGGATCGGTGGTCATCATCGGTACACCGATGCTCAGACCATCGATGCGCCGAGGCGGCCCTGGACGGCTCGGGACGAGGCAGGCCCTCCCATCCCGGTCCAGGCCGATGGTGCTCTTCGCGAGGTCGACCGGACCTTCGAAGAGCTCCAGGAGGAAGGGGAGAACGCGGGCCAGAACGAGGTCCGGTCGCTGCAGGACCGACCCGTGACCCGTGAGCGGCAGCACCTCGAGACGCCCGTCATCGAGCCCACCGAGCGCCCGTCGACTCGATGCCATGTTGGGATCGTGCTCACCCGTCGCGATCAACACCGGCTGCTTCACCGCTCGGACGACCGGCATCAGGTCGGGATGGAGCGCCGTGGCCGCCATCGCGCGCCTCGCCGCCTTCACGTCACGATGCGTGTTGAAGCCGCTCGGCTTCGCCACCTCGGCGATCCCCGCCTCCGCGCGCGCCTCGCGCGCAGCCACGTAGCCCGCCTTCTGCGCCTCCACATCTGCGGGATCGATGCCGAGATCCGAGAGCACCACCCGCGCGACGCGCTCGCGATGACGGGCCGCCACCATGAGCGCGACCCGCGCCCCCCACGCCATCCCCCAGACGTGCGCGGGGCCGGACGCGCCCGTGTGATCGAGCAGCGCAACCGCATCGGCCGCATACTGCTCGAATGTGTATCGATCGCGCTCGCCCCCGCTGCTCTGGCCGCTGCCGCGGATGTCGTGGCGGATCACCGTGAAGTGCTCTGCGAGCCCGGGCACCACGAGGTCCCATTGATGAACCGTGCAGTACGCGCCATTGAAGAGCAGGAGCGGCGGGCCCTCACCGTCGACCCGAGCATTCAGCGGGACGCCGTCCTCCGTCTCGAATCCGATCGTGCCCATCGCTTCGCGCCTCCGGCTCCAACGCTACCATGGCAGGGCGACGCGTGGCCTCGTCGCATTCTGCCCCTCGCGGTCCCGTCGAGGCGATCTTGCTGCGACGATTCCTCACCGGGCCGCTGGCCGAGCTCTTCACGAGACGCTCCACCAGACTCCTGGTCGAAGTCTTCACCGAAATGGTGGACGCCTTCGCACCGCCAGGCTGTGAGAGCTGCGCGGCGCCGATCGCAGGGCGCGGCGTACTGGGGCCCTCGCTCTGCGGGCGATGCGAAGCCGCCATCCCATGGCTCGGCCTCGAGGAGTGTTGCGCGCTCTGCCAGCGCGAGTGTGCCCCGCACGTGCACGGGGTGAGCGCGCCACGCCCCCGGTGCGGCGAGTGCGCGATACGTCCGGCGGCGCCCTCGAGCGTGACGGCTGCGGCCAGTCATCGCGGGATCGCAGCGACGGCCGTCCACCGATTGAAGTACGGGGAGGGCATCGCGCTTCGCTTCGCTCCGGGGGCGCTGGGCCTCGTCCGCCCGCTGGTCGAGCGCCTGGCGGTGCGCGCCGCACCCGCGCCGGGCGCCGTGCTCGCGCCGATCCCCCTCCATCCCACGAGGCTCCGGGCGCGGGGCTTCAACCAGTCCTCCACCATCGCTCGGCTGCTCGGGGCTCACACGGGTCATCGCATCGACTTCGACCTGCTGAGGCGTACGCGCGACACCCCGAGCCAGACGACGCTCGGCCGCTCGGAGCGCCGCCTGAACCTGCACGGCGCCTTCGCCTGCCAGCCGAATCGCGCCATGCCCGAGCACGTGTGTCTCGTGGACGACGTGACGACCACCGGCGCAACCATCGAGGCGGCCGCACGCGAGCTGATCCGCGGCGGGGTTGCCCGGGTCGACGCGCTCTGCCTCACGCGGGCCTCGCTGACGATATCGGCCCGGGCTTGAGGTGCGCGGCGTCGGTCGCGCGCTCGCTAGCGCTCGGCGCGCAGCTTCACCGTCTCGCCAATCACCTGCTTGAGACGAGTGGGGTCGACGGGCTTCTTGAAGATCACGCCTTCGAGGCCCTTCATCCGGCTGCGCTTGATGATGTGGTCCTTGTCGTAGTGGAAGGCGGTCATCATCAGCACGGGCAGCTCGGGGTAGTCTTCCTGGACGCGAAGATAGAGCTCGTGTCCGTCCATATTGGGCATGACGACGTCACTGAGCATCAGATCGAACTGGTCGTTGGAGATGCAGGAGAGCGCCTCGAGACCGTCGTGCGCAATGGTGACGAGGCATCCATCGTGCTCGAGGATCTCCTTCATGGACAGGCAGATGCCACGATCGTCATCGACGACGAGCACGCGCAGGCCGCGCAGCCGCTCGTCGTGCCCGCCCAGCTCGTCGTCTCGACGACGCAGGTCGACCATGCGCGCGGGGCCGATGTAGTTGATGGTCTCGTAGCTCTCGGTCTGCACCATCTCACCCAGACGCTCGACGATCTCGCTGATGCGCGCCACCTCGCGGCGAATGGCGTCGACGCGCTCGTCCTCGACCGAGCAGTCCCGTTCGCCCGCGAGGCGATCGATGTCGGTCTGCAGCAGCTCGAGCTGGTTGGTGATCACCGCGAGCGGGTTGT
Source organism: uncultured Spirochaetaceae bacterium (assembly GCA_964594405.1). GTDB lineage: Bacteria > Myxococcota_A > UBA9160 > UBA9160 > UBA4427 > CAZQMY01. Next base: position 10,081 of record CAZQMY010000081.1, on the reverse strand, counting down.
TGATCTCATGAGAGAGGCCGATCGCCACCTCACCCAGCGTGGCGAGCTGGTCCTTGTGGAGGATCTCGCGTAGATCCTTCGCGTAGCCGATGGTGCCGTCCTCCTGACCATCGGCGTCGTAGAGCAGGGTGCCCGAGATCGCGACGGGGATCTGCTCACCGTTCTTGGCGAGGAATGTGGTCCGGAAGGTCTCCACCACGCCGCGGCCGCCGTACTCGTCACTCCGCATGGCCGCCATGACGCGCTTGGCTTCGTCGACGGAGGGGTAGAGGCGGCCCACGAATGTGTCGTGCACCTCCTCCGGCCTGTAGCCGAGGCTCCTGCTCGCGCCATCGTTGTAGTAGGCGACGCGCCCCTCCCGGTCGGTCCCCACCACGATGTCGGTGGACCGATCAGTGAGCTTTTCGAGCATCCGCGGCGTGAGCGACATCAGGCCCCCCGCCCCTCGCCGACGCAGCGCCGGCGTCCGGAGAATGGCGCGACGGCGCTATTCGACACCCTGTTCCGCAAGCCAGCGCTCTCCGTCGATGGCGGCCATACACCCCGTGCCGGCCGCCGTGATCGCCTGTCGATAGACCGAGTCGGCCACGTCACCGCATGCGAAGACGCCCTCGATGCTGGTGCGCGTAGTTCCCGGCTCGACCTTGAGGTATCCGGTGTCGTGCATCTCGAGCTGACCGGCGAAGAGCTCCGTGTTCGGCTTGTGACCGATGGCGACGAAGAGCGCCTCGACGGGCAGCTCGCGCGTGTCGCCGGTCTTCGTATCTTCGAGCACGACCCCCGTGACGAAGTCGTCGCCCAGCACTTCGGTCACGACGCTGTTCCACGCGAACTCGATCTTGGGATGATCCTTGGCGCGCTGCTGCATGATCTTGGAGGCGCGCAGCTCGTCGCGGCGATGGATGATGGTGACGCTGGTCGCGAAGCGCGTGAGGAAGAGCGCTTCCTCCATGGCGGTATCGCCGCCGCCTACCACCGCCATCGGCTTGTCTCGATAGAGCGCGCCGTCGCAGGTCGCGCAGGCGGAGACTCCCTTGTTGGTGAGCCGCTCCTCGCTCGGCAGCCCGATCCATTTCGCCGAAGCCCCGGTGGCCACGATCACGCAGTCGGCCGTGAAGGCCTTGTCCTCTGTCTCCACCTCGAAGGGACGCTTCGAGAGATCCGCGCGGATGGCGTCCTGGTAGATGATCTCGGTGCCGAAGCGCGCCGCCTGCTTCTCGAGATCCTCCATCATCCCGGGGCCGGTGACGCCCTCGGGATAGCCCGGAAAGTTCTCGACATCGGTGGTGATCATCAGCTGGCCGCCGAAGGTCAGGCCGGCCAGCATGACGGGCTCGAGGCCGGCCCGGGCGGCGTAGATGGCCGCCGTGTATCCGGCGGGACCGCTCCCGATGATCAGGATCTTGGTGTGTTGCGCTTGCATCCGCTTGGCTCCAGATCCGCCGTGCGACGGGATGTTAAGGTTCGCTCCGCATCATGGCCAGCGAAAAGGGTGTGCAGGCCGCACCTCGATCGTGCCACGCCGGGGCGTGCTCGAGGCCTTGCGGAGCCTTCGTCTCTGCCTCGGCGCCTCGGCCCATGGGTGGCAGATCGCCGCGCCCCGGCGATGCGCGGCCCGGAGAGTGTAGCTCCTAGAGGGGCTCGGTGATCGGCAGCTCCTCCCACATCAGCTGGAGGAAGATGCCGATGAAGAACGAGAGGAAGATCATCAGCAGGAGGGCGGACGGGAAGGCGTAGAAGGGCTCGATTCCCAGGATGTGAGGAAGCTGGCCCACCATCGGTTCCAGCGTGCCGCGGAGCGCCTCGGCGGGGAGCTCCGCGCCGGCGGGCGACCAGTTCCGCGTCACCATGAACCCGCCCACCAGACCGGTCATCACGAGCCCGAGGCCTGCGGCCTGCACCACGCCGAGCAGGAAGATCCCGCGGGCCCGATGGAAAGCCAGGTCCGCGCGCCCGAGACGGCGGCGCACCTCCACGTAGATGTAGAGGAGGGTCACGACCGCCAGGAATGTCACCAGCATCGAGAGCACCCAGGCGGGGCGACTCGCCAGATCCCAGACCTCGTCGATCAGGAAGACGGGCAGGTAGCCCACGATGATGCCGGCGCCGATCCGCGGCACGGAGGCGTGGAAGAAGGTCAGGTCGCGCTTCCAGCAGAATCGGTAGAGCAGGAACCAGATCGCCATGGCGTTGATGGCGAGCACCTCCAGCGTGCTGATGAGGTCGAAGAAGCGCGGCGCCCAGTCGTAGGCGAGGGCCGCCGCGACGAAGGGCACCGTCATCACCCCGAGCGTCGCGACGTGGATCGACTGCGTGTGCCAACGCAGATAGTCGTCGCCCGACCGATCGCCGCGCTCGAGCGCCGCGGCGTGGTGGATCACCGCGGAGGCATGCGCGATGTCGTACTGGCGCAGGAACCATCCTTCGAGCTTCTTGAGGATGCGCAGACAATCCCGATCGCCGCGGCGGAGGAATACCGTCAGGTCGCGCCCCCGCTCGATCTGGCTGCGCCCTGACGCGATGATGGCTTCGAGCACCTCGGTCTCGCGGTCTGCGAAGGGCGAGTCCTCCTTCTCGAATGCTTGATTCTCCTCGTCCAGGCAGACCTGCTCTAGCCAGTGATAGAACGCGCGCGCGCTCATGCGGATCAGGATCCGATCCACGACGTCCTGCTCGCCCGATTCGAGCACGTGGAAGAAGCCGCTCTCACTCGGATCGTCGCTCGGGTCGACGGGGTCCACCTCGTTGCGCACATAGGCCTCGAGATACTCCGGCGAGACGCGCGCGTGCATCACGACCTGCAGCGAACGGTAGATGAGCCGACGCAGGATGTGTGTCGCCATCCTCAGCGAACGGTTGGACTCGAGGTCGCGCGACTCGATGAAGTGCAGCATCACCTGCGCGAGCAGAGCCACATCCTGGTGTACGCGCACACGCATCGAGCCCACGAGCCGATCCTCGGCCTCGAGACGCCCGATCAGCTTCTCGAGATAGCGCGGCGCGGCGGCAAGCATCCGATGCACGAGCTCGCGCGTGTCTCGCCGATGGGCCTCCGGCGAGAGCAGGCGCGGTTTGCCGAGCAGGTCGGCGAGCTGCAGGAAGAGCTCCATCGGATCGTGGCGCGCGGCGTCGAAGGAGAAGGTCTCCGGAAAGACGCGCTGGAATGCCCCGGATCCATCGCACTCGAAGCGCACCTCGCGCGCGTGGAACGCGAAGGTGAACCGGAACGTGAGTCGTAGCCGCTGGATGCGAAGCTCGAGCCGCTCGATGCCGCGAGGGCCGCCCGCCGCCCCGCCAGAAGGCGTAGCGACGCTGCCGGTGGACGATTCCTCTGCGGCTTCATCGGCCGCCCGGGCTCCCTCGGCCAACCCTAGAGCACCCGTTCGCGCGGGTTCTCGCCGCTCTCGTAGTAGTCCTCCACGCGCGCGGCCAGCGCCTCTACGCGCTCCGGCAGCGTGGCGTCCCGCGGCCAGCGGCGGCGCGCGACCCTCATGCGATCCTGCAGCGTCTGCACGTCGGGATAGTCCTCGTGGGCGAGGGTGTCGTCCACGTCCAGCCAGTTCTGGACGGCGGTCCGCGTTCGCCCCACCCGCTCGCCGAGCTCGGCCATCGCCGCGCTCGTGACGTCCGAGGCCTTCACCTCGTCCTGCAGCTTCGCGAGTCGGCCGAGGGCGGTCTCCATGTCTGCCCGCGCGCCGCCGTCCTCGGCACAGAGGCCGGCCACGATCTCCTCGAAGCTCCGGCGCAGCGGCTCATGACTCGTCTCCTTGAAGAGCAGCACGCGGCCGAGGTACTCGCCGTTGGGGCCCGTGAGGCGCTGGGCGGTGATGCGGAGATTGTGGCGCCCCCCTTCGCCGCGCAGATCGTAGTCCTCGAAGGAGCTGTCCTCGTCCTCGCAGATCCGGGAGACGCTCTCGTAGAGCCCCGAGAGCCCCTTCTCGCGCAGCACCTCCTCGAGATTGGCGCCGCGCTGGAGCGCCTCGCTCTCGAGCCAGGCGCGGACCGGCTGGTTGACGGCGCGAACAACGCCCTCGCCATCGATCGCGATCGCACCGACGTCGAGTCGGTCCATGACGGCTTCCATGATCGAGTTGGCGCTCACGAGATCGGCCAGCAGACGGATGTTCTCGACGCTCAGCTGATGGTGCTCGACCGCGCGGCGCACCACCTGCTTGAGCTCCTCGGGCTCCCACGGCTTGTTGATGTACGCGTAGATGTGACCGTCGTTGATGGCCTGAACGGTCGCGTCGCTGTCCGCGAAGCCCGTCAACATGACCCGGACGGTCTGAGGATGGCGCGTGTAGATGGCCTTGAGCAGCTCGACACCCGTCATGCCGGGCATGCGCTGATCGGTGATGATGACCGCGATCGGCGCGTACTCGTCGGCCAGCTCGAGGGCGCGCGTGGGATCACCACAGGTGATCACCTCGTACACGTCCATGAAGGTGAAGCTGATGGTCTCGAGGATGGCCTCCTCGTCGTCGACGACGAGGATTCGCGGCGGGTCGGGTTCGCTCATGGGCCTTCGCCCCTGTTTCGCATGCTTTCCGTCTCGCTACGGATCAGAAGAGCACGGCGCCCTTCATCTCGTCGGCCTCCACCTTGCGATCCACCTCGGCGCGCAGCTGCGCGCGCTTGGCCGCCAGCCGCTCGGGGAGCCGTTTGAGCGCGACGTCCGTCCACGGGCGCTGCTCGGCGCCGCGCGCGAATCGGCTGAACTTCCGATAGGCCGCCAGCTCGTGTCGGAAGTTCCGCTCGACGAACTTGATCATGATCGCGTCGTCGAGGAAGCCGAGCACGGGGACGTCGTCGGGGATCAGATCGTGGGGATGGGCGAAGTACGCGAGGGCGGCCAACACCTTCGCCTTCACCGCCTTCGGCGCTGCGTAGTGCTCGTCGACGATCACCGCCACCATGTCCTCCACGGCGCTCGCGGCCTCCAGAACGAAGTGCGGGGTCTTCTTCGAGCGCCTGACGCTGCGCACCAGATCGAGCGCGGACTCGACGATCTCCTGCTCGTCGGCCCCCTTCGCCGCCTGCTTGGCCTTGCGAAAGAGGCCGCGGAAGTAGTCGGCATCCTGCTCGTCGATGGTGAAGCTCACCTTGAATGAGGTGGAGGGCATGTCTTCTTGACCTCGGACGCGCGTGGGGATGGGGAGTGTGATGGGCGGCGGGTGAGGGGTCGGATGGGGATCGCGCCCCTCTGGGCGCGCGCCCGGACTCTATCAATAGCGGGCGTACTCGATCAAGCGCCGGGGCGATCCGCCCAGGGCGCCGCGCCACTGCTCGACCAGCTGCTCTCCCGGGCTCTTGCCCCGCTCGAGGACCGCCTCGACGGGCTCGAGGAAGAATCGCTCGTCGGCATCCGTCTCACCCCGCTCGGCGATCCGGCGCAGCCCCTCGGCAGCGATGGCCACCAGCTCGCGCGCCAGATCCAGCACCGCGCGACCGCCGAGCTCGGCGGCCAGCCCCCGCCGCGCTACGTCTTCCTGGGCGGCCTCGCGAACCTCTCGGGAGACGCCGGCCGTCAACGCGAGCGCCGCGCGGCCGGCGTCGTCATCGTAGAAGAGCCCCTTCCAGAGCGCAGGCAGCGCACAGGTCAGATCGCGCGGCACCGCGTCCGCTCCGCGCACTTCGATGATTCGCTTGAGTCTCACTTCGGGGAAGAGCGTCGTGAGTTGCGTGTCCCAATCCTTGACTGTCGGCGGCTCTCCTTCGAAGCCCTCACGCATGAACTCGCGAAAGGTCATGCCTCCGCCGGAGCGGTAATGTCCGTCGCGCACGACGAAGAAGAGCGGGATGTCCAGGGCCCAGTCGAGATAGCGCCGGTAGCCGAAGTCCTCGTCGAAGACGAAGTGGAGCAGGCCGCATCGATCCGGATCGGTGTCCCGCCAGATCGCGACACGTCGGGTCGCGTATCCATTCTCGCGTCCACCGGAGATGCTCGAGTTGGCGAAGATCGCGCTCACCAGGGACGTGCACGACATGCCGACGCGCATCTTGGACACCATGTCGGCTTCACTCGAGTAGTCGAAGTTGGCCTGGACGGCGGCGCTCGCATGCATCATCTCCAGGCCCAGGCTGCCTCTGGTGGGGAGGTAGGCGCGCATGATGTCGTAGCGGGCCTTCGGCATCTTCGGAATCTCATCCACCGAGTGCAGGGGATCGACACCGAGCGCCAGCCATACGAAGCCCATGTCCTCGGAGAGGCGGTTGACCAGATCGACGTGGCCGTTGAACTCGCGGCAGGTCTCCCGAGCGGTGCGAAGCGGCGCTCCGGAGAGCTCGATCTGCCCGCCCGGCTCGAGCGTGATGCTGGCGCCTTCCTTCTCGAGCGCGATCACGTGCTCGCCCTCGAAGATCGGCTTCCAGTTGTCCTCTGCGGCGATGCGCGAGAGCAGCTCGCCGATGCCGCGCTCGCCCGCGTAGGGCACTCGCGTTCCGGTCTCGAGGTCGATGCCGATCTTCTCGTGCTCCGTGCCGACGCGGAACTCTTCGCGAGGCGTCTCCGCCCCGTGGAAGTACTCGAGCAGATCGCGTTCAGACTGGACCTTGGCGGACGGTTGACTCATGGGCTCCCCTTCGGCGAAGCGGGTGGGCGGGGCGCGTCCGATGGCTCTGGGATGGATTCGAGTCCGGGCTCGTAGAGTGTCGCGTGCAGGAAACGGAACAGCGCGCACAGTACCGCGTGGCGACCGTAATCGCTCCTCGGCAGCACGCCGAGGCTGAGCTTGCCGATGTTCCCGATGCCGCGACCGCTCGGCGCGGAAGGAGCTTCCGCCCGATCCTGCGCATAGGCGCCCCAGAGCGCGTCGAAGAGGTCACCGATCGGCTCGCCGCTCAGCGCCGGCCCGGTGCAGCCCGGCGGATACGCGAAGCCCGCAGAGAGCCCGAAGCCTTCGCGCTCGGCGTCCACGACCACCGCCGCACCCACGTTCAGGGTCGCGATCGTCCCTTCCCCGACCAGCGCCGAGGGCAGATCGTGCAGCTGCACGAGCCCGTCCTCGCTCCCGACCCCGAGATCGCAGGGGGCGGCCGCGACGGCCGCGCCGGCGCGCTTGCGTGCACCGACCACGATCTCTTCGAAGCCCACGGGCTGCTCCGGCACGCCACTCGAGACGCGCTGCCCGATCACCTCCAGCGCCGGCGACGCATAGGGCGAGAGGGCGCTGCGGACCGCCTCGATCTTGGGCGCATTGCCGCTGCCCACGTTCACGCGGACGACGTCGCGCAGCGCCGAGTCGAGCGCCCCGGCGCGTCGGCGCATCAAGAGCTGGTCGCCTCTTCGATGAAGCGGAGCAGGAAGTCCTCGGACGCGGCGCGCACCGCATCGGGGTCGCTGAGGGGATGGCTCTTGCACGGTCCCTCGTCCTTGCCCGCGCGGAAGGGCCCGACGAGCGTGACCTCCCCCTTGCTCTTGAAGGTGAGGATCGCCCGATGGCGTCCTCGCTGCAGATCGACCTCGACGCTGTGCAGGTGCTTGTCGTCCACGCGGGGCTCCGCGAGGTCGACACGGAGGTGCGGCGCGTCGGCCATGACCACGTCGTGATAGCGCTCCAGCCCAGCGGCCAGGAGCGCGTGGACCTCGCGCGCGTGACGCCAGGCCGCCTCGAGGCCCTCGGCCTGGACGACCTCACGCTCCACCAGCCGAGCCCCGAGCTCCTGCAATCGCGAAACCAGATCCGCCATCGGAGGTCCTCCTCTCGCTCGTTCGAGGTGCCGAGGGGCCCCGGCTCCTCGGCCGTCAGCCACTCGCGCAGTGGATGGGATGCCATCTCCCGCGCCCGGATTCGGCCAGCAACGGTGCTGAGGACCGGCAGGCCCTAGAGCGCGCCGTCAGCGGCCAGCCGGGCGCCGCCGAGGTCGGAGAGGAGCACGTCGCGGCTGCGCCGGAACCCCTCCCAATCCTCCTGCTCGATGGAGGGACCCGCCGGTGAGGCGATCTCGAGGGGATTCACATAGCGGCCATTGCGCTGCACGCGGAAGCAGACGTGCGGCCCGGTGGCGAGTCCCGTCGAGCCCACGTAGCCGATCACCTGCTTCTGGGTCACTCGCTGACCCACGTAGAGCCCCTTCTCGAAGCGCGAGAGGTGCGCGTAGTAGGACACGTAGCCGTTGGTGTGGCGGATCTTGACCAGATTCCCCGACGCGCCGGCACGGCCCCGGAAGATCACCGTGCCGTCCGCGACGCTCCACAGCGGCGTGCCCGCCTTGGCCGCGTAGTCGATTCCGCGATGCGGTCGGACCACGTCGAGGATGGGGTGCCTTCGCGCCTTGCTGAACGCCGAGCTGATGCGGCTGTACTTGAGCGGAGCGACCAGGAATGCGCGCTCGATGGAGGTCCCGTCGGGCTTGTAGTAGCCGCCGCGGCCATCCTCGGGCTCGTAGTAGAGCACCGCGTGCTCGCCCACCTCGCCGCGGTAGCGCGCGGCCAGGATGCGGCCGGGCTTGACGTAGGTCTGCTCGCCATCGTCGTCGCTGCGGTAGAGCCGCTCGTAGAGGATCTGGAAGTCGTCGCCCGGGCGTGCGCTTCGCGAGAAGTCGATGTTCCAGGCGAAGATCTCCGCGAAGGCGCTCGCCAGCTCGGGGTGCTCGCCCTCCGAGAGGATCGCGTCATAAAGGGAGGTGCTCACGACGCCCGCCACCTTCGCGAGCTGGGCCTGGAGCTCCGCGTGCTCCTCGCGGGCCACGTAGCGCGTCCCTTCCCAGAAGAGGTAGTAGCTCTTCTCGGGCGTCACCCGGAAGCGGAAGTCGAGCACCCTTCCGTCCGAGTCCTGGCCCAGCCTGTAGCGATCACCGGGCTGCGAATGGCGGAAGTCGAACACCGAGCTCATCTCGCGCGCGATCAGGTGGATCGTCGAAGGCGCGATGCCCTGGCGCCGCAGCGCCGCCGAGAGCGATTGACCGGGCCGGAGCTCGCCGCGTGTCACGATCGTCAGCGCGTCGGGCTCGTCCCCCGAGAGCGCCGGCGACTCGTGTCGATGACTCTCCTGCTCCCAGGATCCGGCGACGCCCGGACCGCCTCCGTCGACATCCGCCTGGTGGATCGGGAGACTGTCGATGCTGACGGCCGCGTACTCGACCAGGAGCACGCCGTCACGTCGTGCCTGCTGGGCGGGTGTCGCATTCTCGCCGCCGTACTCGACCGCCATCGTGAGGGCCTCGTCCGGGCGAAGCGGGGCCGCCACCTCGGCACCCGGTGAGGCGGCCACAGGCGAAGCGGCCACCAGGGCGGCGCTCGCGAGATCCGCGGCCAGGATCTCGCTGGAGGTCCGGGCGCCCGCGACACGGGAGAGAGAGGGCGCTGCCCCGGAGGCGCCGAAGCCGGAGATGAAAGCCGACGAAACCATCAGGATCATGAGCGCGAAGCGCCGCGAGGGCGTGCGACTCGCGGCGAAGGGGCTCGGGCTCGTCGAGGACAAGGGGGTCTCCTGGAGGTGGGCGATCCGGCGGTACACTTAGCCACTAGCCGGCAGCCATGCACCATAAACGCCCGCACGCGCCCTGGAATCGCACCGAGACGCGACTGAGTGCGCTCCCTCTGGGGGGGCGGGGGGGGAGCGGGGACCAGGTCGCTCGCCGTGTTCCCGCAAGGGACGCGCAAGCCAGGGAAGAGTGTCAGTCCTCGCGAAGCTCGCAGATCGCCTTGTGGAGCGCTTCGAAGAGGGGCTCGACGTCGTCCACCTCGAGGCACGAGAACGCGATCCGGATATCGGTGGGGCTGGTCGAGATCAGGCCCACGCCATGGGCGTCGAGCAGGTGGACGCGCAGCGCCTCGGCGTCGCCACCCTTCACCTTCACACACATGAAGTAGCCGCTGTTGAAGGGATAGACCTCCCAGCTCTCCGCGAATCGGGGCATGTTCGCGACCTCGTGCACGCGCTCCGCCCGGGCGCGGAGCACCTCGCACTTCTGCCTGCGCTCGGCGTCGATCGAATCGGCGTCCAGCGCCTTCTCGACGAGGGTCTGCGAGAGATGCGGCACATTGCTGACGCCGCCGCGAATCGCGCCCTTCACCTTCGCCTCGAGCGCGGCGCAGAGCACATCGGCGGCGTCCGCGCGGCCGGGCCCGAAGGAGATG
>CAZQMY010000080.1:0-18128 GCA_964594405.1 uncultured Spirochaetaceae bacterium | reverse complement strand
GCGCCTCGGGTCGCGCAGCCTCGTCCTTGTGGGGCTGCCGGGGGCGGGCAAGTCCACCGTGGGCAAACGGCTTGCTGCGCGCCTCGGCCTACCCTTCCGCGATGCGGACACGGAGATCGAGAAGGCCGCGGGCATGACCATCTCGCCCGCCATGCAGGCGGACGTGATCGACTACGACGAGCTCTACACCGGCAGGCGACGCGAGGCGCAGTTCGGCGCGATGTGGTCGGTGATGACGAAGTTCCTCGTGATCCCCAGCATGTCGATTCCGCTCGCGGTGCTCGCCGCCTACGGCTACGTCCCGAACCAGGAGCAGAGCGAGACCGTGAAGTTCGTCATCAACGCGATCTTCGGACTCGCGCCGGCCGCCACGGGCGTGATCGGATTCGTGATCGGCCTGCTCTACCCCATCAGCGAGTCCGTCCACGCGCGGATCTGGTCCGGGATCGAGGCGCACAAGAGGGGTGAGGCGGCGACGGATCCGCTGACGGGTGCCGTGGTCGCGCCCCCCTCAAATCGAGGCGTCGACGAGGAGACGGGCTGGTTCCTCGACCACTTCTCCCCCTCGGAGCTGCGGAGGTACGTGGATCGGGGCGCGGCTCCGGTGATCCTCCAGGCGGTCGCCGCCACGCTGGTCTCGGCCGTGATCCTGGTGGGCACCAGCAGCCTCGCGTTGGTGGACGTGGTGGACCTGACGCAGAAGCCGGGCTTCATGGTGGTGGTCTACATCGTCGCCGCGGGGATCGCGCTCGCGGCCATGATCTTCCACGGCGTGCGGATCGTCGCTGCGCGCACGCTGCGCGACGCCCCCGTCGACCTCGCGGTGGTGGAGGCCCACCTCGAGGTCACCCTCGCGCTCCGCCACCGCCCGCCGGCCCCGAGCTAGCGCGGCCCGCCTGCTCGATGAACGCCCTGGCGGGGGCGAATCGGGCCTCTCCCGAAAGAACCGGATTCCCAGGCGCTTGGGCGGGCAGATGCGTTCGGGTGCGACGATCCCTGGGGAATCTTCCCTTTTTGCTCTTCCTCCTACGACTTTTTCATGAGAGGATCGTGCCCTATTCGCCGCATGCGCGGTGATCCTCTCCCATCGGCCCTTCGCGGGTATGACGATCGGCGGGGATCACGGTGAGCGGCATCATCAGATCCTCGACGGGGCGTGCAGGGCGTGTATCGGGCAACGAGATGGCATCGCAGCCAGCGCATCCCTCGTCCATCGGCGCACCTGGCGCGGCCACTCGGAGTGGAAGGCACGAGCAGAGTGGGAGACACGACAGGAGCAGAGCCGTGATCGAAGACCACGCCGGCGAACCCGCGCCTGGCGGACAGCCCTCTGCGAAGCTCCGCCGCGCGCTCGAACGCGTCCTTCGTCCGCTGGTCCGCCTGATGCTCTCCCAGAACCTCCCCATCCAGGAGGCCTCGAGCCTGCTCAAGCAGGTGTACTTCGACGTGGCCAACGAAGAGCTGGAGCGCTCACAGCGCAAGCGATCGGACAGTCGCCTCAGCCTGATGACCGGGATCCATCGCAAGGAGCTGAAGCGCCTTCGCGAGCACAGCGACTCGGCGATCGCGGAGCCCCCGCGCTCGATCTCGCTGGGCGCCCAGCTGATCGCGCGCTGGACCGGCGATCAGCGCTACCTGGACGCGGAGGGTCGGCCCCGCCCGCTGATCAGGGCCACGGTCGCCGATGCCGAGGCGGATGAGCCCAGCTTCGACGACCTCGTCAAGAGCGTCAGTCGCGACATCCATCCGCGAAGCGTGCTCGACGAGTGGATCCGCCTCGGCCTGGTTCGCGTGGACGACGCGCGTAGGATCCACCTGCTCACCGCCGCATTCGTTCCGCGCCAGGGCTTCGACGAGAAGCTCTTCTACCTCGGCCGCAATGGGCACGACCATCTCGACGCTGCGGTCCGCAACATCCAGGGCAGCGAGTCGCCCCTCCTCGAGCGAAGCGTCCACTACAACTCCCTCGCGCCGGACGACGTCAACGCCCTGGCGAGGTTCGCCGAGCAGGAGGGCATGAAGCTGCTCGAGAAGCTCAACGAGATGGCCCGCGAGCGGTCGAGCGAGCCGCACGACGACGAGAAGGCCGAGCGCATGAACTTCGGCCTCTACTTCTACCGCGGCCCGAGGAACCCGAGCGAGGCCGAGAGGTCGGGAGCTGCAGATGCCCCTCTTGCCGAGGAGGGCCACGCCGATGAGGAGTGAGCTGGCCCACGGCGCGATCGCTCTGCTGGCGACCGTCTTCGCTGCGGCGAGCTTCGGCCCCGGGTCGGCGCGAGCGGCCTGCCTGGTCGCAGCGCCGAGCGACGAGACCGTCACGCAGCTGCTCGCGGACAACGACGGCATCGGAGGAACCGGAATCGCCGGCGGCGACGACGGCATCGGCGGGACCGGCCTCGACGACTCGGGTGGCATCGGCGGCAGCGGGCTCACGGATCCCATCGACGGCATCGGTGGCACGGGGATCCAGGGCATGGACAACCGGGCCCTGCACGACGTGCGCGCGGCCGGTGACGGCGCCGGCGCCCTGAGCGCGCTCGAGGGCATGGTCACCCAGATCGAAGGCCCGTGCGTTCGCGGAGAGCACCTCGTCTTCGACGAGGGGACGATGATCGAGGACGGCGGGGTCATGCGACCTGCATCCGCGCTGCGGGTGGGCCAGATGCTCCGAGTCGAGCTGGCGCCCGCGCACGGAAGCAGCCTCGTGCTGCGGGCGACCACGCGGCCCCTTCTCGAAGGACCCATGACGACCGTCGACGTCGAGGCGCGGATCGTCGAGGTGATGGGCGAGGCCTTCCGGGTCGGAGAAGACGTGCTCATCGAAGCGTATCCCGAAGGCGAAGCGCTCGAGCTGGAAGACCTCGAGCCCGGCGATGTGATCAGCGTGCACGGCGTTCGCGCCGCGGGCGGCTCGGTGGTCCCCAGCTGGCTGGGGCGAAGCGGGGCGCCGCGCTCCGCCAGCGTCCGGGGCATCGCGCTTCCGGTGAGCGGCGAGCGCTGGCGGGTCGGCGCGGTTCACGTCGCCGCCGTGGAAGGCCCGAAGCCCGAACGTGGGGCCTGGACCGAGCTGGTCGGCGAGTGGGACGCCGCCAGCGGCTCCCTGGTCCACGCGCAGATGGCCTCCGAGGCCCGGCAGGAGGCAGTCCGCGCCGGTCGGAAGGAGCCCGATTCTGTCGTACACCTTCATCTGGGTCGTACGATCCCGACGTCTACGCGATGAGTGGACGAGCCCTTGTCACGCATCGCATATGATCGAAATACATGGGACGTCTTCCCATTTTTCTGTTGATACGGGGAAATCCATCATGATAGCTTCGAGTCGTGGTCAGGAGACCATACGCAGATCAGCCATTGGAGAAAACTCATGAAGACGTTCAAAGCCCTTCTGAGTGCTCTCGTGGTGCTGATCGCCACCAGCGCCGCAAGCGCGGCAATGGATGCGAACCAGGGAGATCTGCTCTCTGAGTTCAGCACCGCGGGGGCAGAGTTCGTGGCCCCCATGTCGCTGGCCGAGCTCGGCGACGTGCGCGGCGAGGGAACGTTCACTACGACGTTCGATTTCCCGAAGCTGCATCACGACTTCGATCAGACCTTCACATTCCAGGCCACGACGATCCACGTGATCGGCGTAGCCGCGACGGGTCAGATCACCGTGACGATCGACTCGCCCTATATCCCCTGAGTCAGCTCCAGCGGATGTGACGAGTTGGCGTGCCTCATGTGCGAGGGGCACGACTGGTCGACACGAGAGTGGTGGGCGCGCCCCCCTCCTCGGCCCCACTGTTGCGGGGCGCCCCCCCCCCCCGCCCCCACCACTCATCTCTCCGAGCGTCGCCCTGAGACTCCGGGAGGGGGAGTCCCGCGAAGACGCACAACGCGCGCCGCTTGCGCACGAGTGGGCGTGTCTCCACCACGAACCCATCCAGGACAGCCGCCCCGAATGCAGCACCGCCCCTCCAGAGCCCGAATGACATGGTCGGCGGCCCTCGCGTGCATCGCGTCCGCGCTCGTGGCGAGCCACACGCTCGCACAGACCGACATCGCCGTCGGTGCGGAGCCGCGCGCCCCCGGCATGCCGCTCCTTCACGAGCCTCCGCTCGACCTGCCGAGAAGGGCGGGCCGGAGTCCGCGCACCTGGAAGGACATGCGCGACCATGGTGTCGTTCGTCAGGGTTTCGACTACAGCTGCGGCTCGGCCGCGCTGGCCACGCTGCTCGCGGGAACGGATCCGGACATCAGCGAGCGCGAGATCCTGCTCGAAGTGCTCGACGGCCTCACCGAGGAGCAGAAGCGCGTGACCATGGAGCAGGGGCTCTCGCTGCTCAACCTGAAGACCGTCGCCACGCGTCGGGGCCATCGCGCCGAGGGCTATCGAGTGGATCCCGACTTCCTGCTCGAGCTCACGCGGCCGGTGATCGTCTTCATCAAGCCGGGCGGCTATCGGCACTTCGCCGTGCTTCGGGGCGTGAGGGGCGACCGGATCTTCCTGGCGGATCCTGCGCGCGGGAACATCCGCGTGCCCGCGTTCAAGTTCCTCGAGATGTGGCTCGAGGAGGACGGCAAGGGCGTGATCTTCGTCGTCGGCGCCGAGAGCGCTCCCCTCCTCGCCCTCGCTGCCGATGCCCCGACCCAACCCGAGCTGCTCGCCGTACGGCAGCTGATGAATATCGGTCCGCTGGATGTCCATCAGAGCTTCCCGAGATAGACAGCGGCCCGGCCGCCTGGATCGCCGCCGGCCGAGCGCCGTGCGCGGCGGCGCAGGCCTCGGGCTGCTGCTGGCCTTCGCGCTCTCCACTCCCGGGCTGGCCGCGCCGCCCGGACCGGCACCGGCGCCGGCGCCGGAGGTGATGACCCTGGCTGAGGCCGCGGCCTTCCTCCGGGTCGCCGCGGGCGACCTCGAGGCGATGGCGAAGCGGCTCGAGGTCCCCGGGCGCCGCATCGGCCGGGAGTGGCGCTTCAGTCGCGTCGCGCTCGAGCGCTGGCTGGGCGGCGTCGACCCCGTGGCCATCGCCGCGAGCGACATCCCGGTCGAGCTCGAGCCCGCACCGGTGCCCGAATCCGAAGACCCCGTGACCGGGGTCGTCGCGATCGGAGACGAGCGCCTCGGCGCGCTTCGAGGCACCGGGCCGGAGGGCGGCGTCGACGAAGACCCCGCCGTCATCGGCTACCCGCCGGAGGGCCGGACAGCCAGCGAGATCTTCCTGCGCCGCCATCGCGTGCTCCTCAGCCCGGGCCAGTTCATCCTCGAGCCGGCCTTCGCGTACTCGCACTCGGACCAACGCGAGGTCGTCGCCATCGACTTCTCGAACCCCGACTTCACGATCTACCGCAGCACCACGCTCGAGGACGACATCCTGACGGGGCTGCTCAACATCCGGTACGGGCTCTTCGACGAGACCGAGATCTTCATCGGCGCGGACTATCGCTACTACGACAGCAGCGAGCGGCTCGACTACCGGACCGGAGAAGGCGAGATCGTCCCGGACGAGGTGGACCCGCGCCTCGGCACCGAGTCGGTGGTCGCACTTCGACTGGGCATCTCGCGCACGCTCCTGCACGAAGGCCCTCGCGTGCCGGACGTGATCCTGACACTCGAGGGCATGGCGCCGCTGCACAACAGCAACGGCTCGATCACGGGCAAGGCGTGGCTGGTCAAGAGCTTCGACCCCGTCGTGATCTACGGGGGCCTCGACTACCGCTACACCTGGTCGCGCTCGTATCAGAACCTCAATCTGCTGGTCGCGCCGCATCGCGGCCGCCTCACCGGCGGCTGGGCGTTCTCGGTGAACGACTCCCTCACGCTCAGCACCAGCGTATCGGGCGTGTTCACCTCCGAAGCGATCTTCGACAACGACCTCTCGGACACGGGACAGGTACTGCTGTCGTCCAGAGAGACATACAGCCTGCGCCTCGGGCTCACCGGCATGATGCGCGGCGGACTCTACATCGAGCCCAACGTCACCCTCGGCCTCTCCGGTCCGGGCAACTGGGTGGCGCTCGGGCTCACCATGCCCTGGGCGATCGGCGACTGAGCGCCCACTCGAAGACGACTCCGCGCCTGCCATGCAGGCGCCAGGGAGATCCGAAATGCAGAAAGCCAGCAAGCTGCTCTACGCACTCCGCGTCGCGCTCTTCCTGCTCGCGATCCCGTCCGGCCACGCGTCGGCCGAGCTGCTCGACGTCTGCTACACGGGCAGCGTCACCGCCATCGATCCGAATCTCGCAGCTTCGCTGCCCCCCGACACGCCCATCACGACCGGCGCGGCCATGACGGTCACCTACACCTTCGAATCCACCACTCCGGACACGGACCCGGATCCGAGCTCGGGCATCTATCTCGGTGCCATCGTGGATTTCGAGCTGACCATCGGCAGTCAGCGCTTCGACCACATCCCCGCCGGCCCGCTGAACGAGATCGACATCCTGGTGGACTCGTTGCTGAACCTCTACCAGCCGGTGGACAGCGTCTCCGCCGGCCCCGCCCTGCCCGGCTTCCCGATCCTCGAGGCCGACGTGATCTTCATCGCCGCACAATTCGGTGGCCCGGAGCCGCCTCTCGCCGACGACTCGCTGCCCATCGAGGCGCCCTCGCCGACGGATCCGGCGTGGGGTGACGCCAAGGGGGCCATCTACGACGACGCGAATACGCTGCTCATCGAGGCCGAGCTCTCGGCGAAGTGCGAGGGAGGCAACAACGAGTCTCCGGCGGTGCCGATCGTCGGATCGGGGCTGCTCGCCGGCCTGCTGGGCGCCCTGGGTGCAGCCGCCGCGCGCAGGGGCATCGCCGCTGGCCGGATCCGTCTCAGCCCGACGACGACTCGCTGACCTCGCGATCGCGCACGCCGATCAGGTAGAGGATCCCATCGAGGCCGAGCGACGAGATGGACTGCTCCGCCTCCCGCATCACCTTCGGCTTCGCATGGAATGCGATGCCGAGACCCGCCGCATCGAGCATCGGCAGGTCGTTGGCACCGTCGCCCACGGCGATCACCTGGGCGAGGGAGATCCCTTCGCCCTCCGCGATCTCCTTCAGGAGCTCTGCCTTGCGCGCGCCGTCGACGACGCGTCCGACGACGCGCCCGGTGAGCCTCCCGTCTTCGATCTCGAGCTCGTTCGCGTATACGTAGTCGATGCCCAGCCGGCGCTGTAGATGCTCGCCGAAGTAGCTGAAGCCGCCCGAGAGAATGGCCGTCTTGTAGCCGAGGCCGCGCAGGGTGCCTATCAGCCGCTCCGCGCCTTCGGTGAGGGGCAGTCGCTCGGCGATCTCCGCGAGCACGCTCGCCGGCAGGCCCTCGAGCAGCGAGAGGCGACGGCGCAGGCTCTGGGTGAAGTCGAGCTCGCCGTTCATCGCGGCCTCGGTGATGGCCGCGACCTCGGCCTTCATACCCGCCGCGTCAGCCAGCTCGTCGATCACCTCCGTCTGGATCAGCGTCGAGTCCATGTCGAAGGCCACCATGCGCCGGTTGCGCCGATAGACGTCGTCCACTTGAATCGCGATGTCCACGTCGAACTGCTGCGAGACCTCGAGCAGATCGGCGCGCAGAGCGCTCGCGTCGTCGGGCGCGCCGCGCACCGAGAGCTCCAGACAGGCCCGACGCGGCTGATCCGCGTCGCGCAGCGAGACACGGCCCGAGAGGCGCATCATCATGTCGATGTTCATGCCGTGCGACGAGATGATCCGCGAGATCTGCTCGAGCGCGTGGCTGCCGAGCTCCTCGCCGAGGAGCGTGATGATGTGGCGCGGCTTGCCCTGCGCGCCCACCCAGGCCTCGTAGTCGTCCTCCGAGACCGGCGAGAAGCGCACCTGGAGGTCCAGGGCGTGCGCGCGAAAGAGGAGATCCTTGAGGACCGTCTCGGACTCGGCGTCCGGCGGCAGCTCGATGAGGATGCCCCACGTGAGGGTCTGATGGATCACCGCCTGCCCGATATCGAGCACCCGGACGTTGTGGCGGGCGAGGATCCGGGTGAGCTCGTGGGTGAGCCCGGGGCGATCCTCGCCGGTGAGATTGATGAGCACGATCTCGGACATCTGCGCGATGAGGTTAGCCCGGGAGCGATGCAAGGGAAGGCGACTCCGCACGCCCGCTCACATTTCGTGGCCGAACGCCCCGTAGATCGCCATCATATCGCCTCCAGCCTCGCCGCTCGCGGGCATAGCGGTTGCACGCCGCCTCCCCGCGCTGCACGATCAGTGCAGAGATCGAAACGCGTACCGCCGCTCGACGACAAGGGAGCCCCAAATGAGAAAGGTCCTCGCGAAGGACATCATGCAGTCCAAGGTGGTCGTCGTCGGACCCGACGACCCCCTCGAGTCCGTCCACCGCCTGTTCATCGACGAGGAGATCAGCGGCGCGCCCGTGGTCAACGATGGCGGACGCGTGCTCGGCGTCGTGAGCATCCGTGACCTGCTGGGGGAGAGTGTCGACGAAGAGGCGAGCGCGGAACAGGAGAGCCTCGACTTCTACCGGGACGGTGAGCAGCTCGAGGAGGGGCTGACGGACGGCGGGCTCGCCGTGCGCAACGAGACCATGGGTCGAACCGTGGCCGACGTGATGACACCGAGCGTCGTCTCGGTCGAGCCCTCGACGCCGGTCACCGAGGTGGCCAGGAAGCTGCTCGAGCATCGGGTACATCGTGTGCTCGTCGTCGAGTCCGGTGAGTCGGATGACGTGCTCGTCGGCAACATCTCGCTCTTCGACCTCGCCAAGGTCGTGGCGGCCGCCGACGACGACTGATCCGAGCGCAGCTCGCTCAGCCGCAGGCCACGGCGAGGGTCGACATCCTGAATCCGTTGGCGCCCTGTCTCGCCGCGTCCTGCTCGGCACCGTTGGTCAGGAAGGCGAAGGAGAGCTCTCTCTCGGGATCGGCCCACGAGATCTGACCACCTGCACCCATGTGCCCGAACGCGGATGGCGAGTTCTCGTGCGAGAAGCCGCGCCAGAGCCGCCCCTCGTCACCGGCGATCACGACCCCGAGACCGCGGAGCGCCGGCTGACCGGTCATCGGATCGATGAGCCCCGGATTGCGGATCCGCAGCGCTTCGAGGAGGGTGGCCCTGCGCCAGATGCCGGGCCCCCAGCCCTCGAGATCACCCAGGATCGCCTGATAGAGGAGGGCGATGCCACGCGCGGTGGCGATGGCCCCGCCACCGGGCCCGCCCTCCCTCCGATTCTCCATGCGATTGGCATGCTCGAGCATCGCGGCGGTCACCACCGGCGCGTCCACCGGCGACGCGCCCCGATCGCCCTCGCTCACGACGTCGCCCATCAGGACGACGTCCGCGACGCGCTGCGCCTCGCTCTCGGGGAGCCCCATGAAGACGTCCTCGATCCCGGCGGGCTCGAAGATCCGCGAGCGCATGAACTCGCGGTAGTCCATGTCGGTCGCCCGGGTGATCAGCTCCGCGAGGACCCACATGGTGGAGCTCGGGTGATAGACGAAGCGCGTACCCGGCGGCCACTCCAGCGGCCACCGCGCGAATTGGCCGGCGCGGCGCGCAGCATCCGGCCAGT
Organism: uncultured Spirochaetaceae bacterium; assembly: GCA_964594405.1. Lineage (GTDB taxonomy): Bacteria > Myxococcota_A > UBA9160 > UBA9160 > UBA4427 > CAZQMY01. The sequence continues at coordinate 8,616 of CAZQMY010000080.1, read as the reverse complement.
CGGCGGCCTCGAAGCGCGGCGTCGGGAAGCCGGCCGTGTGCGTGAGCAGGTGCTCCACCGTCACGCCGCCCTTGTCCTTCGCGCCGAACTCGGGGATGTGCTCCTTGACGGTGTCCTCGAGGTGCAGCTTGCCCTCCTGGAGCACGATCCAGACCGCCGCGGAGGTCAATGCCTTGCTGACCGAGTGGATGGAGAAGAGCGTTCGCTCGTCCGCGGCCCTGACCGTGGCCCCCTCGCCATCCACACCGCCACCGCCGCCGAAGGGGGCAGACCCGAACGCCGCCTCCACCAGCACCTCTCCCCGCCTGGCCACGACCAGCTGCGTAGCGCAGCGCGGGTCTCGAGCCGCCGTCTTCTCCGCCCGGGCCAGGAGCCCTTCGATCGACTTCTGATCGCTCATCCCCCCAACCTAGCAGCGGCCCCGCCCCGGGCTCCCGGCGGCCGGAAAACCGTTGAGAACGCAATGGGTTGCGGAGCCGCTCAAGCCCCTTCGTAGAGCCGCCGATAGCCATGGGCAACTCGGGCGCAAGAGCGCACGCGAGTCCCACGCTCGCAAGGGGAAAGCCAAGATGCAGCTGAGCCGGCCGACCTGGACCCGTAGACGAGTGCTGGCGCCCACCGAGCCCATCGAGTCGCCCGATCAGATCGGCCTGCCCGACGTGCTTCGCGGTGGGCCCGAGCCCCTCGTGGTGGAGACCGGATGCGTGATCGACGGTCACCTCCATACACACCGGCCCGTCCTCATCGAAGGCGATGTCTGCGGATCGGTGGAGTGCTCGAGCGTGGTCGTGATCGCGGCCGCTGGCAGCGTTCAGGGCGACATCCGCGCCCGCAGCGTCTTCATCGAAGGTGCCGTGGTCGGAGACGTCTTCGCCACGCGAGAGCTCGAGCTCGGCGGCTCGGCGAGGCTGCACGGCGACATCACGACCTCCAGCTTCGCCCTGGCGCGAGGTGCCTACTTCAACGGGCACACCACCATGCTGCGCCCCCAGGACGTGGACTTCCGGAACGATCGCGTCTGAGTGCGCAGGAGGGCGTCCTCGTCGCGCGGGTCCGGAGCGCGCCCGCGCGCCGGACCGCAGGCATCGATCTCGGGGCCGTACTCCATCCCCAGCGCCTCCGCGAAGAGCCGGTCCACCGCCTCCCGCTGCTCCGGACTCTGGATCTTGAATTTAACGCCAACACCGAGTCGACGCGTGGTGAGGGCGCTGTCGACGTTGTTCGTCACCACCTCGCAGGGCACCTCGACCCGCTCGTCGTCGGCGACGGCGATCACCACCATGAGCTCCTCGCCGACGCTCGGGCCGAATGCGGTGTTGATGAAGAGGCCCCCGGTGGAGATGTTCTTCACGATCGCCTCGCAGAGATGCTCTCGGTCGCGGAACTCGACGAGGAGCCGCGTCGGGATGCGCGTGTTCTTCCGCCGCTCAGCGCCCGCTGGCTGATCGCCGCCGCCCGGAAGCGCCTTGGCGAGGGTCTCCTTCAGGTCACACCATCGCTGGTACTCCAGCGGCGTCACGCCCTGGCTGCGCCTGCGATGCTCCAGCGCTTTGAACTCGCGCATCAGCGGGAGCATCCTGTTCATGTCGGGTCCTGCGGCCATGCTCCGTTCATCGACGCAACGGCCGGAGAAGTGAAGCCGCGCGCGACCCCGGCAGAACGGGCGCAGGACGGGCGCAGGCGGCACGTCAGCCCTCCTCCACCTGCGCGTCCGGTCCGCGGATCATACAGACTGACAAGGCGCCTACGAGGGCGACACCGCCCAACATCCGCAGTGCGAGCGGATACCCACCGGCGGCCTGGGCCACGGCGCCCACGGCCAGCGGTCCGAGCCCGCCAGCGAGGGAGGTGACGAAGTTCTGCACTCCGAAGACGCGGCCGAAGGAGGCCATCCCGAAGAGCTCCATGACGAGGAGCGACTGCAGCATGAAGACCGAGCCGATGGTGAGGCCGAAGAGCAGGGTGGCGGCGAAGAGCTCCGACGGATCGTCTGCGGCGCTGAGCGCGAAGTGAGCGATGGCCTGCAACGCGAAGAGGAGCGCGGCGAGGCGCCGCTTGTCGAGCCGATCGGCCACCTGCCCGATGCACAGCCGCCCCGCGATGCTGCCCGCCGCCAGGATCGAGACGCCCGAGGCCGCGGTGGTCGCCGAGAGGTGATCCCGGAGGAGGTGGAGCACGTGGACACTGAGGCCCGTCTGGCAGAAGAGGATGAGCGAGAAGGAGCCCGCGAGCCACGAGAAGCGATCGTCGCCGATCAGATCGCGCACACGATAGGCGCGCGCCGCCGGTCCAGCGGCGGCCGGTGGCGTGCCCGCGCCGTCGGGCAGGAGGCCGTGGTCGCGTGGGTCGGAGCGGATCACCCAGGCCGTGATGGGCAAGATCGTCGACAAGGCCAGCGCGGCGAGGACCAGAGTCGTCGCACCCATTCCCCGCTCTTCGATCAGCGTCGTGGACAGGGGCACGAGCGCGATGCCACCGAGCGAGACGCCCGTCTGGGAGAGGCTCATGGCCAACGCGCGGCGCCGCACGAACCAGCGCCCCAGGATGGCGTTCAGCGGCACCGCCGCCGTCATGGCGAAGCTGGCCGCGAGCAGCCCGTACACCGGGTAGAGCATGATCGGCCGATCCACCCGGCCCAGGCCGATCAACGCCGCCGACATGGTGGCCGCGCCTGCGAAGAGCGTCCCCCGCGCGCCATGACGATCCACCCAGCGGCCCACGCCCATGCCTGCGATTCCGCTGACGATGAAGTAGAACGTGGATGCACCGGAGACCTCAGCCTTGGTCCAGTCATGCTCACGGATCAGTCCATCGAGAAAGACCGTCTGCCCGTAGAAGCCGATTCCGACGGATACGAACGAGAGCACGAAGCTGCCGGCCATCACGAACCAGCCGTAGTAGACCTGCGGCACGAGCCTGTGGACGAAGGGCAGCGGGCTCGCGTGCCGCGGCGGTTCGGGAGAGGCCATCGTGGCTGTGTAGCAGATCAGTCCATCGGCCATCGCCGGCGGAGGATGCCGCTCTGTTATCCTCTCGGTCCTGCCGCGGCGTCCATCGCCGCCGAGAGCGCGCAATCGCCCGAGGCCCGGGAGCCGCATCGAGTGGATCGAGCATGACGAAGAGCAAGGAGATCGCAGACCAGGTCGAGCGGATGCGTCAGCGCATCGATGACGCGCCGGGCAACTGGGGCGCCAAGCGCCGGCTGGCCGGCGCGGTCCGTGAGCTGATGGACTGTCTCTGTGCCACCGATGCGCCGGAAGGCGAGCTGCTCGAGATCGCCAGCCAGGTGGAGGCCAGCGCGCGCCGCTTCGCCACGCAGCCGCGCATGATCGACCCGCCCGGGGTGGCCGAGGGCTCGCTGGTCGGCGGGATGGAGAATTTCACTGACCGGAGCCCGGTCAAGGGGCTCGCCAACCCCATCGCGCCCCCCGCAGACCTCGTCCCGGATCACGATGCGAAGGTGGTGCGCGGCTCCGTCGAGTTCGGCAACGCCTACGAGGGGGCTCCCGGCTGCTGCCATGGTGGATGGGTGGCCGCCGTGCTCGACGAGGCGCTGGGTATGGCCTGCATCTTCTCGGGTGGCCCCGCGATGACAGGAGAGATCACCGTTCGCTATCTCGAGCCCACGCCAACGAAGAAGCGCCTGCGCGTCGAGGCGCGCTTCGACCGCCAGGAGGGGCGCAAGATCTACATCAGCGGCGGAATCTGGGATGGAGAGACGCAGATCGTCAGGGCCAACGGCCTCTTCATCTCCATCGACTTCGCGAAATTCGACGCCCTGCGCGCGGCTCAGCTCGAGCGGATCGAACGCCAGGGCTGAGGCCCGGGAGCGACGGGCGCCTGCAGGCGCCCGCACGGCGATCCTGGATCGCCCGCTGGCGCTGCACAGTGCGCGCAGCCCGAGCGCAGCGAGCGTCGAAGCCGCCGGGTCCTGCCCCCTGCGCTCTCGAGCAGAGCGCGACGGAAGGGCCCGATGGTGCGCAGCCCTGTGCACATCCGCGTGAAGATCGACGGGGCCGGGCTGGAGACCCTAACGAGAGCCAGGCTTCCGCCCGATAGGACCTGCAGCCCCCTATGCGGCGAGTCTGCACGATCGTCCAGGAGTCCTCCTTGTCCCGGCCCGTGTCTCTCGTTGGTGCTGATCGCGCAGCGGACGCCGCCGCCCATGCGAGCACCTCGCCCTCACCGTGGCCGGCCGAGTTCGAGTCGATCGGACGGCCGAGCGAGTGCGCCGTCGGGGAGGCGTTCACGCTGGATCGCTGCGGCGAAGTGAAGTCTGCGCCCGGCATTCCTCCCCAGCTGACCGTGAGCGAGGTCGCCGACCGGTTCTCGGCGAACATCGACCTCGACGCCCTCGCCGTGGTGGACCCCGACAAGGGGCAACCGATCGGCCTCGTGGAGCGCACCCAGCTGCTGCTCAAGCTCGCTCACCAGTTCGGGCACGCCCTCTACGGGCAAGCCCCCATCACCCGCATCGCGCGCGAGGACTGCCTTCTGGTGCGCTGCGACGAGCGCGTCGACCACGTCCTCGGACGCGTCATGGAGCGCGATCCGGACCGCGTCTACGAGCCCATCGTGGCCGTCGATGAGGACGGGCGCTATGCGGGCCTGATCTCCGTCCGTCAGCTCGTCGTCCAGCAGTCCGCGCTGCTCGCGGAGTCGCGGGCGCAGCGGGCCCTCGCCGATGAGCGAGCGGCCGAGCTCGAACGCGTGGATCGAACGCGTTCGCAGCTCATCTCCAACGTGACCCATGAGCTGCGCGCGCCCGTCAACGCGATCGTCCAGCTCATCGAGGTGGCGAGCGCCGCGCATCAGGAGGGTGAGCAGGACGAGGTCGGCGAGATGTTGAAGCTCGCGCAGCGCAGTGCGGCGAGTCTGCGCGGCCTGGTGAACAACATCCTCGACCTCTCGAAGATCAGGGCCGGCAAGCTGCAGATCGTGCCCGAGGCCATCGACGTGCCCGCCCTGCTCTCGGAGATCGCCTCGACCACACGTGCGCTCCTGGGCGACAAGCAGGTGGAGGTGAGCCTCGAAGACGCCCAAGTGGACCTCCGGACCGATGCGATCATGACGCGCCAGATCCTCACGAACCTGGCGAGCAACGCGGCGAAGTTCACCGATTGCGGTCACATCCACATCGGCGTCCGGAGCGGGGAGGGCATGGCGCACTTCTTCGTGGAGGACACGGGCATCGGGATTCCGCTGGAACACCGCGATCAGCTCTTCGATCCCTTCTTCCAGGTCGAGGATCCGGCGGTCAAGCGCCGAGAGGGGACGGGCCTGGGCCTGGCGATCGTTCGCACGCTCGTCTCCCAGCTCGGTGGGATGATCGGCGTTGAGAGCAAGCCTGGAGAAGGGAGCAGATTCTCGATCTCCATCCCCCTCGAGCCGACGGACTCGACCGCTTCGGCACGGGCGTGAGCCGCACGCAACCGCGAGCAAGGAGCCGCTCCGAATGGAATCCCGCAAACCTCCCCTCGTCCTGCTGATCGACGACGATGAGCTGCTCCTGAAGTCGACGGCCCGGCTGCTGAAGCACGAGGGCTACGCGGTCGAGTGCCACACCGGGGGCTTCGGCGCCACGCAGGTCATCGCCGAGCTGAAGCCCGACCTGGTGCTGCTGGACATGAACATGCCGGCGCTCTCGGGGCCCTCGGTCGTCGAGATCCTCAAGTGCGATGATCGCATCGGGGATGCGAAGGTCGTCTTCTTCTCCTCGAGCGACGAAGGAGCGCTCCGCGACTCGGTCAGCGAGGTCGGCGCGGACGGCTACATCTGCAAGGGCGACCTCGCCGAGCTGCGTCACAAGGTGCGGAGCTATCTGAGTGGTCGGACCCGCGAGTGAGGCATGTCACATCGGAGATCGCGCGTCGGCGGATTCCTCGCAACGCAGGTCGAAGCCTGCGTGAGCGTCCGCGCCGTGTGGCGGAAGCCGCTCGCGTTCCCCGGCCTTCTGCGGATCACCGCTTCAGGTCATCCAGCGAGCGGACGATTCGATGAGGTAACGAGCTTGCGCCCGACGCGCGCCGCACCCCCAGGGATCGATCAGAGTACGAGGACCGTTCATGGCCACGCCCTCCGACAAGCCCCACCCTCCGATCTACATCGCCGACGATGGCGAGATGGAGCAGATCAGAGCCCTGCTCCGAGACCAGCAGCTCCCCTTCTCCGACGTCGGCAGCGCGCCCGACTCCGAGCGCATGGAGCTCTTGATCTCGAATCCACGCACGGCCCTCGGCTTCACCGGATCGACGGGCGGTGTCGTGCCCGACGTGCACATCGTCGTCGCCCGCAAGCTCTCTCGTACGATGCGCCAGCAGCTGCAGCGCTCGAGCTGCGACTTCATCGTGGAGGGGCCGATGGACCCGAGCGCACTGCAGCTGCTCATCCGTCACGCGCTCTACCGGGGGCCCGAGCGACGCTCGGCCGACCGGGTCCCCCTCGGCGTCCCGGTCAAGATCAAGTGCGGCTGGCGACAGCGCAACGCGACGCTGCTCCAGCTCTCCATGCGCGGGTGCGGCATCGCCATCAGGGGCAAGCTCTCGGATGGCGGTCTCGCCATCCGCCTTCCCTCCGAGTATTGCGACGGCCAGAAGGTCGAGCTGCCCGCGCGCGTGCTCGAGGACATGGGATCGTCCGAGGGCGAGCATATCCTCGCGCTGGGCTTCACCCGCCTCTCGGCCGAGGCGAGGGCGGTGCTCGAGCGCGCGATGCGCGTGGCCGCCGGCGCCAGAGGGCAGCTCAAGCCGGGACGCCGGGCGCCCGCAAGGGTCGCGGAAGTGCCGCATGCGGCGACGGGCGCGCTCGCGGGCAGCCGGGACGCCCGTGCTCGCGAGGACCGGCGCGTCGCCGAGCGCGTCGGCTATCGCCGGCGGCTCCTGGGGACGACCAGCGGCCGCGCGCAGGTGGTGATCGGCCACGATCTCTCCATGGGCGGCATGCGGGTCGCCCCCGATCCCGAGCTGGGCGTCGGCGACGTGATCAAGCTGGCCCTGCACGGTGGCGGCAAGAAGGTCCTCGTCCAGGCGCGCGTGATCCGGGACGCTGGGAGCGACGGCCTCGGCCTCTCCTTCATCGAGCTCGGCGAGAAGGCGAAGGCCGGGCTCGCCGGGCTCATCGAGTCACTGGAGATCGTCGGCCGGCCCCTTCGCAAAGGCGATGCGCGGCCCACCGTGGTCGTGAGCGAGGTCCTCGAGTCGGACGGCGAGGACTGATCCGCCTCAGTCCATCCCGAGGATCGCGATCCCGCATGCAGTGGGGTGGCCGCCGAGGTTGTGCGAGAGCGCGAGCCTCGGGTCCTTCACCTGCCGCTCTCCGGCGCGCCCCTGGAGCTGGAGGGTGTTCTCATAGATCATGCGCACGCCGGTGGCGCCGGTGGGGTGGCCGAAGGTCTTGAGCCCGCCATCCGTGTTCACGGGCAGGTCGCCGCCGAGCTCGAAGGCGCCATCCGCGATGTGCTCCTTCGCGCTCCCCTTCTCGCAGAATCCCAGATCCTCGTAGGCGAGCAGCTCGGTGAGCGAGAAGCAGTCGTGGACCTGAGCGACACCGATCTCCTTGCGCGGATCGGTGATCCCAGCCTGCGTGTAGGCGTCCTGCGCCGCCCATCCGTTGGGCTTCCAGGATAGGAAGTCGTTGCCGGGATCCTTCTGGGGATTGGGACCCGATCGGATGGTCACGCCCTTCACCTTCACCGGGTCGTCTCGATGGCTCGAAGCGAGATCACTGCGCGTGATGATCACCGCGGCGGCGCCGTCGGTCTGCGCCGCACAATCGTAGAGGCCGAATGGCCAGGAGATCATGCGCGCATTGAGCGCCTCTTCGATGGTGATCTCGCGCTTGAGGAAGCTCTTCGGCGCCAGGGTGCCGTTGTGGTGATTCTTGACGGCGATGCGCGCCAGGTCGGCTCGGCCGGCCCCGTACTTCTCGAAGTAGGTGGCGGCGCACAACGAGAACCATCCCGCCGGCGTCCTGGGCAGATCGCGCACGCCGTCCATCATCACCGTCGGGCCCGAGATGCCGCGATCCTTGGGCTTGTCGTAGCCGACCACCAGCACCGTCTCGTACACGCCCGCGGCGATGCTCATCACGCCATAGCGGAAGGCGTCGGTACCGGTAGCACAGTAGTTCGAGACCATGCTGACGGGCTTGTTGAAGAGCTTGAGTGCATCCGCACACTCGTGCGGCCCGGCGTTGGTGTAGAGGCTCCCGGTGAAGACGGCATCGATCTGGCGCTGGGGTGCCTCGATCCCCGCGTCCGCGTACGCCTCGTAGGCGGCGTCTACGATCATGTCCGAGGGCGACTGATCCCAGTTCTCTCCGAACTTGCAGGCACCGACTCCGATGATGGAGGCCTTGTCCCGAATGCCATCGCTCGCCATGTCCGCTCTCCTTGCCCCGATTCCCCGATGCACACAGAGGCGCTCTTGCCTTCACTCGGAGGGCGTCGCCTTCCAGTAATAGTCGGGTCGCCCGCCCACCTCGTGGATGCGCCTGAACTCGAAGCGGAGCGGCAGGCCCGTCCTCACGTCGTCGGGCGCCACGTTCACGACCTGCATGTGCACACGCGCGCCGTCGATCTCGACGATCCCCACCACCGTGGGCGGCTGCGGCGTCGGA